>NZ_FQWP01000039.1:0-15404 GCF_900129715.1 Fibrobacter sp. UWH9 | reverse complement strand
GTTCGAAACTGTCAAGATCAGCGACATTTCTCCCGACATGTCCTTCCTGGAAATGCTGGACATTGTCAACGAAGAACAGATGAAGCAGGGCAAGGAAGGCTTCGCTTTCGACCACGACTGCCGCGAAGGCATTTGCGGTATGTGCTCTCTGGTCATCAACGGTATGCCCCATGGTCCCGACCACGGCATCACCACTTGCCAGCTGCACATGCGTAAGTTCAAGGATGGCGATACCATCGTGATCGAACCGTGGCGCGCTGCTGCATTCCCGGTTATCCGTGACTGCGCTGTGGACCGTTCCGCATTCGACCGCATCATCGCTGCTGGCGGCTACGTTTCCGTCAACACCGGTGCCGCTCCCGAAGCTTCCGTGATCCCCGTTCCCAAGGCTGATGCAGACCGCGCCTTCGACGCTGCTGCTTGCGTTGGTTGCGGTGCTTGCGTTGCTGCATGTAAGAACGCTTCCGCTATGCTCTTCGTCTCCGCTAAGGTTTCTCACCTCAGCTTCTTGCCCCAGGGCAAGGTCGAAGCCAAGAAGCGCGTGCTCGCTATGGTGGCACAGATGGACAAGGAAGGCTTTGGTAACTGCACCAACCTTTACGAATGCCAGGCTGCTTGCCCGAAGGGTATCACCGTGGACTACATCGCCAAGATGAACCGCGAATACCTCATGGCAACCGCTACCTACGCTGAAAAGGTGTACGGAAAGGATTAACAAGCCGAGCGAAGCGGTCGCCAAGCTTGCTTGAGCGACCATTTCCGAGGCGCAGTAATCCGCGCTTGAACCGCTTGCGGTGAAAGCGCCAGGATTAATTCCTAGCATGTCATCCTGAGCGAAGGCGCTTGCGCCGGAGACGAAGGATCTAGAACTCCGTTCGGGTTAAACTCCGACGGGGTTCTTTTTTTTGTGTGGGGTGTGATAATTAGTTGTTTTGCTGGCAAAATAGGAGAAATTTTAGATATATTTGTATGTGATGTACATCACATGTTCGTATGCTTTGCGGGCTGAACGGATGATGCTGGAGGTTTGATTATGATGAATAGAATTTGCGGATTGTTCGCAGGGGCTATGGTCGCTGTGTTGTGTGACGGGATGCTGGCTGGGTGCAGCGATAAGGAGGAATTTTGGTGGGATGATGATCGGAGTAATGCGAAGGTTGTAGGTTTTGTTGATGACTCGCTGGTGATTGTTGGTGATTTTCGTTTCTGGCATGAAACAACGGAACGATGGAATGGGGAATATTTAGAAGGCCGAGGTGCGGGAAATCCGCGTCTTTGCCTGTACAATTACCGTGTGCAGGAAGATGGACCGAGATGGTGCGATTCCCTGAGTGAAGAAAAATCTTCTGGCTGGTTTGGCGGGCGGATGACGGATTCCATTGTCTGGGGCGGGGTCCTTGGGGAATACATAAAATTGTGGAAGATTGGGGATGAACCACATGAGATGAAATTGAGTAAGTCCTTTGAAGGATGTAGCCAAAAGGTTAGCGTACAAAGAATTCACCAGTGGCTCGATGGAAAATTTATCGCCCTGGGTTCATATTCCATGAATTCAAGAACGTTTGATAATGCGCTTACGTCGCTGGATTCTGGAGCCTCGTATTGCCAGTATGCTGTTTTGGATACGGTGGCACGGACGATTACGTACAAGCGTCTTGACGAAAAATTGAAGTGGATTGGAAAGTGCGACGACGTGAGGGCTTGGGGGAATGACGTGTATTGCTTGGAAAAAAATATAGAAGGTATGAAATTGAGCCTATGGATGGATAATATATTATCTGATTCGATTTATGTTGAAAATGTTGCTTTTTGGGATTTAGGTACTGTTAGATTATCTTCGTTATCTTTTTATGGGGATTTGGTTTATTGGGGTTATTTGTTTTCTTTAAAATTTGATGAAAAAAAATTTGATTTTGGTTTGAATGTTCGTCCAATGAGTTTCCCCGGATTTGGAAACTTTGTTGATGATGAAAAAGGCTTTGTTTCGTATGATTAATAAAATAAAGTAAGGCTCAAAAATGAAAAAAATTCTTCTTTTAGTGATGGCTTTCGTCATCGGTGGTTGGGCTATACCTAAACCAATGGAAAGTATTGAAAATTATAACGTTCTCATGGTACATGGGGCGTACGGCTGGGAAAAAGGGTTCATTTGGCCTTTTATGTCTGAAGATTATTGGGATGAATCCTATGGATATGAAGATTTTAAGTCTGAAATAAGGACTCGATTGGATGACGTGATAGATGCTTTGGATTCAGTTTTGCCTTCTGCTTATGAATCTTCCGAATTTTTGGGTAAGGCAAATTTAGGCGATTACGATAATGACGGTCGAATCACTTCTTGGTTGAGTCGGAATATTTTTGAAGAAAATGCTGCAAATATCAAGCATCCGAAAGATTCGTACATCTACAATTGGCGTTCTTTCTCAAATCCAGCAAATAGTTCGTATAACAATGCTCGGGAACTGGGTGATAGAGTCTGGAATAAGGGGAACGTCGCCTATGGCAAGGGGGGATTCGGACATCGCCGCGCCTTGATGGAGGAAGCCCAGGAAGTGAAGGCTGTTATTACGAAGCAGATTGTTACAGATTTTGGTGTAAAAGTAGATACGACGGAAAAGGGACAAGCTGCTCTTGAAGTCATCCGTAAAAATCCCGATCTCTACCACCAACTTGCTTCCCGTTACATCCTTATCGGTCACAGCATGGGCGGTGTCGTTTCTCGTGAATATGTGCAGGGCGACTATTACCATGATGACGTAGATAAGATAATTACCTTGGATAGCCCGCATGAAGGAACTGGGGCGCTGAATATGCAGGTGACAAAGGAAGCGAGAAATGGCTTGGGTGAGAATGCGAAAAATAAGTTTATTCAGGCTGCTGTTTTTTGTGGTGTTTTTGCTGGGGCATTGACTTTGGTTGCTTCGGAAGAGGTGGCTGTACACGTTGCTCTTTGGATGTCTGCTGGTTCTCTTCTTGCAAGTGACATAACTCCGTTTGCTGTAAGAACGTTTGCCCCGGAAATATATCACATGGAGGATTCTCTTGTCGCGTATGTTGACCCGAGGAATACTGGAACAAATACAATCTACTCGTTGAATCACAAATTGTATGATGTTGAACGGCAGCCGATGTACAGGCTTCTTTCTGGCAAGAATAGTTTGACATTTACGGATCCTGCACCGTCAAAGAACAGTCTTGGTGAAAACATCTATTGAGCGATAGTTCCAGATGCGATTTCGCTACCCTTTGAAAATATGTTTTCCCAATTTACGGGAAGGTCTGATGGAGTTTATTCCTATGTGAATGCCGCAAGTGCCATGTTGGCTGGTATTGTGGGCATATCGCTAAAGGATAATGGCAGTAGCATTGTTCCAGATACATCAAGTGAAGCTGTACACGTTGATGTTTTAAACAATCCTAATGTTGATGTGCAAAGGGCAGACTTCAATGCCGCTCCTAATGCGTCAAAATCGGATGCAGATCTTATATCTATGGTTTCCTTAAGTACGGATGCTGTGTTGGCATTGGATCTGATTGCAAAATTTGGTGGGTTGGGTGCTGCCAGCGCAACACTTGCAAAGGTCGCAATTGTGATTGCGTCCGCTAATAGTGTTGCGATGAAATTAGTTCCTGCTGCTGTGGCGGGATTTACGGATTTGGGTGAATCTCATACGATCCCTCTTTATTCGGATAATCTCGATACCATGAAGGTTTCGAAGAACACCTTCTCCCCGATTGGTTCGTCCGCGGGTTCTTCGTACACGCCATACCTCATGGAAGAATTCCTCTACGAGAAGCCTTTCGTGAACCTGGCGCTGAACGATTCGAGGACGATGGATAGTTTGTCCAAGATGAGCGAGTCGGCTCGCGAGTCGTCCACGCTGAACCGCAGCTGTTTCTACGGGGCGGATGTTGTCGATACGGCGCAACTTTGCGAAGCCGGGCTTTATGGAAAGATTGACTCGCTTGTGGCGAGAAGTGATGCACCGAAGGATTCCTCGGGTAAGTTTATTTACAATGGAACGAATGACAAGGGCGATTCCATTTATAACGACACTCTGCAATCTTATGGTTCCTTTAAGCGTCAGAATTATGCTGTTTTTCAGAATTCTCCCCTCAAGTTTAGCTCATCTTCCGACTGGTCTTCTGTCGGCATGAAGATGGATCGCTGGGAAAAGGTGGATGGTCTCTCCCCGGATGGCGATCTTGCGCCGAAATCCGTCCCTATCCGTCACGTGGAGCGTTACAACGTTCCCGCGATTACGGTGGACAACTGGATTGAGAAGTACTCCTTTGTTGTGGACGATTTGATGCCGCATCGTCTTCGTCAAATTCGCATGAATTTCAACTATCAGGAATAACTCGCCTGGGAGTGTGATGTGACTAAGGACCCCGACGCAAAAGACGCGTGCGAAGTGTTCAAGCGCAGCGGCGGCGGAACGTGGGGCCATGTGAAATGGGTCAAGGATTCCGTGGACGATGGCAAGGGCGGCAAGGTCGCACGCTACGATTCGCTCAAGACCGTCCCGCACCCCGTAAAGAAGAACGGCCAGTTCGACTTTGTCCCTGGGGATTATGGTTACAACAACCTTCTCGCCATCCAAAAGGATAACCAGAATACCGTCACGATTTCCACGGTGAACAAGATAGGCCTCAGTAACACGCAGCGGTTCTACTACCTGTTCAAGGCGACGGACAATATGCTCAGCCCTGTTTGGCCTCAGCATAACGTTGTTCTGAATAAGATAAAGGGATTCAAATCTTACGCAAGCGCCCTGGGTTATCAGGGATTCAAGGTTGTAGGTGCCAAGGACAAGATGGTACTTGAATCAGGAGACTCGCTGGCGAATGCCGACACGCTGCGAGACATGAAAATGGATTATGAAACCGTAGTCGATATCAGTCGCGACTCCACGGGTAGCCTTCAAGATTTGTCCAGTGCGTACTTTACGTCAAAATGGAACGTCGAACACCCCACCGAAGGGAAATACCACTGGATGTTCGTGGCGGATATCCGTAACATGGAAGATGCTTCGGCTGAGGACGACTCGTTGAATACGTACAACGTATCATTTAGCGTGGATACGACAGCGCCCGTGTTCAATATCAAGGCCGAATATGGAATTGTCAATCCGGACAGTCAGTCGTTCGTCGCGCGCTTTGCATGGGCGGACTCGTTGAACAGTCCCGATATCCGTGCCATGCGCGTGTCCCTGGAAAAGGCGAAAGGAAATTCCAGTAATTCTGGCTATTCGCGAGTGGCTGATTTCCCGGCATACTATGATGTGGCCACTCCGGAATTTGCGATACAGTGGAACGATGGTGTCCGCGCGTCCGTCAGGGGGAACGATGGCTTTTACCGAATCAAGGCTCTTGCGGTGGATAACGCCGTACCGGATTCAAGCACCTATTCCAAGATGAATAAGCTTGTTGCAGCGATTGCAGCGAATTCTGGAAATGTTGCAGAATCTTTATGGCCTACGGATAGCGATTATTTGAATGTCACGGCGGTATACGACACGTTCTTTGTCGATTCACGCAACCCGGAACTTGTCAATCCGCGGCTCGAGGCGACTACCGTATCTGGAAACTCGTATGCCCAGTTGCAAAACGAACGTCCGCCGCGCGACCAGTCCTATAGCTATGCGACACAAGATAGTTTGTTGAAAATTTCTTATGCTGTTCGAGAAGTCCTGGGTGGCCGTGACCGCGTCCCCGTGACAATTGCCTGGCAGTTCGTCCACGTTGGTGATACAACGAAAATCGACCATGCAGGCGATTCTGTTTGGGTGGAATCGGGCGATGTCGCAGATACGTCTTGGACGGAAACATCGAGTATGCGTTTTGAGGATGGCGACTACGAAATACGTGCCCTTGTGCGCGACGCCGCAAAGAATGGTACACTTTACAGATTCCAGAAAAAACTCCGTGTCGATAAAACCGAGCCGAATATCGAGAGCCTCGTAAGTACAAAACTTGTCTATCTGGATTCAAGTAAAAACTATTCTGCGAAGATTGTTGTAAACGAGAAGTTTGATGTAGCGTCGAATCGTACGGGGATGCGTTGTCATTATCGTGTGAATGGTTCCGGCAGAACGACCTCGTGGAAGAAAATATCGGACAATGTTTTGAAGAATGATTCGGTGACGTTCAGCCTGGATTCATTGGATGGTATGCGCGGTAAGTGCTATCTTGAGGCTGTGTGCATTGACGCAGCTGGCAATGCCTCGACGAAAACGGACCTTTTCTTCATTGGCGAACGGACTCCGATAATATCGTCTCCGCGCGATTCTGCTGTATATACCTCGCTTGTGGCCATTACGGGAGTCGCTCCGTCTGCAACGCCGTCAGATTCGTTGAATACAGTGTATAGATTGCGTTATGCCAATGTGGATTCCGTCAAGCTTGGAGATCCGCTTCACTGGGAAACGACCAACATTTTTGTTGTGTCTGCACTTCGTAACGATTCTTTGGGCCACGTGTCAAAAATATCTCAGAGTAACGATGGCGTGCTGGGGTACCTTGACCGCAAAATGAACGGAAAGGAACTTGAAGGTTCTTATGTTATAGAGCTTGGCACGTGTGCGGGAAATGAATGCGTAGACGGATCTGACAGTTTATGGAAAACGGACACAACAACGGTCTTTTTCGGAGAAAGCCGGGATGAACTGTTTGGTGACGAGCCTAAATGGCACTTCTCTTTGAATCCCGATACGGCATTGCACGTTGGAAGTGACTCTCTTGAATTGTCTCTTTACCTGTCTGGAAAGTTCAACGGCAGTTATTTCTTGCGAATCTATGCGGAAGATTCAAAACATATTGGCATGTTCGACGAGTCGGTATCGAAAGTATGGCGCAATCCTTACTATGGGATGCCGAACGATACCGAGTCAGATAGTTCTGCCGTATGGTTCTATGAATTGGATGGCGAATATCATTTGCTGTGGAAGGGACTTGCTGCTGGGGATACATTGAAAGTTTCCTATGATTCTGCGGGATTCAATAAAGAAAGAGATTATGAAAAGAGTGAAATTAGGCCGACTGCCTTTGACATGGGACTGTTCTCTTCGGTCATGAATTCCTATCTGGAGGATTTCCCGGAATGGATTCCTCCTTCGAAGGTCAGTCATGAAATGTCTCTGTATGGGGATTCCGGGCATGTGGTGATGACTGCTACCGAAGCGTTCAAAGTTTCTAGCACGAGGCTTTTTGGTGATGCAACCCTGCCCAAGATGCGAGTCTATTTTGGAAGCAGTTCCGATGATGGCTTTTATTGGATTGCCGATGGTAGAGTCAATAGCGATACCCTTAATCCTCTTGTGATGGGGTGGACCGTAAACCCGCACTCCTATGGGCTTAAATACGCATGGCCCGGGACTACGGAAACGGGAAGGTATCCTGCGTCGGGCATGATGACTATTTATGTGGAGGCTACGGAAAATACTTCTTCGAATCCGCATGTGTTCCTTGATTCCGCGACAATTATGATTGTTCCAGATACCATGAAGATTGCTCTTGCAGATACCTTGCCGGACTTTATTCTTTTGAAGAATGACTCAACCACGGTATGCAAATCCGATACAAAAGGCGAGGAGTATTGCGAAAATAGGGTTCTGTGGTTAAAGACGATGGTTGCTAGATACGGAATCAAGAATAGGGACGCCAATGTGGGCATTTACGTAGTAAACGGATTAGATACAACAGAGTTGCAGAATATTTCCACTATGGTGCGTGCAAACTCTAATGACACCGCCTACCAAATTAGTTGGAATGGAAAGGATAGCCTGGGACATGCCAAACTTGACGTGGGTGAACATAAACTTTTGATTATTGCTCATTCGACGGATGGTGAAAATTCTGATACGGCACAGGCGGTGTTCAATGTGAAGCATGCCGAGACAATGTTAGACATGACTCCGGACTATCCGAAAAACGAGAACATTACGGTTCCTTCCATTCATGTTGCGGAGGCTATGTACGACAACCAAGTCAACACATACCGTTATGAACCGGTTGCTGACTATCTGGTGAAGGCTAGTCTTGCTGGATGGAAAATGCCCGAATCCCTGCGTGATGGCGAAATTCCCCTGACGGGGAAGATTTCCGGGACACAAGAGATAATCGGCTATGAACCGAAGAGGTTTAGCCTTGCTATTAAGAGGCATAGGAAAAAATTGGATTTGGTGGTTGTGTCTCGACATACGGGAAAATTAGATGAAATTACAGGAAGAACGCAAAAGATCTGTTTCCCATTTTTGGGATGCACTGATGGACCCAGTTCTTGCGAAGAAACTGGCAATAAAGATTATGACATTATTAAAACAAATGTACTCCATTTTGATTCCGATCATAGAGATACCATTGTTCCTTTTGTATTGAATTATGGAGGAACTGGCTGGGGGTTCGACGGAAAAAATGGGCCGGAAAATGGCACTATTGATATTGTAGTTTTAACCTGGACAGATTATAGTGAACTTTTTAAAACTCCGCCTTTAGATTCGAATCATTTTAAAGCGGCTAAAAATAAATCAGTGTGGAAGTTGGAAAATTTCACTCCTAATAATTCTAAATATAAAATTTCTGGAACAAAATCAGATGGATTTGTGTCGGAATATAAGTCTGATTTAGGATGTAATGTCGTCACGAAAGATTCGATTTTAGACACTACATGTGTCTATGGAAGGTCTGGAACTACGGAAGGATATGATCCTAACAAAAATCTCTTCAGTCTTTCAATTTTACCAAATTCGGATAGAATGTTTTATTCAGGGAAAGATAAGATAAACACTCGTTGTGGTGGTAGCGATTGGCTTCGTTATACCTATTTACAACTTAACATTAAATTTGAAATACCCGATTCTTATTGGGATGCTGACTTCGGTATGGACAATCTCGTGAATCGCACGGTCCGTTTCGACCACACGAACAAAACCATATTCGGTAATGACGGCAATGGATACTGGGCTGCATTGGATAGTTTAAGATGGGTGGAAAGCGACGATTTCTTTGTCGGCATGGGTTCGTACCATGACGGAAACGAGTGGAAGTTCGACAAGACGTACGGCCTGTTGACTCCGTTTGAGACGCAAAGGCTGCATTATTTCCCGTCGAGCTATCTTGAGGGCGGACTGAACACATTCCTGTTTGCGGATGAGGACTCGACTTACTCGCAGGCGGCCCGTTTTGATTTGAGATTCTACACCCCAAGCAGTCAAGAGGACTTTTTTGAGGCTAAGGTACTGGGGGCCGTTGATGCCAATGAACCAACTGTGGATTGCAATTATGACCCCGCGACGAATGTCCTTGCGGCAATAGGCTCTCCAGGCTATTGCGAGATTAAGTATTCGGGGCGTTCCGATTCGGTCAAGCATACCCCGTATTTCGCCGCCAACACGAATGTGGAATTCTTTGTTGGTCGCAATACCCACTGGAGCTCGGTAAGGCATCGTGACACGATTGCGTACCCGGCAGCAAAAAGCTTAGGTGAACTTGTCAAGGATTCGGCTGAAGCTTTCGGGGATTCTGTGTGTAAGGAAAATGATCAAGATTGGAATTTTGTGAATACCGGAATATCCCTTTGTTACAAGTATTATGATTTTGGATCGCATGCCCATTATTATTATGGCGATTACACGGATTCAACTTGGTCGTCATTGGTGACTAATGGTAATTCTATTATAAAGAATTTTGAAAATGCTGCAAGCTCTGTTCAGAATTTCTCTCAGAACATTTTGTATGGACTTAAAGTTTTGCCATCTAATATCGGGAAAAAAGATGTTGCGTTCAAAGTCAAGCCCGCACCGGGTGATTACGATGAAAGTACGCACCGATATGGCATTAAGTTTGATAGTGTAGTAAAGATAAATAGCGACCTTATTGGGAGTGGTGTCGTCGCTAAGGTTGAATCACTTAAGGTGAATTTGAATGATATTCATGTTCCCGATTCCATTCTCAAGGGAGAAATGCTTTATATTGAAGCTGATTCGTTTGTAGTGGATACGTTCTACCGCATGTCAAAGGATCCCCTTGCGAGATCTCCGATTCGTCCCAAATCAGAAAAATTGACACGGAATCAGATTTATCGAGTTGACGATGATTGGGTGAACAATGTTGTTGTAACCAATGTAGAATTGCTGCAACTTGATTCCGGAAAGCATTCACATTTGCGTATTGACGGAACATTTCCGGATTCTACAGATATGATTGTGAAATTTAAGGATGCAGACTCCATTGTTGTCAAGCGCCCGAAGGAATTAGTTGAAGTCAGGGCCTATTTGGATAGCGGGGTGAATTATCGCTTGGTGTATTTAAATGGAGATGCTTTCTATACGTATCCAAAGTCTATGCTTGATTCTGCATGGAGAGATTCCTTGAAGGCTGATTCAAGTGGGTGGTATCGACTTGGCTGGTTTAATGTGAACAGGTTGCAGGGGAATACTCAGCTTATGCTTTTGTGGGGCGATGACAATGGAACCATGTTTAACTTTAGCAAGTTTGATATGATTGTCGGGCGTGCAATAAAGGCGTCAGATGGTGGCACGGTTAAATCTTTGTATGAGGAAGTCAGTGTGTCATTCCCGACAAATTATGTTGCCGAAAATGAGGGAAGAAATATCACCGTCCGTACGGTTGATGCAACGGATTACTCTTTTGAAGTGTTCAATAATCTTGCTCTCAAGGGCCCGATTGTTGAAGTTCTGCCCTCAATGACTTTTGAAAATAAATCGGCGCTCCCACGTGTTCAAATGAAAATAAGTCGTGAAGAAATGAACGCCTTGCATGCAACTCCGCAGACACTGAGACTGTACAAGGTTGATTTTGATAAGAAGAAGTTTGTGCCGCTTGAAAATGCATTGTATGGCTATCTTGACAAAGATGGAAAGCCTCTTGTGGAAGGGGCTTCCGATACAGTAGCAACGTGTTCTACTGTGACGGATACCCGTTGTTATACAGATAAGGTGCAGTGGGCTTACCTTTTGATTTCCGCCGAAACGCAAACCTTCTCCGTGTTTACGGCGATGGATTCGGCTATTGCGGAAACGCCAAACTTCAGCGTGACCGTCCTGCCTGAAATTGCTACTTCGGTCAATCGTACAGTCCGTGTGGATGGCATATCGAGATTCCGTCTTTATGTTGATGATGACTCATTGTGGGCGAACCATGACGATTTCACTCCGCCAGTTGCACTTTCGTTTACCGCCGATTCCAATGGCTTCGCGCAAATTACTTTGCCGTCTCGTGGAAAAGACATTGACTCCAGTTACGTGTTCGTGGTTGCGTTGAGCGAACCTGATTCTGTAGGTGTTTCCCGCGAACTTCCCGCAGCGCCCGCCGTCGCCCGAGCCTTGACAGTGAATACGCGGTTTGCCTGTTCCGTTCCATCGGATTCTCTCTGGCTTGGCCTTGACAACGGCTACATGGCGTATGGCGCAAGTTGTACGCATCCGGGCTATGGCCTAGTGTCCTTGTATAAAGATGGTCGTATTGCGGCTGAAATCCGTGGCGAAATCCCGGATACCGTGGTTTATGACGGAAGCAAAACATCTGGGGCGTCCCGCATGGGAAAGATTGCTTCGGACGTTTACGAGTCCCGCTATGTGGGCGTTTCGGCACTTGGCATGGATATGCAGTTGGCTGGGCCTCGCGTGTACACGGATTCCGCACGTCCGGTCATTGAAAACTGGAATGTGCTGGATACTTCCGAGGCGCTCAACAGAATATTCAGGATAAGGGCTCGCGTTCGTGATTCCGAGAGTGGCGTCGCGAAGGTTGTCGTCACACCGTTGCTTGGCGGGGATTCTCTCCCTGTGATAAATGCGGTGCCCGATATCGCCGGTGATGTTGATGTTTCCGTGCGTATTTCCCGTAAAAAGCTGACGCAGTGCGTGGGATGCAAGTTCTCGTTCAGCTTCCGTGCGGAGGATTATGGACACAACTATGTTATGCGAGAATATTATCACGACGATCTTCTGTATCCGTTCCCGACGGAACTTGCCTTGTGGTACCCGGCCTACGAAGGATGGGGAAAGACTGTCCACGAATTTACCGGTTCGGGCCATAATCTTGACCTTTCCAAGATGAAATCTCCGTGGAAATCGGATGTTGGCCTTTATTTTGGCACAATGAAAGATCAGGCAACTGGCATTGGTCATGTCAATTTCGAGACGACGAAGTCGTACTCATTTGAGGCTCGATTGAAGGTTGGCTATACGGATCTGCATATGCGTCGTGTCTTTGGCTTCGAAGGCTATAATGGCCTGAACATTGAACTGCGGAATCGCGGAAAGATGCTTTGCCTTGCTGAAAATTCCCTAGTGAAGTGCGCGCGAAATGCTCTGCTAGATGCGAAAAATTGGAATCATGTGGTTGTTTCTGTGGATTCCTCCGACATCCGGTTCTACGTGAATGGAGAACTGGCTCATGTCGAGGATATTTCCTCAAGCGAAATTGCGGGTGTGGAGCGTGAACTTTATGGTTCGTTCTCCATGGGTCAAGGAGATAGCCTGTCTTATATAGGCAATGTCGCGGATGTCCGCATGTACGGCAAGGCGCTCAGTGCCGACGAGGTCTATGCGCTTTCTGTACCGGTCTCCAGGGAGGACGACGTTGGCGAGGAACCGCATATAATCGTGGTTGCCGTGGGTGACATGAATCCTGGATTCGGAGCGGAACGTCAGTTCTCGTGCTCTGTGGCCGGGAATAAGTATCTTGACGCTTCGTCTACGGCAACGGTCGAGGTTCCTGTCAGTGTGGAATATGCGGGTGTGTACAAACTGATGATGTATGTGCGCTCTGCGTCGCAGAATACTGCTCAAGTCTCGGTTGGCGAGGGGTCCGCACTTCTTGGCGGCTCAATCAATGTTGAACCTGTTTGGCGTGCCGCGTATGTTTCTGGAGTAAGTCTCAATCTTGCTGCCGGTGTGCATACATTGCGTTTGAATCTCCCTGCAGGCTTGCAGGTGGGCGGCTTTGCGCTCACTTCGACGGAAGTGAATCCGTCCTCGATTGCCTGGGGTGTAAGTACAGGTTCTCCGGTTCCCTCAGCTTCCAGTGATTACGCTGTGAAGGTCAAGTCCTACTTGCGTTACGAAGGCTACCCAGAAACATCAACGCTTCGCCCACGCATTCGTTTGAAGAATGTGTCGAGTGAACCGGTGAACGGATTTTACGTGCGCTACTACTTCCGTGGCGAAGACGCTTCGCAGGCTAAAGCGGATCGTTACTGGCCGAACGAGAATGTGTCGACGTTCCCTGCCGTATACTCCGAGAGCGCCAATACGGGTTATGTGGAATGGAAGTTTACCGAGACGATTCCTGTTGGCGGAACTGTATTTGGCGGAGATGGCCCGCATTTTGGCCTCTACAATGCGGACTACATTCCGTGGGATGCGTCCGATGATCCTTCGTTCATCGACCCGAATTCGGGCTTGAATGTAAATGTTGAGGGTTTCTACGAAGATGCTGGCATTATCGTTTTGGACAGCGACAACAACCTAATTGGTGGTTCCTGCGCCGAAATGGAAGATCCCGTATCGCCAGAAACCAAGGTTCGCGTACTTGCTGCCGATGTGCGCGGAGATAACCAGGCGAGCGAAATCCACATAAAGGTTGAAAATGTAGGCAACGTTGCATTGAAAAACTTCGACGTTCGCTATTACTTCTTCGTGGAGGAAGGACAGGCTCCAGATTACGAAATCTACGACATGTCCGAATGCTCTACGGCTTCTATCGAAAGCCTTGGTTCTGGCCGTTGGCAGTTGACTGTTCATTGCGATAAATTGCTTGCTATGGGCAAGTCTTGGCAGAATCCGGTGAAGGTCGCCCTGCATTTGCCTAGTTGGGCTGCGAAGTGGAACGTAAACAACGATCCGAGTCACGACAGTCTCGGAATGGCGATGCGAGAGTTTCACAACATTTGTGTGTTCGATTCCACGGGGTATATGCTTTATGGCAATTCGCCTGCATGGGTGTTACCTGCTTCGGACGAGGGCAGCCCTGATTCCGTTTATAATGTTGATTTCGGTTATCAGGCTCCGGACAATTCCATACCCGTTGTTCGCACACAGGACGGCTTGGTTGTTATACTGGATAGTTGGGTATATGTGGAGTTTAGCTTGGTAACTGCTATGGGGACGCCAGTAAAGTCAATATTCAATGGAACTCTCGCTCCGGGAGAGCAGTTGGTGCGCGTAGACTGGACTGGTATTGACATGGGAAAAACGTATTTGATGCTCAAGGTGAATGGTGCTATCAAATCAACGAAAAAATTATCTTTGCTTTAAGGAATTGAATTATGTATAAAGCAATAAGAACTTTTGCGATTGTTGTTCTTGCAACATTCCAAGTCCATGCACTTAGCTTGCAGACTGTGTTCGATAACCAGAAAAAGGCCGCCTTTCCGGATACCTGTGAAATGCAGATGCGAACAACTGTTACGCTTCCAGGCCAGACCGCGCAGGTTGTGAATATGGCGCTGCTTACCGCTGGTGTAAACAAGTCCATTACCACAATCAAGTCCAGCATGATGCAGATGGAAGTGGTCCAAAATAACGGTCGCATGAAGGTGACGGACTTGAAAACCGGGAAAAAACTCCCGACGCAGAACATGCCCGCTCAGAATCCTGCGGATGTGAATAAGCAGATGGGCTCTCCTGAAGACTACAATAATCCTATTGCAGAAGGAAGCCTCTGGAAAATTATGCCTAAGGATGCCTCGAAACCGACATTGTACTACTCGCAGAAAAACAAGCGCGTGATGAAGATGGAAGTAACCGTGAACGGCGCAAGTTCAATAAGCGAATTTGAGTATTGCGACAATTCTTGCGAACTTCCCGGTACACTCAAGAAAGTGACAATAAAGACGGCTGTTCCGCAGGGTGGTGGAAGTACAGTCATTATTGAAGTACTGAAGGCTAAACAAAGGCATGTATTGCCGATGAAAATGTTTGATGTGAAATAGTTTTCTTAGAAATATATTCTATGTTTGAGGGAGTATCCAAAAGGACCGAATCTGATCCTACTTTCGAAGACTGCAAGAAGCAGACCGCAGAAAAGATTTCCAAGCTCCTTTCCATCAAGGGTCACCGCACTGTTAACGATATCCATCGTCAGCTCGGTAACATCATGTGGGAATACGTTGGTATGGCCCGTAACAAGGCTGGCCTCGAAAAGGCTCTCCAGGAAATCCCCGCACTCCGCGAAGAATTCTACGAAAACGTCAACGTTGTTGGCTCCGAAGGTTCCTTCAACCAGAACCTGGAACGTGCTGGCCGTCTGGCTGACTTCCTTGAATTCGCAGAAGTCCTCACTCTCGACGCCCTCCACCGTGAAGAATCTTGCGGCGGTCACTTCCGTGAAGAAAGCCAGACCGAAGAAGGCGAAGCAAAGCGTGACGACGAACACTT
>NZ_FQWP01000043.1:0-5178 GCF_900129715.1 Fibrobacter sp. UWH9 | reverse complement strand
CGTGAATCCAGCGGCGACCTACTCTCCCGGACCCGTAGGCCAGGTACCATCGGCGATAGGAGGCTTGACTTCCGTGTTCGGAATGGGAACGGGTATGACCCTCCCTCGATAACCGCTGAAACAATCTCTCCGGCAGTAACCTGCAACCAGCGACTCTACTGAGTGGCTGAAGTAAAGGTGATGAATCCTAGCTGCTCACGCGACGCGTGTCGAACGTCATCGTTGAAAGAAAGGAAAAGCTCTCACGGGCTATTAGTACGACTCGGCTCAACGTGTCGCCACGCTTACACCTGTCGCCTATCGACGTCGTAGTCTCCGACGGCCCTTCAGGGGGTTGCCCCCGCGAGACCTGATCTTGGGAACGGCTTCACGCTTAGATGCCTTCAGCGTTTCTCCGATCCGTACACGGCTACCCGGCAATGCCGCTGGCGCGACAGCCGGTACACCGGAGGTACGTCCGACCCGGTCCTCTCGTACTAAGGTCAGCTTCCCTCAAGTCTCGTACGCCCACACCGGATAGGGACCGAACTGTCTCACGACGTTCTGAACCCAGCTCGCGTGCCGCTTTAATTGGCGAACAGCCAAACCCTTGGGACCTTCTCCAGCCCCAGGATGCGACGAGCCGACATCGAGGTGCCAAACCTCCCCGTCGCTATGAACGCTTGGGGGAGATCAGCCTGTTATCCCCAGAGTACCTTTTATCCATTGAGCAACGGCCGTTCCACGCTGTACCGCGGGATCACTAAGCCCTACTTTCGTACCTGCTCGACGTGTCCGTCTCGCAGTCAAGCTCCCTTATGCCTTTATGCTCTGCGCGCGATTGCCGACCGCGCTGAGGGAACCATTGGATGCCTCCGTTACCTTTTAGGAGGCGACCGCCCCAGTCAAACTGACCATCAGACACGGTCCCTGTCCCGGATGACGGGACGAGGTTAGATCTCAAAACGGGCAAGGGTGGTATTTCAAGGATGGCTCCACGACGACTGGCGTCGCCGCTTCCAAGCCTCCCACCTATCCTACACATGCCAGTCCTAAAACCAATGTCAAAATACAGTGAAGGTTCATGGGGTCTTTCCGTCCAGGTGCGGGTTGCCGGCATCTTCACCGGCACTGCAATTTCGCCGAGTCCCGGGAGGAGACAGTGCAGAAGTCGTTACACGATTCGTGCAGGTCGGAACTTACCCGACAAGGAATTTCGCTACCTTAGGACCGTTATAGTTACGGCCGCCGTTTACCGGGGCTTCGATTCAGCGCTTCGCGTGAGCTGACGCCTCCTGTTAACCTTCCGGCACCGGGCACGTGTCAGACCATATACATCCACTTGCGTGTTAGCATGGCCCTGTGTTTTTGGTAAACAGTCGCTTCTGCCGTTTCCCTGCGACCTCCTGCAGCCCTGGACTGTCCATCCTCACCGCTGGAGGCTCCCCTTATCCCGAAGTTACGGGGTTAATTTGCCGAGTTCCTTCTCCCGAGTTGTCTCGAGCACCTTAGGCTATTCGCCTCGTCCACCTGTGTCGGTTTACGGTACGGGCCACATCAATACTCCCTTAGGGGGTTTTCCTGGCACGGGCCCACGAGACTCAGCTTCCGGCCGAAGCCTTCCACCGGTCCGGCGCCTGGGGCATGTACCGGGGGGATTTGCCGCCCCGGAGCCTTGCACGCCATCCGCGACATCCATCAGTCGCTACTCGCTGTCCCATGCGTCGCCCCGTCGGTCAAACGCAGTGATGTGGGTGCGGGAATGTTCGCCCGCTTGTCATCGGCTACGCCTCTCGGCCTCGTCTTAGATCCCGACTGACCCCGGGGGGATTATCCTTGCCCGGGAACCCTTGGACTTACGGTGTGCGGGTTTTTCACCCGCATTTTCGCATACTCATGCCAGCATTCTCGTTTCCGATACCTCCAGCGCGCATCGCCACGCGCCTTCCCAGGCCTACGGAACGCTCTCCTACCACTCATTGCTGAGTCCATGACTTCGGTGATGTGCTTAGTCCCGATCATTTTCGGCGCGGGGTCGCTTGACCAGTGAGCTATTACGCTTTCTTTAAAGGGTAGCTGCTTCTAAGCTAACCTCCTGGCTGTCTGTGCAACCCCACATCCTTTACCACTTAGCACATACTTGGGGACGCTTAGTCGATGGTCCGGGTTGTTTCCCTTTCGTCCGCTGATCTTATCACCCGCGGGCTGTCTGCCATGCATCACGTTCACGGTATTCGGAGTTTGATAGGGTTTGGTAAGCGGGTGTGCCCCCTAGTCCTTCCAGTGCTCTACCCCCGTGAAGCTAACATGACGCCATACCTAAATATGTTTCGGAGAGAACAAGCTATCGCCCAGTTTGATTGGTCTTTCGCTCCTACCCACAGCTCATCCGGACACGTTTCAATGTATATCGGTTGGGCCCTCCACGAGGTGTTACCCCCGCTTCAGCCTGGCCATGGGTAGATCACTAAGGCTTCGTGTCTGCCGTGTACGACTGGTCGCCCAGTTGAGACTCGCTTTCGCTTCGGCTCCGGGCCTGAGGCCCTTAACCTCGCCGTACACGAGCAACTCGCTGGCTCATTAAACAAAAGGCACGCCGTCAGGAGGATGAATCCTCCCTCCGACAGAATGTATGCACGCGGTTTCAGGCGCTCTTTCACTCCCCTCTCGGGGTGCTTTTCACCTTTCCCTCACGGTACTGTGCACTATCGGTCATCCGCTCGTATTTAGCCTTGGAGGGTGGTCCCCCCGTCTTCAGGCAGGATTTCACGTGTCCCGCCCTACTCTTCGACGTACGCTCCATTGAACATGGCTACAGGCCTGTCACCTGCTATGGGGGGGCTTTCCATCCCGCTTCGCCTTGTCGCCTGAATGCGCGAACCGTCTGGGCTCTTCCCCTTTCGCTCACCACTACTGAGGGAATCTCGGTTGATTTCTTTTCCTCCGGGTACTTAGATGTTTCAGTTCCCCGGGTTTGCCTCCTCGGACCTATGTATTCAGTCCGTGGATACGCTTGCGCGTGGGTTTCCCCATTCGGATCCCCCGCAGTCAAAGGCCCTTTGCGCCTCGTGCGGGACTTTCGGGGCTTGGCCCGTCCTTCGTCGCCGGCAGATGCCTAGGCATCCCCCGCGTGCATTCCTTCGCTTAATTCCTGTTTCCAACGATAAAGCTCGATCTGTCGCTCGCATGAGCAGCTCGAATCCACCTTTTTTCTCAGTGCTTCAAGTCACTCTGTATGCTTGATTGCTTTTCTTGGTTACATGCCGTAATTTTCAATCTGCAGGTCGGCGCGGTGGCCTTCCCATTTTCTGCGCCCGGAAGCGCTACTGGAGCTAAGGAGACTCGAACTCCTAACATCCAGCTTGCAAAGCTGGCGCTCTACCAGTTGAGCTATAACCCCTTAAGCTATGGGCCTGAATGGACTTGAACCATTGACCCCCGCCTTATCAGAGCGGTGCTCTAACCAGCTGAGCTACAGACCCGGGCTCTAAAAGAATCGGAGATGTGCTTTCGTGGCGACTTCTAGTCTGAACGTCTTTCGATTACAGGTGGTTGGAAACCAGTTCCAAATTTTACTCCTTAAAGGAGGTAATCCAGCCGCACCTTCCGGTACGGCTACCTTGTTACGACTTAGCCCCAGTCAGAGGTCTTGCTTTAGGCGCTGGCTCCCTTGCGGGTTGGCATCGCGACTTAGAGCACTCCCTCCTCCCATGGCTTGACGGGCGGTGTGTACAAGGCCCGGGAACGTATTCACCGTGGTGTGCTGACCCACGATTACTAGCGATTCCAGCTTCACGGAGTCGAGTTGCAGACTCCGATCCGAACTGAGGCCGGCTTTGAGGATTGGCGCCCTGTCACCAGGTAGCGACCCATTGTACCGACCATTGTAGCACGTGTGTAGCCCAGGATGTAAGGGCCATGAGGACTTGACGTCATCCACACCTTCCTCCGGGTTGTCCCCGGCAGTCTCTCCAGAGGGCCCCCTTGCGGGTGGCAACTGGAAACGTGGGTTGCGCTCGTTGCGGGACTTAACCCAACATCTCACGACACGAGCTGACGACAGCCATGCAGCACCTGTGCGGAACGTTGTATTGCTACAAAACGGCGATCTCTCGCCGCGGCGTTCCCATGTCAAACCCTGGTAAGGTTCTGCGCGTTGCTTCGAATTAAACCACATGCTCCACCGCTTGTGCGGGCCCCCGTCAATTCCTTTGAGTTTCATACTTGCGTACGTACTCCCCAGGCGGCATACTTAACGCGTTGGCTTCGGTACCCGGGGCGAGCCCCGGACACCCAGTATGCATTGTTTACGGTGCGGACTACCAGGGTATCTAATCCTGTTTGCTACCCGCACTTTCGAGCATGAGCGTCGATAAGTCCCCAGCAAGCTGCCTTCGCCATCGGTGTTCTTCCTGATCTCTACGCATTCCACCGCTACACCAGGAATTCCGCTTGCCCCTGAACTATCCAAGAGAAACAGTCCAGTCTGCAGGTCCGGGGTTGGGCCCCGGTATTGTACAGACTGCTTGCATCTCCGCCTGCGCTCCCTTTACGCCCAGTGATTCCGAACAACGCTTGCACCCCTCGTATTACCGCGGCTGCTGGCACGAAGTTTGCCGGTGCTTCCTTTCGAGGTACATTCAACTTAACCGAAATTAAGCATTATTCCCTCACGACAGTGGTTTACACACCGAAATGCTTCTTCCCACACGTGGCGTTGCTGCATCAGGGTTTCCCCCATTGTGCAATATTCCCTACTGCTGCCTCCCGTAGGAGTCTGGGCCGTATCTCAGTCCCAATGTGGCCGATCACCCTCTCAGGCCGGCTACCGATCGTCGCCTTGGTGGGCCGTTACCCCGCCAACTAGCTAATCGGACGCAAGCTCATCCCACACCGATAAATCTCTAGTCAACAGTCCATGTGGACTGCCACTCTCCTGGGCATTAACCGCGCGTTGGCACGGGTATTCCCTGATATGGGGCAGATTGCTTACGCGTTACTCACCCGTTCGCCGCTAGGACCGAAGTCCCCGCTCGACTTGCATGTATAAGACACGCCACCAGCGTTCGTTCTGAGCCAGGATCAAACTCTTCATTAATTTTTTAAAGTCTTGGTCCCGTAATCACGTTCGTATTTGACTAATTCCAAGAAATTTCTTGGGCCGTCACTAAGCACATCTCCGATTCCTTCAATCTTCTC
>NZ_FQWP01000038.1:0-16125 GCF_900129715.1 Fibrobacter sp. UWH9 | reverse complement strand
AACAATAGACCAAGAAAAAGGCTTGACTACCTAACACCAAATGAGTATCTTTTGAAAAAGTTCAACATTATGCGTTAGCGATTAGAAATCGCCTTCCTTATTTCTTGTAAAAATTCACGAATTGTCTACGAAAAAATCCTATATGTAACAGGGTGTAACATATAGAAAATTCGGCTAAAAATGCGTGAAAAATGAGGGGTGTTTGAGGGAAAGCGGTTGTTGCGTGCGGTCGGGAGTTGCTAGGTTCTTTTCTACTATTTGGTTGTAAAAGAACGAGGAAAACTTTATGAAGTTTGGTTTGTTGAAAGTTTGCAAAGTGAAATTTTTTCGCGCCCCGCCTTGACACCGCCCAAATTTTTGTATAAATTTAGTAGTGAACAAAAGAACACTAATCAAGCCGTCGCTTTTCAAGCCTGTAGCGACTGGAGGAAGAATGGATAGAAAACACGAAGTTGATGTGCCTATAGATGCCATCACAGATTGCCTAACCGAAGCGGAAACCGGCAAAACTTATCCCACGGATTATTATCAGATTACAAAAAAGATTACTGCAAAGACCGCAAAAGAATTGATTCTGGCGGGTTGGCGCTTTGACTGGAGCCTCCCACAAAAAAAACGGATTCCAGGTAATAAAGTTATCCCTTAAGGCCTCTTCCGTACTTCAGGGACTTATTGCCCTGGCGCATTATCCCGACCTGAAATTCACGCAGATCGACCTTGTAGAGGCAGCCCCTTCAATGTCGGCGCCAATGGCAAATTTCGTGGCGTCGGAGCACACCTTTTTGCAATTGCCTGTAAGCTGAGTATGGAAAACGGCAACGAAGGTTTTGTCCGCTTTACGGCAAAAACAAACTTGGTTGATCACTATGCAAAAACTTTGGGGGCCGCAGCAATCGACTCTCAAAATATGTATATTGATACCAAAGGGGCACTTCGCCTCATCCAAAAGTATTTTCCCGAGGAGACACAAAATGATTCAGAAAAAATCTAGCGAATCTTTTGATCAGTTTGGATCCGCCATGAAGGATGGCCGCCTGACAGAACCTTCCAACGGGAAAAACTTTGACTTGCACAAAGCGATTGAACTTTCCCAAAAGCTGGGGCGTCCCCTTAAGGAAAACGAAATCGCTCAATTTGCCGTGTAGCAAAAGCGGTTGAATCCCGCTTTCGCGTTGAAAATATTTGTATTCGATAAAATAGGGCGAAATGGCGTTGGTCCTTCCCTGGAATGCTGTAAAAATGTATATTAGCGGGAAGCGAAGGAGGTCGATTATGGCGACAATAACAATGGAAGTCCCGGAAGACATCATGAATTTCATGGTGTGTGAAAACAAGTGCGATGAGCTCCGTCGCAACGCTTTGTTGCTGTACCCCTTTATCAAGAACGAGACAATCTCGCATGGTCGTGCCGCCGAAATTTTGGGCATTTCCAAGTGGGAACTGATTGAATTGTATGGGAACGAGGGAATCCCGTATATTGACCTGAGCTGGGAAGAAGTTGAACAGGACGCAGGCAATGTGATGGAACTACTTTCCAAGAGGTAGGGATGATTCAAACCCGATTTTTCAAGAGGAAGCCGACAAAGTAAAAAACTGCAGTTTTCTCAAGAAAGTCTCGATTGCCAATAGCAACACTGTCAATATGCTGATGCGCATGACTGGTTTGGATCTTGGCGAAAGTGAAGTCATCATCTATTCCGACGAAAACAAGAGCGACCTTTTGATTGTTGATGAAGTTCGAGCCAGACATGTGGCCACGACTATGAAATTACGAATATCCGGCACAATTGGCATTTTAACAGCTGCTAATGAAAATGGGCTGTTGAATAAAGAAGATGCGATTGAATGCGCAAGGATTCTTCGATTGTCCAAAAGGCATATCAGCGAGACGCTCTTAAATTCATTTGTTGAAAATTTGAAGTAGAGTTTCGTAATGCAGTCGCGTTAGGCCCCGCAGCCCGCATGGGAGGGAGCTTCGCTCCTTGACATTTCGCCTCAGCAATGGCTATGCAAGCATAGCCGCCGCATTCGGCTCTGGGTCAATCGGACTCGCGCGGCACTTGCCTTGTGCAGTCGCGCGGAGCGCGAGGCTGAACGAACGACTCGCATCGCGAGTCGATAGCGCAAGGGGCCGGCCCGCCAGGGCAACGCCCAAAACATCGCCCCAGTCGCCTATAGTTTGCAAAGTGAATTTTTTTCGCGCCCCGCCTTGACACCGCCCAAACTTTTGTATAAATTTAGTAGTAAACAAAAGAGCACTAACCAAGCCGTCGCTTTTTTAGCCTGTAGCGACCGGAGGAAAAATGTATAAAGCAGTTTCTGCCAATAATGGCGAAAAGAACGAAATCATTGTATATCAGCCGGAAGGTGGCGAGTTTCACATTGAAGTTCGCGTAGAGAATGAAACCGTTTGGCTAAATCGCCAACAAATTTCCCTCTTGTTCGGGCGAGATGTAAAAACAATTGGAAAACACATAAACAACGCATTAAAAGAAGAAGCATGCAATTCAGATGTCGCAAATTTTGCGACAACTGCAGCTGACGGAAAAACATATCAAGTTGAGCATTATGATTTAGATGTTGTTCTGTCTGTTGGTTATCGTGTCAAATCTCCTAATGGCGTTAAATTCCGTCGCTGGGCAAATCAGGTGCTCAAGGAACATTTGCTTAAAGGCGGTTCTGTAAATCAGCGGCTGATTTCTCACGAGAACAAATTGGAAAATCATGATTCTAGGCTTTTGTCCCTCGAAAAGCAAGTCGATTTCTTTGTCAAGGCGAACTTGCCGCCGAGCGAGGGAATACTAAACGCAAAATCCTGGTGGAGCGGTTATGAGTTTGCCGCTCAATTAGTGCGTTCTGCAAAAGAAGAAATCGTCATTATCGATCCGTACGCCGACGATGTCACTCTTTCTTTAGTTGCAAAGAAGGCCGAAGGTATTAAAGCTTTCGTGTATTCGGCTCGCATTAACAGAACCATGAATGAAGAAGCAGCCAGGCTGAATCGGCAGTTCCCGACCGTTGAGCTTCGCAACATGCGTGATGTCCACGACAGGTTTATCATTGTCGATAATACAATTTACCATGTAGGCGCAAGCATCCGCGATTTAGGCAACAAGCTAACCGCATTTTCTGTACTGAGCGCAATCTCAAAGGAACAACTTTTAGAAAGCGTGAAATAAATAACCGTCGCTTTTTTAGCCTGTAGCGACTGGAGGAAAGTATGAACAGAAGCCAATTCTGGGCCATGGCCCGCGATCTCAAGGAACATCCCGAGAATCTCCCCAAGTACCGTGAAATCTATAGGAATGTCTATCCGTTCAGCGATGGCATTTTTAAGATGCTGATGGCGAGCGAAGGCAAGCCAGAGCGAATGAACCCGTGGTCATCGAGGTGCAGCAGAATTTCAACACGCTGTTCATGGACCGTCTGGTTTATTACACATCTCGCATCGTGAATAACCAGGTGAAGAAAAACAAGAGTTACGAGCTGCCGCATATCTATGCGCTTTCTCTGCTTGTGGATGACCAGTTCCCGCTGGAGCCGGACACCTATTTCCATCAGTGCCAGGTAATGCGGAACCGCAAATATCCATTCAAGAAGATTGATGTGTTCCTTGTGGAAATGTCGAAGTTTTTCCGCATGGACGACCGTCTGCAAGAAGAAAATCGCTGGGAAGCCCGTGATGTGTCGCCCCGCGCAGAAATGCTGCGGCTCTTTCGCGATGTTTTGGAAGACAAGACCATCGACGAGGAAAAAGCGGGAAATCTCCTTGACGAAGACTTCGCAAAAGATGTATCTTTTGTGGGGTACACCGATGAACTTTTACTCCTGGTCTTCTTTCGTGAAACTTTAGCGCAACTAAAGTTGCGAAGTTTCATCGAAAAAGACATCCTTCAGCTATCAAGCGGCGAAGCCGCTTTCCCGTGCTAAAGCACGGAGCTTCAAGAGAGGTAGATAACATGACTGACATGCTTTACGAAAAGCAGGGCTCCTACCTGCAGGGAAAGGAAGAAGGTGCTGATGCCAAGAACAAGGAACTCGCCAAGGGTTTCCGCGATGATGGAATTCCGCTGGAAATCATTTCCAAGCGAACAGGCCTCACTCCCGAAGAAATCAGGGCACTGTAAAAGAGGCGCAGTCTCGCACCTGCGTCAAGAGCCGTTCCACATTGCTTTCGCGTTAGGGCTGCAACCACTTAGAGCTTTGCTCTTAGTGGGCCATGGTCCCCTTTAGAGGACCCCGCAGCCCGTATGGGT
This sequence comes from Fibrobacter sp. UWH9, assembly GCF_900129715.1. Taxonomy (NCBI): domain Bacteria; kingdom Pseudomonadati; phylum Fibrobacterota; class Fibrobacteria; order Fibrobacterales; family Fibrobacteraceae; genus Fibrobacter; species Fibrobacter sp. UWH9. Next base: position 11,869 of record NZ_FQWP01000038.1, on the reverse strand, counting down.
GGGACGCGCGAGTCGATAGCGCAAGGCACCGCCCCCGGCGAAGCCGGGGGAACGCCCCTATTTTGAAATCCCGCACCTAACCATTCTCCATTCCAAAGATCCTACCGGCTTAAAATTTTTTTCAATGATTTTTATTTGTAAACGCAAAACATCTAGTTTTTATGCGTTTATAAATGCAAAATGCTCTTCCCTAAAAGAGTTGACATTTTTTTTGAACACATCAAAAAACAGCCTATATGTAACAGGGTGTTACATATAGAAAATTTTGCTAAAAATGCGAGGAAAATGAGAGGTATTTTCGAAAAATCGGTAGCTGCGGGCGGTCGGGAGTCGCTTGGTTCTTTTCTATTATTTGGTTGTAAAAGTATGAGGAAATTTTTATGAAGATCATTTGTTTTAAAGCATTGGCTCTTGGGTGCGCAGTACCAATCTTTATGGCACTCGTAGCCTGCGGCGATGATAGCGGTTCTGGTCCATCCAAGGATGGTTCCGAACAGTCAAATCAAGACGTTTTGGATACGGTTCCGCATGAATCCTCGTTTGACAGCCTGAACGTGGGAGAGTTTTACGATTCCAAGAGCGGCAATACCTATGCTTTGGTGCGGTTCAAAACGTACCAGTGGCTCATGAGCGACATTCATTACGATACGTTCTCTGCCGGCCCCATGTGTTACGACCTGGATGATGCGAACTGCGAAAATTTCGGCATGCTCTATCGTGCTACAAAGGCGGAGAAAGCTTGCCCAGAGGGCTTTGAAATTCCATCGGAACAGGATTGGAAAGAGCTGAAAAAATACAGAAGTTCGCTAGACAAGGAACAACAGTTCGGTATGAACGTCAGGAAGGCTGGATTTTGTTCCGAGGCCGACGACGGTGAACTGAGCTGCCAAATGCAAGGTTCGAAGTCGTTCTACCTGACAGCGAACAATACCGTATTCGTGACAAATGACGGGTTGACCGGTTCCTTTGCGCCTGCCGAGAATAACGGTTTCTATTCGCTACGCTGCATTTCTAGAACCTACATAGTGAAGTCCGTAGAAAACCTCCCTACCTGCGATAGTTCTTCTCAAATGAGCCTCGGGGAATTCTATGTGACGGATGCCCAGAGTAACTACCGCTGCAACGGCTCCTACAAGTGGGTTGACAACTTCAATAGTGATTGCGAACATGTAAGAAAGGGCTACACCTCGGTAGTCAACGACACTACCTACATTTGCAAATATGGTTCCTGGGAAATTGCAGAAATAGATGACGTGGATCTTGAGTGCGGTGCTGCCAATGACGGCTCTACAACGAAGTTCAACGGCGTTGACTATGTTTGCCAAAATGATTCCTGGCGCAAGTTTACCGCTACAGAAATAAAGCTTGGCCTATGCAATGCCGAAGCTCTTGGCTTTGTCGGTTCCATTAAAAATGACAATTACTATTGTGATTCTACAGGGTGGCGCAAGGCTTCTTTTGAAGACATTGTAGAGGAATGCAACAAGGAAAAAGAAGGGCAATATATTCCGTACAATGGGGATTATTATGGTTGCAACAATACCGGCTGGGTCCGCCTTTCTGATATTGAAATTGAATTCGGCTTTTGCACAAGCAAGATTGCGGGTGCGCTAGATACGCTAAATGAAGTTATCTATGTGTGCAACGATTCCCTGAGATGGAGGGCTGCAAACCTTGTCGATGTCTATGGCAAGTGCACAGAAACCCGCAACGGAGATTCCGCAACATTCAATGAAAATCGTTATGCCTGCGCGGACACTTCTTGGCGCGCGTTTACCACCCTTGAAAAAACTCTTGGCAAAATTTGCTATAGCAAGAGGTTCGGTTCACTGGAGAAGGACGGGTACAACGCCTATTATGTTTGCGATTCTACCGGCTGGCATTCTGCGGGGGCAAGCGACATTTCGAAGGTTCACGGGGAATGTACCGCTGACAGGGCATACGATATTGTTGACTGGACTTCAGGCGGTAACACTTCGCCAACAAGATACTACTGCTCTACAAGCGGCACCTGGTCTGTATCTTCTACGCTAGAACAGAAAATCGGCTTGTGCCAGGCAAGCAACCGTGGCGAATTCAAGGTGTATAACGGCAGTAACTACATGTGCGATTCTACGGGTTGGAGAACCGCTACAGACAAGGATTTCCTTGGAAAGTGCGACAACAGTAACCTGGGTGCGACCAAGAAGTATATCAGCAAGTATTATGGCTGTTCCGAAAAGGGCTGGGTCGTTACTACGGCGCTCAACTGGAGCATCGGGACTATGTGCATGGAAAATTTCGAGGGCGAAACGGCAACCTATGCCGGGGCAAGCATGGTATGCAACGGCAGCAACTGGGTTTTGTCTGGCGACTTGACGCAGGCCCTTGGCGCATGCGATGAAATAAACTATAGAAAGCTTGTTAATGGGCTAGACGGCCAGCGCTATTTCTGCAACGGAACGTCATGGGCTATTTCGAAGTAAGGAGTGAGACATGTTAGACAAGTTTATCAAGACTATTTGCATTGCCTTTTTATCCATTGGCATTTTTGCTTGCAGCGAAAGTTCTAGCAGCGCACCAGATGAAGAGGAAATTTCGTCTGGGCTTGAGTCCTCCGACAGCGATTCCCCGGAATCTAGCAGCGATTCTAAAAGTAGTTCTTCTACAAAGTATTCTTCGACTACGCATATCGATATTTCTGAAATTAATATCGATGAGGGCTTTTACCTGGATGAAAATACAGGCATCAAGCACAAGACGGTTACGGTCGGCCCGTTTGTTTGGCTTGCAGAAAACATTTCGGTAAAGCCGAAGGTCATCAACAGCACCTGCTACGGTAACGATGAAAAGTCTTGCGAAAAGTACGGCAGGCTTTACAGGCCGTTGGATGCGGGGGAGCTGTGCCCGGGCAACTTTAGGCTACCGCTCAAAAGCGAATGGGAATACCTTGTGCGGAATGGAAGAATTTTTGATGAAAAGTTTGGAATTACGCTTGGCGGATTCTGCAATACTTCGGATTCCTCCGGTTGCGTTGGCGCTGATTCCGTAGGAGCATTCATTACGGCAAAGAACAAGGCCTTCCATATTTCGAAGGATTCAAGCTACGCAACGGAGCAGGATAACATGACCTACTATTCGCTGCGCTGCATGAAATACGCCCATGTGGTAGCAAAGTTCGATGATCTTCCAGAATGTGACGACGAAGCGCGTACCCTTGTGGATTCTTTTTATGTATGGAGCATAAAAGACGATCTGCATTGCGGGGAATATGGTTGGAGGCCCGTTTATTCTTCGAGTATCTTTGTAGACCACTGCGACGATGCCGGTGCGCTGTTCAAGAGCGATACTGCCATATTCGTTTGCAGGAGCAAGCGCTTTTACAAATCCGAAACATGGTCCTACGCAGCACCAGTCGATCTTTACGACTGCGATGATTCCATGCGTGATTCCGTCATGACGATAGGCCCCATAACGCAGGTCTGTGAAGAAGATGGCTGGAGATCGCTCGAGGAAATTGAAAAAGTCCATGGATTCTGCAAAAAGCCCAGCCAGTATAGGACGGAAATGTTCCAAAACCTTCCATATACCTGCGATGAAAACGGCTGGAACTTGTCGCTGCAGACAATCTTGAGTTCCTCTTCGATCAATATTTATTCCAGTTCTTCAAACCCGGCGAGCTGCACCAAGGAACTTTCTGTAAAGGTTGACGGCAATACGGCAATGCGTTGCGAAGCCGGGAGCTGGGTCGCCATTTCTGACACCGTTTACCTTGGCGTTTGCAACCAGGCGAAAATGAACAAGGTTACCGCAATCGGAACCAAGTCTTACCAGTGCCGCACCTACGGCTGGCAGCAGCTTAGCAGCATTGAACAATCCATTGGCGCATGCACCGACACTACCTTCGGCAAAATCAAGACGTACAGGGACACATCCTATTTGTGCAGAATCGAGGTTCCGTCATCGCAGTCGCAAAACGTACAGTTCTCCTGGGGGAAAATAACAAACGATGTAGCTTCTCTTGGGGCATGCACTGCTGACCTTATCGGCACCATAAAGAAAACTGCAAGTGGAATTTCTTACAAGTGCACGAGCAATTCATGGGTTGCCGCAACGGTAAGCGATGTTTATGGAAATTGTTCTTCGACAAAAACTAAACTGTCGGGCGTTTTCAACGGAGTCGAATACATTTGCGACATTGACCGCGGATCGTACCAGTGGTATGCAATGCAGCCGATTGACTCGGTAGCAGGCTACTGCGCAAAACCCAGGGCAAACTTGCTGATTAGCTACAAAGACGTGTACTACATCTGCTCTGGAACCCCCGACCCTAACGTTTGGAAGGAAGCTACAAGGGAAGAAATACTCAAGAAGTGCACAACTGCGCTGGAAGGTGCTATTTATTCCGACTCAATGGTTACCGCCAAGTGCACGGCCAGTTCATGGAAGGCTGTTTTGACCGAAACCCTCAAGGACCCTCGCGATGGAAACGTTTACTACACAACTACTTTTGACGGAAAGACCTGGATGGCCGAAAACTTGCGCTACAAGGGCGCTGGAGTAGATCGTTTCTGGTATCCAAACGACAACATCAAATATGAAAGCAGGGGCCTCCTTTATCAATGGCACACTGCTATGCAGCTTGATTCCATTTACGACAAGACCATCCTTGGATATGACCAGATAAAGCCGCAATGGCAGGGACTTTGCCCGGCAGGGTGGCATATCCCGGATGAAGACGAACTATCGTCGCTTAGAAGAGCTGTGAACAATTCGAAAATTCCTGTATATGCAATCGGCCTGGGAGTCGCAGGGACAGGCTTCCGTTACCAATGGTATCGTAACGGCATTGATGTTGTTACAGGTTTTGAAAAGATAGATACTACCGGCTACTTTTGGGGAGCTAGCTTTGCTAACAGCAAAACTACGATAATTTCGGATGTTGTGGATTATGACAATTTTTCGACCACAACTCCAGAAATGTACATGCTCAACAGCAAGGTTTTCGCTCATGGCGTCCGTTGCGTCAAGGACTACTAAGGAGGTTGAAAAATGAAGAGCTATCTTAAATTATTTTTCATGACAGCATTGCTCTTTACCTTTGCTGCATGCAGTGATGACAGCGCAAGCAACAGTGGCGAAGAAAACCCGGAATCCTCCAACGACCTTGAACAGGAATCTTCCTCATCGGCTCAGAGCAGTTCCTCTTGGAAGGAACTTTCTTCGGCGGTGGTCATTGACATTTCGCAGTTCAAAAATGACGACACCACGGTTGTCGATTCCGTAAACAACGCCGTTTACAGTACAGTCGTTATTGGGCCCTACAAGTGGATCAAGGAAACCATCCGTATCGAAAGCGATAGCGTCAAGAGCACCTGCTACGACTATGATGACGACAATTGCGAAAAATATGGAAGGCTCTACTACAACAGGTATAGCATTGGCAAAGTATGCCCCAAGGGATACAGCCTTGCAAGCAGAGGAGCATACTCCTATTCGGCGGCAAAGCTCAAGCTTTCTACCGGCGGCTACTGCCAAAAGAACGATACGTTGGCCTGCAAGAACCTTGGAACCTACGGCTACTATAAAACAGGCGACGGCTATGCGTTTGTCATAGACTCCCTTGGCAAAAACTTCTTTGAAGATGATTCTTCAAACGGTTTCTATTACGCCAAGTGCGTAAGGCCGCTCGGCATTGTGGCAAAGTTCAACGAGCTCCCTGCATGCGAAAGCTACAACCGCTACGAAAACGTCTTCGTGGCAGAAAAAGATTCCAGCTATGAATGTGGCAGTGACAGCTGGCATGCTGTTACAGGCACATCCGCAAAGGCATGTTCCGATACCTCGGCCAGGTTCTGGTATGCAGACACAATGCTTGTTTGCTCCAAGAACGGATGGAAGGTTGCCGGTCCTACAGAAATTGGCGAAGTTTGCCAGCCCGAAATCCGCTATAAGCAAGTGGAAATCAGCGGACGCACCTACGTTTGCGAAAACTGGTACTGGACGGAACTTGTCGGCCTCAATAAGGAACTTGGCTATTGCTACCAGGATATTTATGGAAAACTGGATACTGCAAAAACTGGGGAAGTCTATGCATGCCACGGCAGTTCCTGGGAAAAGCCATACATCAATGACATCTACGGCAAATGCGACAGCAGCAATGTTGGCCGAGTCGTTACATTCGATTCTGTGCAGCAAGTGTGCCCGTCAGCACAGCAAGGCTGGAGACAGCTGACCGACATAGAAAAGGAAATTGGCCCGTGCACCGATTCAAGCTACCATAAAGTCGTGCTGTACGAAAAAGACACCACGGTACGCGTCTGCGAAAAGGGAACCTGGAAACTCGGAGACTACACATGGGTCTTTGAAACATGCAATACAAGCAACCGCGACATGCTCGATACTTTGTTCGGAACTCCGTACAAGTGTCAGTCTTCCACCTGGAAAAGACTGAGCGACTTGGAAAGGCAAATTGGACCTTGCCTGAACAAGAACAATGGCGAACAGGTTACGGTATCGGATACGGTATTCCTTTGCAGCGGCGGACAATGGACCAAAAAGACAAGCCCAGGTAGTTCCAGCAGTTCTGTAAAAAGTTCCAGCAGTTCCGCCGTGAGCTCTAGCAGTTCAATACAAACCATGCTCTCGGTTCTTGGGGAATGTAATTCCGCACGCATTGGCGTGCTCGTTGACAACGGACTCAACAAGACAAAGTGCACCGCAAACGGTTGGGAATACCCCTATGGAACATTAACGGATTCTCGCGACAACCATGTTTACAGAACAACAGAAATCGCCGGACGCACATGGATGGCCGACAACTTGAAATACAACGGCAGCGATGTTGATGAAAGCTTGTGCCCTGGCCTTGCCGAAAGCAACTGCGAAAGCATGGGCCGTCTCTACAAATGGCACACAGTCATGAAACTCCCTGAAAATATCGACTATTCACTGCAACAGGATTCCACACAGTATCTGAAGGCTCAAGGAATTTGCCCGACTGGCTGGCACGTTCCGTCGTATGAAGAGTGGAATGACCTGGCGAATGCCATTGATTCTACGGTAGGTTCCTATTCAAACTACAATGACTATGTTGGTTTCCCTAAAATGCTGTCAGGGTATATTTCAGAAACCGAGATGGCAACTGGGTATTTGAAAGATTCGTATTTCCGCTCCTCGACAATTTACTTAGGCGCTTCGGATCATTCATACTTAGGCGCTTCAACCTCGGATCATTCATACGGCATGAATTCCAGTGCTAGACTGCATGCTTCATCAATGTCACGAAGCGCATCACTTTCTCTCCGTTGCATCAAGGACTGATCAAAATAAACTTTTTGCGTCCACTTTCCTTACAACTGCAAAATGCAAAAGTCAAGCAGGAGACCATCAAAAATAGTCTATATGTAACAGGGTGTTACATATAGAAAATTCGGCTAAAAATGCGTGGGAAATGTGGGGCGTTTGAGGGAAAGCGGTTGCTGCGGGCGGTCGGGAGTCGCTAAGTTCATTTTCTACTATTTGGTTGTAAAAGATCGAGGAAAACTTTATGAAGTTCGGTTTGTTGAAAGCTTTTGTGCTTGGAAGCGTTGTTCCGCTCGCTGTTGCGCTCAACGCCTGCGGCGATGACTCCAGTTCCACCAGCGGTCCTGTAAACAACGACGGTTACCGCGGCGGCATTCCCGATACGGTTGAGACTTTCGTGGAACTGTCGAACTACGACTGCGGCAAGAGCCTGAGGTGCGTTACAACCTACCTGGTGGAATACCACGGCAAGGCTGTGTGCGATGGCGAAAATGGTTGGGTGTTCAGCCCACTTGTCGAGAAGATGGGTTGCGACTTTTTCACGGAATCCGGCCATTTCCGCGAAGAAGAATTCTCGTCCTCTTCAACCGAGCTCGTCCCCGACCCAAATTTGGAAACTGAAGAGTCCAGCGTCAGTTCTAGCAAAGGCGCATGGGCTTACTTGAATCCTGACATTGACTACAGTGAGTTTACTGATGCACGCGACGGCCAGGTCTATAAGACCCTCTCTACCAGCACCCAGACCTGGATGGCCCAGAACTTGAACTACGATCCGGGTGATGTTTCTGACATGGGCGAATACGCATGGAGTGGATGCTACAACAACAAGACGGATTCCTGCTCCAAATACGGTCGCCTTTATACCTGGCAAGTCGCCATGAATAATGCAGATTGTGCTCATGGAAAGGAATGCAAGCCAAACGGCTTTGTTCAAGGCGTTTGCCCAAGCGGCTGGCATTTGCCGAGCCTCTACGAGTATGAAGTACTTATCAACAACTTCGATTCTAAATTCGGTTATAACCACACTATTGAAGCACTCTCGTCAACAGCGGGCAAATATCTCAGGTCTATGACAGGTTGGGATTCTAGCGGCAATGGAACTGACTCCTCTGGCTTCTCTGCGCTCCCGGCTGGCTACAGGAACTACCATGGCGATTTCTACGATGCCGGTCGTTATGCCACCTTCTGGTCTGCTAGCGAGTTCAACAGTACCGACGCCTACTACCTACGCTTGTACTACAACATGGACGATGTCTTCCTGAACTACCGCAATAAGGGCAATGTGTTCTCTGTTCGTTGCTTCAAGGACAACTAATCAATCCTTCAGGCAGCGAACATTGGCATAATCATTTGAAGCCATTTCATAGGACCCTGAGTGCACAGTATATATAAGATACTCTATTTCTCCAGAAGTCGATTCCTTCTCCGAGGAAGTCCATAAGCAAGCATCAAGCTCCAAGCTCTGGAATTTCAGCGACCCATCCGTTTTTACAGTAACAGAACCCGTTGGATAAAGATTAAAACTATAAGGATCCGTTAAACTCTTATAGTAAACAGAACTCCAACCTTCGGCAGATTTCAAGGACGAAGCCGTTTTCCCCGTATGAGCATACAAATCCTCATAGTCCTCGGCCGTTGGCAGATGCCAGCCTTCTGGGCAGATTGTCCTAGACTCACTTTGTGAATACATTCTACCGTATTTTTCACAATTGCTTTCTTCGTTATCATAACAATAACTTGTGGATGCGCCCTTATATTTCAAATTGTCGGCCATCCAGGTCTGCGATCCAATTGTCGCAATCTTGTAAACATGATCATCTCGAGAATCCGTAAGACTTCCAGTCACGACTGTGGCTGGATCTACGACGTAGTTTGCAAATTCAGTAGCTGTACCCTTTATGCAACGCAGAGACATGAAAGCACTTTTTTGGGTTTGCATGAATTGAGACCAAGATCGTTCCTTGACAAGCAACCATACCCATGCATTCCAATCATATTCCGTGGTCATGATAAAAGTTGCCACAGCTCCAAATGAGCCTGCATCGGAACTATACGCAGGATTATAGAGACCTCCAGCAGGCAAAGCGCTAAATCCATAATCATCCGTTCCAAACATTTCTTCCGTCGTAGCTCTTTCTCCGGCCACATCCTTCCCGCCCATTTCTTCTTCAAGAATTTCAAAGTCATCTAGGTTCGGGATGCGCCAGCCGTCGGGGCAAATGCCCTGGATGTTTCGACCGGGATTGCAGATATCCATTCCTCCACAATCTTTTACGCCCTTTCCAAAAACATCCGCGGAATCCACAGCAGCGGACCAGGAATACAATCTGCCGAACTTTTCACAGTTGGCCGGATCTCCTCCCGGGCAGTAGCTAAGTGAATCCAATGTTTCTGTAGAAACCAGGTAGGCGTAGTTCAGATTTTCTGCCATCCATGTTTGGTCTCCGATCTTCACAGTTTTATACACATGGCCGTCGCGTTCATCTACAAACAAGGTGGAAGCAACTTCCGCAGGTTCCTCATCTTCAGGATCCTCCGGGGCGTAGAATTCAGCGATGCAGCGGTCCTTCATCTTCTTGGCGGTGCCTTGCAAATATTCGTTTGCGGTAACCTTCGGCTTGAATTTTACAACACATATCAAATGGAGAATGGTGCATTTGTCCAGCTTGAATAGGTCTGTGACGATTCCGTCGTTTTCGGAACAGTAATCCACAAAGGCCGTAGAATCTGCCTGGCAGTTTGCCACGGCGCTGTCGCCTTCGTAGGTATTGTTCAGATGGTCTTCCACCACGGCGTCCAGGGAATCGCGGCTCAAGAATTCCGTATGCGAATCTTTCTTGTAAACGCGGGTCAGGTTCATGCGGACACCATTCTGTTCGGTATACAGATCTACGGTGCAGGCATCTTCCACTGTCTTGCCAGTGTGTTTGTAATAGGAGTTGCCTGCCGTCGTAAACTGGATTTCGTACCAAGACTTGCCAAATTCAGCGTTGTTAACCTTTCTCAAAGCCACAGGGGACGCAGGTTCCCATGTCATCAACAGCGCATAAGCCGCGCTATCCAAATTGGTGGCGTTCTGTTCCTCTGTATAGCCGTTTGCAACTTTCTTCTCAGAATCGCTACAGGCGGCAAAGAACAAGAAAGTCCAACAAAAAGCGAGAATCATTCCCAAAGAAAACTTCATTTTTCAATCTCTTTTGTCACCGGAAACAGTTGCAAGTTCAACCTGTAAATCCGGTCACACTCCTCTGCGGCCGAGACAATTGCGGCGATTTTCTTGCGGCAAGAGTCAAGTTCATTCACAATCTGATCATAAGCAGCCCGATTTACAGAAAGCGTCATGCCAGAAAAATTACGGTCACTTACGGAGAAATTATCTACAGCCTTCTCTGCAAAAAATGCCATTTGTTTATGCATGTTGCGAATGGCCTTCGGAATCTTTTCCGAGGAACCAAGAATAGCCTTATCGGTCTGCACATAACTTTTCTTGTTCTTTTTCAGGAAGCCAGCCTGAACCATGAAATCCAGAGATTTCCTCACATCCTCCGAAGACACATTCTCATAGAACAGGCTCGCGATTTTTGCAGGTATCGCAACCGCTACTCTAGGGGCAAGTTCCCTTAGTATCGGATTCCACCAATCTTTATAATAATCATAAGCGTCGTCCCCTACAATCCGAACTTTCTCGTCCTTCGCTATAGCCTGCATATGCTCATAGGCGACTTGTTTTCTGCGTTCTACCGAAGTGTTGCAATAGGAAACCAATGCTAAGAAGTACGATGATTGAACTTTAGAAAGTCCCATGACCTTTGCAAGGCGGATCGCGCCGACACTACTCAGCTTCGACTTCCCGTCACAAACTAGTTTTAAGAACCTTGGAGAAGCATAGCCAGCCATTTTATTGAAACCGCGCCAGGACAAGCCGGTCATCAACTTGCGTTCTTCGTAGAAATCCCTAATGTAAAGGCGATAATCGTTGTAGTCAGAAATCGGTTTCATGGAGCGTTCCAAATTTATGTTTTTAAGCAATAAATTTCAATTTTATTACAGAGGAGAAAAGACAACAAACTGAAGTTTTTGCCATCAAAAAAAGCAAAAAAACGTCATATGTCTCACCATGAGACATATAGGAAAAACTTCCCCTTTTTAACTTTCTTCCCTCAATTTTGCAACAACCGCAAAAAACCCCTTGCAAAGTTCCAAATATTGTACTATCTTTGGGCTCACCTAAGCAAAAGCCCAGGTAGCTCAGTGGTAGAGCACTTCCTTGGTAAGGAAGAGGTCTCGGGTCCGACTCCCGATCTGGGCTCTTAAAGAGCAAAACCCGCCTTTAACTACAAGGCGGGTTTTATTGAGGCATCATCAACATGTGTGGTAGCATTTAGGCTGCCTTGCTAGATGATCCTCTCGATTCCGATTCCCATTCGTAGGCAATCTTTACATCTACATAGGAACAGCTCAACATTATCAGCGACAGCATGTTGTTCATATTCCTGAAGCCATAGGCAGTCCGTATCAGTAGCTTTATCTTGTTGTTCGTCGCCTCGATCCTTGCGTTTGACACGCCCAGCCTGATTGTGTTGAG
>NZ_FQWP01000045.1:0-3738 GCF_900129715.1 Fibrobacter sp. UWH9 | reverse complement strand
CTCAACACAATCAGGCTGGGCGTGTCAAACGCAAGGATCGAGGCGACGAACAACAAGATAAAGCTACTGATACGGACTGCCTATGGCTTCAGGAACATGAACAACATGCTGTCGCTGATAATGTTGAGCTGTTCCTATGTAGATGTAAAGATAGCCTACGAATGGGAATCGGAATCGAGAGAATCATCTAGCAAGGCTGCCTAAATGCTACCACACATATTGATGATGCCTCAAAATATTATTTATTTCTTTTGTCGTCGAGACCGTATCGCCGTCTAGCGTATATCTCCAGCCAAAACCTAAAAGCACCCACGCATTCGGGCTAAAATAATCAATGCGATGCGATGGTTCGTCCTGTATTGTTTCTTCTGCCAGTTCCTCTTGTTCACCAGGTAACACCTGCGCAAACAACGCGCAGGGAATCAGAAACGTTAAGATAATCGTTCTAAGTAGGTTATTTATACACATTCACTAGAAAATATTGTACAGAACAGAAAGACCAATACCACCGATAAACTGGACTTGTTGATTTTTTAATAGAGGGTTTCTCATAAACCATATTCATTAGTTGAAGATATAAATATACATTTTTTTTCGTATCGACAGTTACATCTTAAGCACAAAGTTTCTGCAAGCGATATGCAACCGACGGGCAGCCCGGCGCGCTCATAGAAGGCTCTATGCCAAAGTCATTAAGCAAATTACGATACCCGCGACTGCTGTACTGCGTGCCGCGATTAACTACAGCCGGATAGATCCAGCCAAGGTTCGTGCGGATATACGTGATATCGCCACACCAGTACTGGTTCAGGCCGAACGGTGCGAAATTACGTTGTAGCAAGTTCTGCGCATACATCCCGTCGCTCTTGCCCGGTCTCGCGCATGATACGGCGTAGTTTGTACTCGTTGATATCTACGGAACGGTCGTTAAGTTCCCTCAGGAACTTTGTGCAGCCGTAGATGCAGAAGTACTCCTCAAATACGCTGCGGACAGTTTGCACGAGGTCTGCTTCACGCTGCCGCCGCAGGCGTCAAGATGTGCAGGGATTTCCAGAAATCCAATCGCCTCAATCATGTCGATTTGCAAGCTAGCTTGCAATCGCCGCGATATTCGGCACATAGATTTTTTTTAGAATTTCAACGGTCTCCTTCTCGTCTGCCAGTTCCTTCTCTTTTTGCTTGAGTTTCCGCTCTAGTTCCTTGTTCTTGGCGGCAAGTTCTTCGATGGAGACCTTGCGTATCCGCCGTTCTTCCTCGTAAGTCGGGAGGTTGTTCTGTTTCCTGTATTCATAAATGGCATAATTTTAACTTCCACGGTGAAAAATAACCTGGATCTTAAATCGCAGTCAATGGCCGCAAATTAGGCTTTTTTTTATGATTTTTACGCTTGTAGCTGAACAAATGAGTAAAATTTGAGGCATTTGCTGTACAAATTGGTAGCTAAAAAGTGGGGAAGGGCACCGGATTGCATCCGAAGGGGTATCCCCAAAAGCGGAAAGTGCATTGGATTGAATCCTATGGCAAATCACACTTTGGGGCTGCCAAATTATGTAGACGGAGGGGTATAACCCCTAAAAAATGGTTTAAAGCAGGACAACAAGTGCTAACTATATAATAAAAGCTGATGGTTCAAAAACCACCAGCCTTTTTCAGAGTGTCATCCTGAACGCAGCCGTAGGCGGAGTTGAAGGATCTAGATGTCAAAATCACTGCATTTCTTTCTGCAGTCCAAGAACTTCTGCTTCGGAAAGGCCTGTTGCTGTAGAAATGTCCTTAACGGACATTTTCATTTTGAGAAGATTGCGTGCGATAATCGCTTTTTCTTCGCCCCGTGTTTCTGCCCGACCTTTCTCAAGTCCCTTCTTGTAGCGAATGTTCAGTTCCTGTTCGAGAGTCATATAAGCCTTCTTTGCGACTGGGTCATTGCGATACCGCTCCACAAACGCGTGAATCCGCTTGATCCTTTCGGATTCGTACTTCTGCGTTGCGAAATACTGCATGTACTCGCGAGTAACCTCATCCGTGACTTCGCGGTACTTACTAAAGATATAAAAATATATGTTGTTTTTCGGAACTTGCTTTGTTAACAATAAGCGCTAACTATATAATAAAGGCTGATGGTTCAAAAACCACCAGCTTTTTTCAGGGTGTCATCCTGAACGCAGCCGTAGGCGGAGTTGAAGGATCTAGATGTCAAAATCACTGCATTTCTTTCTGCAGTCCAAGAACCTCTGCTTCGGAAATGCCTGTTGCTGTAGAAATGTCCTTAACGGACATTTTCATTTTGAGAAGATTGCGTGCGATAATCGCCTTTTCTTCGCCCCGTGTTTCTGCCCGACCTTTCTCAAGTCCCTTCTTGTAGCGAATGTTCAGTTCCTGTTCGAGAGTCATATAAGCCTTCTTTGCGACTGGGTCATTGCGATACCGCTCCACAAACGCGTGAATCCGCTTGATTCTTTCGGATTCGTACTTCTGCGTTGCGAAATACTGCATGTACTCGCGAGTAACCTCATCCGTGACTTCGCGGTACTTACTAAAGATATAAAAATTCTTGTAGCAAAGGTCACCCAGCAAAATGTTGGGGTCGGTTTCCTCGCGATTCTGGAACTGATACACCGGCTTGCCCGCCTTGAAAATATCCTCGGGGCAGAGGAACAAGATGTACTGTTCCTTGAGTTCATCGTAATTGACTCCCTTGCCCAAAGCATCCAAATCAAGCATCCCCTGGTAATACCTGGCGCGCTTGGGCAGTTCACTGGTGTCGATCATCTGCAACTCGATATCGAAAGAGCGGCCGTTTCCGGAATCACCCTCCCTTGCCTGCACATCCAGGCGCACACTCTTGTGGAAGGGATCCTCCTGGAGGGTGGCCTCGGAAACCACGCTGATCTTTTCGATGTCAATCTTCAGGATGTCCTGCAGGAAATCCTGCGCGATATCCGCATTGCTAAAAACCTTTGCGAACATGAAGTTGTCGCAAATCGTCAATTCCTCGTATTTCTTCATATGTTGTTTTTCGGGACTTGCTCTTGCGGGTGTCAGGCGGTTATATCCCCTCGCTCCTGCCGGGTCCCGCAAGAATTATTTTCCTTCCCGTTCTGCGACATCGGCCCTCGTGAGCCGACTAGCCTGCGTTTCCCACACGCAAACCTGCAACGCCGTCGAAAGGATTTTTTCTTGCGATGACAAATATAAACTAAGGCATTTCTTGCAGTCAAGGGCTGTAACTTAGGGCTGTTCATTATGCAAACAGTTGTTTGCACGATTTCACAATTTGTTAACAACAAGCGCTAACTATATAATAAAAGCTGATGGTTCAAAAACCACCAGCTTTTTTCAGGGTGTCATCCTGAACGCAGCCGTAGGCGGAGTTGAAGGATCTAGATGTCAAAATCACTGCATTTCTTTCTGCAGTTCAAGAACTTCTGCTTCGGAGAGGCCTGTTGCTGTAGAAATGTCCTTAACGGACATTTTCATTTTGAGAAGATTGCGTGCGATAATCGCTTTTTCTTCGCCCCGTGTTTCTGCCCGGCCTTCTTCTTTCCCCTGCAGGTAGGATCCTTGTTTTTCGTAAAGGATATCTGTCATGTTGTTAGCCTCCAGGAGCAAGATTTCGTCGGTATACCCTTCAAAAGATACATCATTTGCGAAGTCCTTGTCAAGAAGGCTATTTGCCTTTTCTTCATCGATGGTTTTGTAAATTTATCTGCACTTTTGTAAAATTTTTCGAAAAACCGC
>NZ_FQWP01000036.1:0-18956 GCF_900129715.1 Fibrobacter sp. UWH9 | reverse complement strand
CTCAACACAATCAGGCTGGGCGTGTCAAACGCAAGGATCGAGGCGACGAACAACAAGATAAAGCTACTGATACGGACTGCCTATGGCTTCAGGAACATGAACAACATGCTGTCGCTGATAATGTTGAGCTGTTCCTATGTAGATGTAAAGATTGCCTACGAATGGGAATCGGAATCGAGAGGATCATCTAGCAAGGCTGCCTAAATGCTTCCACACATGTTGATGATGCCTCAATAAACTTGTTTATTTTTATAATGGAACCGTAGCCGCGGACGCCAAAGGCGTCAAAGCTATCGTCAATTTTATTTTTCGGGTCAAGAAAAAATGCCATGGCCTTGTCCATGAGGGGCTTGTACTTTTCGGCATTGAACACATACTTCATGGCAACAAGTGTGAGCGCTACATAAGGGTTCAGCTTGCTGAAGTCGATATCCCCCACTTCCTTGCCCACGTTGATCATCTCGATCTTGAAGGGATAACCGATGTCGTGGAAATACTCCGGGTATTTTGCGTAAAGTTTTGCTTTGAGCGGGTTCCACTTGATTTCGCCGTTATAGACGATTACAGCGACCATTGGGCAGTCGGGGCGGCTGAGCCGGAACAGTTCGTAAAAGTAGTGTTCCAACTGGGAGACAACTTCGCTATCGGGGTAAGACTTGTGCTCAAGAACTAGACCTACGAAGAGTTTGGCCTTATTGTTGGAATTCTTGATTTTCAGGGTGAAGGTCAGGTCGGCGGAGCCTTTGTGGCCCTGGCGATTTATTTCGGTGCGTTCAGCACGCATGGTCTTGAGGTCAACCACCTGCAAAAAGCGGGCTAGACTTTTGTTCTTCTTTGCGGCAAGCTTAAGCAGCGAGGCTGCGCGTTTCGGTTCCTTGAAGGCGGTCTTGAAGAGGCCATCGTGGTCTTTTGTATTCATAGATTTTCCTTTCCTTGCAAACAAGCGGAAACTGCAAGGCATATTGAGTTAAGTGTGTGCGATGGATTCGCACGGAATGTAATTTAGGAAAAGTCAAATGACAAAAGATGACATTTAAAGAAAATTGAAAAAAAAAGGCTATGTTCTTTCAAAGTGTAGATGTAATATAACTATCTAAAAAAACACACCCTATTAGAAACTGAGATTTACCTACCTAAAAACTGTATCTTAGATACTTGGTCTAACCTAATTTTTGTTGGGTTAGACCATTTTTTAGTATTTTTTCAGCAAATTCAACATAAAATGGCAGTCCTACACATTAGTAGAACATAGCCTATTTTTTTGTTAAACTTTTTGGTAGATGATTATTAAAGGATTAGTAATCCTTTACACAGCGAACACTATAGAGAATATGCTTCCCTAAATGATCATTATCCCCGAACCAAACATATTTATCTGTAATGGTAACCGCATAAGTTCCAATAGCACTAGACTCATTAGGGAGCAAGAAATACGCTTGCATCCAACTAAGTTCATACGCTCTCATTTTGAAAAGAACCGACAAACCAAGCAAATTAGCGCCAGCCATATCCAGCGGAGCCCAGTTCACTTTCGAGGCAAGACTAAGCCCCCCTCTAGACGTAAAATTTTTCCACTCATAACCGTTCATAATATGCCAACCTTCTGGGCAAATTCCCTGATGTATGCGGGTATCGCCACCAACGGGATCTTTCCAAAGAACGGAATCATATTTGGCAGGCAACCCCATTGCCTCGCTCCAGGCATATTGACCACCCCAGCCATTATTACAAAACCATTCATCATTTAAATCACAGTATTTTTCCACCTTGTTGTCATCGCGTACAAGGACACTAGTATCTATCATCACCCCGTAATTCAAATTTTGTGCAAAGGCCTCAATCACAACACCGTCAACAATATTGCCATCATCATCATGCTTATGAAGAATTAAAGTTTTATACTTTTGATGGTCACGGGGATCTTCAAACTCTCCATATTCTGTATACTTTGTATCAAAAAGGCTATCCATATTGGGGTAGACCTTGGGTAAATCAACATAGACAATTGTATCTACAACCCAGTCGTTATTTTCACAACGATAATATTTTATTCCCCAATCCTTTACAACCGTATCCCGATCACCTTCGTTACAAAAAAGATACTCAGAAGAACTCGACTCAACCACCGACGAACTACTATTCTTGCCACTTACAGAGCTAAAGTTCATTTGTTCACTACTTGAATCAGACTTAACAGACGAAGACGAGACCAGACCACCACCAGAGGATGTTTCTTTGTCCGTAACAGAACTAGAGGAGATTGCGTGTTCACCATCGCTACTGCTTGAAATTTCCGCCACAGGTTCCGGTCCGGCACCGCTGGAACTGTCGTCACAGGCTGTAAAAAAAACAAAGCGCGGCAAATAAAGCACCGACAAAGATCCTTCGACTCCACTCCGTTCCGCTCAGGATGACACTAGAGGAAGAACTGCCGGGATCCTCGGTCGGAGACGAAGTTGTCAAGATTGAAGAAGACGACACTTCAGCGGGATTTTCATCCCCAGACGAACCATTCGCAGAAGTACTGTCATCGCAGGCCACAAGGCCCAAAGCAAACGCACAAGTTCCAAGAGCAAGAAAATTCTTTTTCATGAGAGACCTCTAACCCACAATTTCAAAAATATTCTACGGACAAATCTACAAACTCCAAATAAAAAAGAAGCCCGCCTTTGCAGACGAGCCTCTTTAATGTCTGGATCCTTCGCCTTACGGCTCAGGATGACACTTCTGGAATTATCCCAGAGTTACTTCAACCTTATGAACGCCAGAAGTGAACACCGGTGCGACGTTGGAATCAACTTCCTTACCGTCGACGACCATCTTGGCAACGCCCTTGCAGACGTGCTTCGGGTTCTTCACGGACACTTCGTAGGTTGCGCCACGGAACTTACGGGTCACCTTGAATTCGCCCCATGCGGACGGAATGCAAGGATCAACGATCAAGCCCTTGAAGCTTGCGCGAACACCGATGATGAACTGGGTAGCAGCCTGGTAGGTCCAGGAAGAGGTACCGGAGAGCCATGCGTTACGGCCCATACCGAACTGCTTGTGTTCGTCACCGAGAATGTTCTGCGGATAGCAGTACGGTTCGGATTCGAATTCGTCCAGCTTGACGTTCTTTGCAGCGGGGTTGATCTGGTTGTAGTACTGGAATGCCTTGTCGCCACGGCCCAGGATGGTTTCAGCGATCATCACCCACGGATTGGTGTGGAGGAAGATACCGCCGTTTTCCTTTGCTCCGGGAGGATAGGTGGAGATGCCACCAACGGTCGGATCGAAGCCGCGGTAACCCGGAGTAGAGCTCTTAACGCCGTTAGCGGTGTTCAGGAGCTTGTTCAAGCTGTCCATGCCCTGCACTGCACGTTCGCCATAAGCGATACCGGACATCACAGACCAAGACTGGCTGTTACAATAGATCTTACCATACTTAGCCTTGTTGGTACCGTATGCGGTGCCGTCCTTGCCAAACCAGCGGATCCACCACTTGCCGTCCCAGGCGCAGTCGTTGAATGCCTTCTTGACATCTTCGTACCAGCCCTTGTACATTTCGACAGATTCCTTGTCGCCGAGAGTTTCGCAGATGTCCATCATTTCGAGAAGGGCCTTTGCGTACAGACCGGTGTTGAAGGAGGATTCTGCACCCAGCGGCAGGTTCATGCAGTCGTTCCAGTCAGCGAAGCCGAGGAGCGGAAGACCGTGCTTACCGAGGTGAGTGCGGCTGAAGTTGACAGAACGCTTGAGGTGTTCGAGCACGGTGCCCTTTTCACGCTGAGCGCGCTTCTTGCCAGCTTCGTAGAACGGAATTTCTTCCTTGAGGAGTTCCAGCTTGCCAGTTTCCTTGAGGTAGTTGGCAACGGTGAGAACGATCCACAGGTGGTCGTCACCATACCAGTCAGCGTAAGCCGGGTTGCCGTTTTCATCGAGCACGCCCTTCTTTTCGCGGGAGTCACCGGCGTTAGCTTCGTTGCCGTTGTCTTCTTCAAGAGCAAGCGGAGCGTACTGGTGCATAGCGTTACCTTCCGGACGCTGTACGGAGAGCAGGTTCTTAGCGAGAACCAGAGCTTCTTCCGGCATGTGGCTCATAACGCCCATGAGGTCCTGGCTGGAGTCACGGTAACCGATACCGCGGCTGGTGCCGTAGCCTAGCTGGTACAGGGACAGGTAGCGAGACCAGTTCTTGGTGGTGTGGCACTGACGAGGATTGTGCACGTTCACCATGGAGTTGAAAGCTGCATCCGGGGTTTCCACCTGGATGGTAGAGAGGTACTTGACCCAGAACTGAGCCAGATCTTCGAAAGCCTTGTCGACGTTCTTGAGGTCGCGGTACTTCTTGATAGCCTTAGCAGCAACCTTGAGAGACTGTTCCTGACCGAGCTGAGTGCAGGTACGGAAAGTCTTCTTGGCAGCGATCTTGCCAGCGTGGATCATGAGAGCTGCGATATTGTCGCCGCGGTCGCATTCGCTGTTAGAAAGTTCCTTGTTCTGGAGAGAGAGCGGATTTGCCCAGGAACCCATTTCGTTGGAGCCCAGGAACACGCGACGGTCGCCGTCGAAGCTCTTGATCGGGCAGTCAGCGGTAACGTAGTTCACGGCGAAATCACGCTTCATGTAAGCGTACTGTTCGAGAACGACGTGGCCAGACTTTTCGGGATGAGCCTTGAGAGTCATGGTCTGGGGAACCCAGTCAGCGTTAGTGAGCTGCTTTTCAGCTTCGAAGTGGCTGAATTCGTAAACGGGGATGATATCCACTTCCTTAGCGGCACCACCGAGGTTGGTCACCTGGATGTCCTGGAGGAGAGTGTTAGAGCCAGTCGGCACGAAGATGGTCACCTGAACGGCGAGACCGAAAGCTTCGGCATTCCAACGCATGTAGGACAGACCAACGTGGCATTCCCACTTGTCCATCTTGGTGAGGGTCGGAACTACGAACGGAGAGAAAATCTTGTAGCCCTTGCCATCCTTGACGCGGATGTACACAGTGCTTGCCTTGAAGTCAGAGCAGGGCATCTGTGCAATGTACTTGGTAATACGGTTCAGAGCCGGGTCGCCCTTGCAAACCAGGGTACCACCGGTAGTATCAACGATACCGCCGAAGTTCAGAGTACCAACATAGTTGCACCACTTGATCGGGGTTGCCGGGTTGGTGAGAACGTATTCTTTCTTAGCGTCATCGAAGTAGCCGTACTTAGCAGCGGCCTTAGCGGTCACCTTCTTTGCAACGGGCTTCTTTGTCTTTGTTGTAGCCATTTTATCTCCGTTAGAGGGGTTAGTAAAAATTTTGTTAAAAATTTAGAAATAAAAAAAAGAGGCATGAGCTTTTTAAGCCCAGGCCCCCCTTAAAAAACATTATTTTTCAGTGCTTTCTGCAGAAACTTCACCATCTTCCATGTTGAAAGGACGGCTGCCGAAGTTGATGTAGAAATAACCATCCAACTTCTTGCTGCGCAGCGGGTCACGCAGGATGCCGATAGCGGCGCGCACATACTTCAGTTCAACAAGAATGTGGTCACGGCTCATGCAGTTCAGGAACGGTCCTTCGGGATACAAGGTAGGACGCGGTTCGTTGGCGATCATCTTTTCGAGAGCCTCGATTTCCTGGACCAGTCGACGTTCGTGAGCTTCCAGAGTGCGGATAACTTCCTTGTTTTCGGCACCGAACAGGAATGCAAAACCCAAGGTACGGGGATCATCATTGAAGCCGGTCAAGTGCTTCAGCACTTCCTTTCTCAGAACGTCCCTACCCTTATCGGTAATGTTGAACACCACACGTTCCGGACGGTTACCATCGCGTTCGGTGCGGCCCTTGATGCATTCATTCTTTTCGAGAGTCGTAAGGCGGTTGTAGACCGTCGAGGTGCTCAAGTTAGCCCATCTATCAAGTTCACGTTCACGCACTTCGGTAATGATATCATAGCCGCTGCGTTCATGCTCAAGGATAAGTCCCAAAAGCACCAAGTCATAACGATTCATAGCCCAATTCCTTCTTAAAGTACCCTTACAAAGTACCACTTGCAAAACTATTCCAAGTTGTAATATAGGCTTTTTTTTAAAGAGCGAACAAGAAAGTGTAATTTTTTTCGCACTTTTTTCTAATAATCTGCATTTTTCGGTGCGATTAAACAAAAAAAATGGGGCTTACCGCCCCAATAGAACCGCTAACCTTTTTTAGGCATTTTAGCCTTGGCCACCAGCATAAAGACCATGGTCAAAAATCCACCGGTCACCAGCATGGCCGAAGCACTCACGGCAATATCGCCCAAGCCAACAATCGGCGAAGCGATACCGCCCATCAGGAAGCCGGCTGCCCCCATGGCGGCGGAAGCGGTGCCAGCATTCTTGCGTTCGGCGTTCAAGGCCAGGGCGCTGGCGGGCGGCTGCATCAAACCGAACATGAAGGTCGTGACCATGAAGCTCAACTGCAACAGAGGCAGCGGCGCATGGGTCAAGAGGCAGGCGGCAACGGCAAGGCTTGCAAAGAACACACCGAAGCCCGCAATCTTGATGGCAGTGCGATCACTGCGGATCTTGCCGGAAGAGGCGCAGCCCACCGCCGTACAGAAGGCGATCAAGGCAAAGCAGAAACTAAAGCCCATGGGAGAAAGGCCATACAGTTTCTGGAAAATGAAGGGCGACGAAGCGATGTAGCCAAACAGCACGATCATGGAAGCGGAACAAACCGCAAAATAGCGGACGAACTCCCTGTTGCGGAAGACGTCTACATACAAGGTAAAGCTAGAAAGTAACGGCTTCTGACTGCGACGGCGAGGCGCAAGACTTTCCTGGAACTTCCCTGCCATAAACAGCAAGATGAAACCGTAAACGAGAAGCACCGCAAAGGTTCCCTTCCAGCTCATAAAGTTCAGCAGGAAGCCGCCCAGCACAGGTGCTGCAATAGGAGCCACCCCATTCACGGCGCTGACCATGGCCAGGAACTTGGTAAGCACGGGGCCACGGTAAGAATCCGCAGAAACGGAACGGGCAATGACGATGCCGCCAGATGCCGCAAGACCTTGAATCAAGCGGCAGATATTAAAGGTGGCAATGTCCGGGCTCACGATACAGGCCATGGTACCGAAAACGAACAGCACAAGGCAAATCAGGAGCAGTCGCTTGCGACCATACTTATCGCTAAGAGGACCAATGAACAGCTGACCGATGGAGAGCCCCAGCATACTCATGGTAAGACTCAACTGCGAAGCAGAAGGCGTCGCCTTAAAGTAGTCAGCCAGGTTCGGCAAAGCCGGCAAGTAGAGGTCTGTAACGAAGGGCCCGAAGGCAGAAAGCATTCCCAGAAGGAACATCAAGAACGTGAATTTGGACTTGGAACTCACGAATTTATCCTTATAAAATCAACAGGAGCCTTACACCAAACAGCGGTTTCTCGTTGATTTCGCGTGCCAACGATAGAAATTTTCAGAAATTCGTTCAAGGGAGTTTGCTGGCGATTCAAATGCGCGAAATCTCGCAGATTGTGCGAAACCACGCAAACTGGCGGTCTAAATGTTCAAAAAGCACTTCTTGACCGCCAAATTTTCAGTGTTTCTACCGCAGGGTGGCGGTCAAAACCACCTAAAACGACATTTTGACAGCCATTTTACCGCACAACACACGTCTTTGAGCACCATGCCACCCCAAAACTTGCGTGAACACATAAAAAATGGCGGTCTAAACGCCTAAATAACGTCTTTAGACAGCCATATTTCCACAAAACACCAGTAAATGCCCCCAAAAGTGGCGGTCAAATCCGAATAAAACCGATTTTCGACAGCCACTTCCACCTATTTTGACAGCATCTTTCGCCAAAAACACATCTTTACGCCTTACAGCTGAAACGTCCGCACAACGCCTTACAGCAGGAACTGCTGCACCAACAATTCAATGGTTTTCGAATTCACCGGGCGTACATCATTCTCCATGGTGTAAATCAAGTTGACTCCATGGATATAACCATCCATTGCATAGCTATCTAGCTTCCTAAAAGTTTTCACCTGGTAGTCCTCATCATTCATCCGCCCGAAGTGTTCCCAAATAAATTCTTCCCGAGTGCGGACGTTCAAGCATGTGAAATCCGGATAGACGACTCGCCCGCTTGATAGCCTCAACGGATATTCATAGCGGTACGGCACCCCCATCTGATTCAACATATTCGCGATGATGACTTCAGACTTTGAGCGGACTCGCTCCCCTTTGACGGTGGTCAGCAGAACTTCGTCTTCATAAAAAAGCTTCCCCTGATATTCCACCTTCTGCCAGCGTTCTGCGTAAAGATCGTCAGGTAAATAAATGGGGCTAAGAAGCTGACAACGACCAGGTCCCTGTGCAGTGAAGCTATTTTCAATTTCTAGACGATTCAATTCCTGCAAGGCAAATTTCAACGAATCTGCACCGCGGGTAAACGCCTCCGTCATAGTCTCATTGTACGACCGTTGCGCCAACCCGCAAGCCAAGTTCCTCTGCGACGTCGGGATATAAGTCCCTCTTGATCCCACCTGCTTGCTATTCTCTGCCACATGAAAATACTGATATGAACCTCGGTGGGGCGAAACCCGAAGACGACCTATCGGGAAGGTCTTAAGCGTCGCACGAATTTTCTTTGCAGCCCCCTCCATTTCACGGATGCACGATTCCAACAGCGGCATAATCTTCGGAAAAGACATCTTCTGAATTTCCATACTTCTCATTTTTCCTCCAAACAAAAAAAGCTGCACTTTCTAGGCACCCAAAATCCAGTTCGCAAACCGTTATGGGGATATAGAAAATGCAGCTTAATTGACAAATAATTTGTCGTTTAATCTGGTATGGGTAATATAAAAAAACGGCTCGCAACCGTTAAGCTGCGAACCGTTTTAATGGCTAGATCCTTCGCCTTTCGGCTCAGGATGACACCTAAGACAATTATGCCTGGCGCTCTACGAGCGCAGTCATAACGCCTCGGTCATGCCGATTCAAGCGAGCTTGATCGGCGCGACACTCGGCTGATTAAGCCTTGTTCAGACGATCCTGGATCATGTCGATGATGTCGTTCAGTTCCTTCGGAAGGTGAGCGCCGAACTTCGGATAGTGATTTTCCTTAACGTCAGCGAGTTCCTTCTTCCAGCCTTCAACATCAACGGAAGTGATGGCAGGGAGAGTCTTCTTGTAGCATTCAGCGAGGCCTTCAACATTGAGGGCGCCGTCTGCCGGCATCAGACCAATCGGGGTTTCCTTAGCATTGTCAACGCCGTTGCAACGGTCGAAGATCCAAGCGAGGACGCGGCTGTTGTCGCCGTAACCCGGCCACATGAAGCCACCCGGAAGTTCTGCATTGTCAGCGTCCTTACGGAACCAGTTGACGTAGAAGATCTTGGGGAGCTTGTCTTCGGTAGACTTCTTACCGATTTCGATCCAGTGCTTGAAGTAGTCACCCATGTTGTAGCCGCAGAACGGGAGGATTGCGAACGGGTCGCGACGGATCTTACCGACTTCAGCAGCGTTAATGGTGGAAGCAGCGGTGATTTCGGAACCAACGATGGAGCCGAGGAACACGCCGTGGTTCCAGCTCAGGGACTGGTGAACCAGAGGAATGGTGGACGGACGACGACCGCCGAAGAGGATTGCGGAGATCGGAACGCCTGCCGGATTTTCCCATTCTTCAGCAATGCAGGGGCACTGATATGCCGGAGCGGTGAAGCGAGCATTGGGGTGAGCCATTTCTTCGCCCTTCGGAGCCTTGTCCTTGGGGAGAGCGTCACGGGTATTGCCCTTCCAGTCAACCAGCTTGCCAGTTGCAGGATAGCCGATACCTTCCCACCATACGTCGCCATCTTCAGTGAGTGCGCAGTTGGTGTAGATGGTGTTCTTTTCAGCAGAGATAAGAGCGTTCTTGTTGGATTCTGCGGAGGTGCCCGGAGCAACGCCGAAGAAGCCAGCTTCAGGGTTGATAGCGTAGAGACGGCCATCAGCACCAAACTTCATCCATGCAATATCGTCACCGATGGTTTCGACCTTCCAGCCCGGGATAGTCGGGATGAGCATAGCGAGGTTGGTCTTACCGCAAGCAGACGGGAATGCGCCAGTTACGTACTTAACTTCGCCCTTCGGGTTGGTGAGCTTGAGGATGAGCATGTGTTCAGCGAGCCAGCCTTCGTCGCGAGCGAGAACGGTAGCGATACGGAGAGCGAAGCACTTCTTGCCGAGCAGAGCGTTTCCACCGTAACCGGAACCGTAGGACCACACGAGGTGTTCTTCCGGGAACTGGGAGATGTACTTGAATTCAACGTCAGCGCAGGGCCAGATGCCGTTGTCCTTTTCGCCGTTGTTGAGCGGCTTACCAACGGAGTGGAGGCACGGAACGAAGTCAGCGTTCGGGTCAGCATTGAAGATATCGAGAACCTTCTTGCCGGCGCGAGTCATGATGTCCATGTTGAGAACGACGTATTCGGAGTCAGTGATTTCGATGCCGTTCTTGGAGATTGCAGAACCGAGGGGGCCCATGCAGAACGGAATCACGTACATGGTACGGCCGTGCATACAACCCTTGTAGAGACCGGACATGGTCTTCTTCAGTTCAACCGGGTCGATCCAGTGGTTGGTCGGACCTGCGTCTTCTTCCTTAACAGAAGAGATGAAGGTACGGGATTCAACACGAGCCACGTCAGACGGGAGAGAACGGAACAGGTAGCAGTTTTCCTTCTTAGCGAGCTTAGTAGCGAGACCAGCGTCAACGCACTTCTGCATAAGAGTGTTGTATTCTTCAACGGAACCGTCGGTAACAACAACGTTATCCGGTTCGCACATTGCGATGACTTCTTCAACCCAAGCCTTGATCTTCGGGTGCTTGATGTCGTTCAGAGTAAGAGACATTATGAGCTCCTATTTGGTTAATGTTAAGGCGACCTGGACACGTTTTGCGCACAATTCGCCCTTTCGAGAATTTTCGAACGCTGAAAATGTATAAAAAAATCGGGTACGTCAAACGAGTTTTTTGTGAAAATGTGAGAAAAATCCTGTCCCGACCGCCCCCTGCAGTACGAGCCGAACCTATCGCATCCCCGTTTTAAAGTCTACTATTCCTGTATGAAACAAAAAATCTTACAAAAAAATTATTGTTTTTTCGCAAGAATCTCCCATTTTAGGCGAAAAATTGATAGATTAGGCAAGTAAATTTTTTCAAGCCATCTAACTACACGAGGCAATATGAGCTGGTCCTATTCTAGAGAACACCAGAAAAACATTCTCTGCATGATCATGGCCGGTGGCCAGGGCAGCCGTCTGCAGCCCCTCACCCGCGACCGTGCAAAGCCTGCCGTTCATTTCGGCGGTACTTACCGTATTATCGACTTCGTACTGAACAACTTCATCAACTCCGGCATCTTCAAGATCAAGGTTTTGACCCAGTTCAAGTCCGACTCCCTGAACAAGCACATTTCCGCCGCCTGGAACCTGAACGCCAGCCTGGACCAGTATGTGGACCTGGTTCCCGCCCAGATGCGTACCGGCGACGACTGGTATAAGGGTACCGCAGACGCCATCTTCCAGAACATCAACCTGATTACCGACGAACGTCCGGACCTGGTTGCAATTTTCGGTGGCGACCATATCTATAAGATGGACATCAACCAGATGATTGATTTCCACCTTTCCCGCGCAGCCCTCCTGACTATCGCCGCCATTCCCGTTCCGGTTTCCGAAGCAAGCGAATTCGGCATTATCGAGGTGGACCAGGACAACCGTATGATCGGTTTCGAAGAAAAGCCCAAGAATCCCAAGGAAATGCCGGGCAATCCGGGTTACTGCCTGGCTTCTATGGGCAACTACATCTTCACCAGCAAGTTCCTTGTACGTGAATTGATGAAGGGTGCAGAAAGCGGCGCTACCGACTTCGGCAAGCACATCATTCCGGCCCTCTACAAGGACTATCCGGTCTACGTCTACGACTTCAACACCAACATCGTTCGCGGCGAACAGTCCCGTACCAAGGGTTACTGGCGCGACGTGGGTACTTTGGACGCCTTCTTCGAAGCGAACATGGACCTTTGCTCCGAAAATCCGCCGTTCGATCTTTACAACAACTACTGGCCTATCCGTACCTTCAACTGGAACCAGCCTCCTGCACGATTCTTCGCAGGCGATAACGAAGCTCATCAGGGCGCAGCTATTGACTCCATCGTGTCTTCCGGCTGCATCATCGGTGGCGGTACCGTGGTCAAGAGCATCCTCTCTCCGGGCGTATCCATCCAGAAGGACGCCATGGTCGAAGAAGCAATCCTCTTCCCCAACGTGACTATCGGCCCGGGCGCAAAGGTTCGCAGAGCCATTATCGAAAAGGGCCTGCATATTCCGGCCGGTTTCGAAATCGGCTACGACCTGGAACGCGACCGCAAGCTGTTCCACGTGACCGAATCCGGCATTGTGGTTCTCGCCAAGGACACGATTATTAAAGCTTAAAGGTTAAAGGTTAAAGAATGCCCCGCGAAAGCGGGGCTTTATTCGTTTAATCGCTGCTGCCGGAGCTGCGAGAGCTACCCCCGCGTGGGCTCCATAAAAAGAAAAAAGAACGGTTCTTCGAGCCTACGGACAAGAGGCGAAAGGATTTCTCTAAAGAAAAATTTCTAACTTTTTAGCGTATGAGTGAAGATGTAACAAGCACACTTTCTCAAAAGGTGCAAGATATTGCAAAGTCCCCCAAGTATCGCGGGGCAATCTTCCAGATCGAGGCCGACGAAAAGGGCCTGGCACTGGTGGATGTGAAGGAAGCAAGTCTCAAGGTCTACCTGATGATCGACCCGGACTGCGACAAGATTCTCGAAACAAGATTCTTTACCTACGGCGGTCCGGTATTCACGGCCCTGGCAGACACATTCTGCAAGAAGATCCAGATGGTGACTGTAGACGACGCCTGCAAGATTACCGCAGAATCTATCGAAGAAGAATTGCGAGACGTTCCCGAAGTTCGAGCCATTGCAGCAGACGCTCCTGAAATCGGTCAGATGAACAAGCTGATTGCAAGAATTCTTGAGGAATACCCCGAGAAGAAGGCTACAGCCATCATCATCCGCGAAAAGATGGAACGCATCAAGTACCGCACCCAGACCGCAGAAGGTCGAGCCGAAGCCGATGCCGAATGGAACGCCATGACCAAGATCCAGCAGATCGAAAAGATCGAGGAATGGCTCCACAAGTCTGTCCGCGGAACGCTGCAGGGCGACGGTGGCGACCTCGAAATTCTGGACCTGGTAGACGGCAACCGCCTGAAGATCCGTTTCCAGGGAGCATGCGCCGGCTGTGGTAGTGCCATGGGCGGAACCTTGTTCTACATCGAAGACGAACTAAAGAACAATGTCTATTACAATCTGGTTGTAGAACCCGAAGACCCCCTGGATAACATCAACCCGGATGCCTCCGTATTCGGCGGTGAACCTTCTGAAACCTAAAGGTTTCAATTATGAATTACGAAGTACGAGATATAGGCTTTCACAAGTACGGCGGCGCCGTCATACAAAATCTCATAATTCATAATTTATAACTCATAATTTTATTAACTAACCCCCAAAGAGGATAATATGTCTGAAGAACTGAATCTCAAATTCGTTGACCCGGTACCCATGCGCTATGGTGAAAACTCTCACCAGTCCGCCGTGTTCTACCGCGACCCCACTTGCACCGAAGCTAGCCTGGCTACCGCTAAGCAGCACTGGGGCAAGGAACTGTCCTACAACAACATTGTTGACGCAGACGCAGCCCTGGAAATGGCTCGCGAATTTGCAGGTTCCAATGCAGTCGTGATCGTTAAGCACATGAACCCCTGTGGCCTGGCTACCGGCGAAAACCTCCGCGAAGCTATGGAAGCTGCATGGGCAGGTGATCCGGTGTCCGCTTTCGGTTCCGTGATCGCTGTTACCTCCAAGGTTGACCTGAACACTGCCGAATTCCTCAAGGGCAAGTTCGTGGAAATCCTCCTCGCTCCGGCATTCGACGACGACGCTCTCGAATTCCTGAAGAACAAGTCCAAGGACATCCGCCTCCTGGAAGTTGGCGAAATCAAGAAGGCCACCACTTGCAAGGTTTACAAGCATGTGATCGGCGGTATGCTGGTTCAGGATCGCGACGTTGACGTTTACGAAAAGTTCGAAACCGTTACCAAGGCACAGTTCCCGAAGAACAAGGAAGACCTGGCCCGCTTCACCTGGATCGTTACCAAGCACACCAAGTCTAACGCCATTGTCATGGGTTACGAATACAAGCCCGGTTACTTCCAGATCATGGGTCTTGGCCCCGGTCAGCCCAACCGCATCGACTCCAACCTCCGCCTCTGCCAGCCCCGCGTTCGCGACAACGTGGCCCGCATGGAAGAAGCCAAGGAATTCTTCGACGCCGAAGGCAAGCTGATCAACGAAGCTGGTCTCAAGGCTCTGGAAGCCAAGGTGTTCAGCGAAGTCGTTATGGGCTCCGACGCCTTCTTCCCGTTCCCGGATAACGTTGAAGCCGCTCACGACGCTGGCGTTCGCTACATCGTGCAGCCGGGTGGTTCCAAGAAGGACGACCTGTCTATCGAAATGTGCGACAAGTTCGGCATGGCCATGGTCTTCACCGGCATGCGTCACTTCCGCCACTAATTTCATTAATCAGTTGCGTCGCCTCGTGCGGCGCGACTCTTTCGAATTTTTAATAGGTATCCATGATTCCAGTATCCCAAAGGGAAGCAAACCAGAAAGAAAAAGATTTGTACTACGCTGTACTTTCTTTTTTGAAGAAGATTCGTAAGGCCGGCAAGACAACCGACAAGGAATGGAACGAATACCGCTCCAGTCTAAAGGGTATCGCCGCCAACTCTGACATGGGCCGCGCCGCAGACATGTGGACTATGGACAACCTGGACCAGTTCCAGCCCGACAAGTCTCAGCTTCCTCCCCTAAACGACATGGAAACCATCGCACGGGTTTCGCCCGAATTTCTGTCCCAGCTGATGGAAGCACTCTATTACGGCATGCTGAACATCACCCAGGCCAATATGATTTCTGATGAAATCCAGGATGCTGATCCAGATTGCGTCACCTCGGCATCTCTCGAAGAACTTCTTGTGAAGCTCTGGATCGGAAACGCCAAGACTTACAGAAAAATGGTGATGAACTAATGACTCAGAAAGTTCGTGTGATTGGAGGCGGTCTCGCCGGTTGTGAAGCAGCACTGCAGTTAGCAAGTCGCGGTTTTGAAGTTCACCTTTACGAAATGCGCCCGGTAAAGCCGACCCCCGCCCATCGTGACGGCCATTTGGCCCAGTTGGTCTGCTCCAACAGCTTTAAGGCCCTCGGTGTCACAAGCGCCCACGGACTTCTGAAACAGGAACTGAGAATGCTGGGCAGTTTTCTCATGGAATGCGCCGCCGAAGCAGCCGTTCCCGCAGGCGATTCCTTGACCGTAAATCGCGACATCTTTAGCGAACTGGTAGAAGCACGCATCGCGGCCTGCCCAAACATTACCATGCACCGCGAAGAAGTTACCAGTCTCGCCGGAGACTGCCCTACCCTAGTGGCCGCAGGCCCCCTAGCCAGCGATACTCTAGCCGACGATATTTTCAAGCGTCTGGGCAGCGACCGTCTGCACTTTTACGACGCCATCGCTCCCGTGGTAGAAACCGACTCCATCGACTTTGACCACGCCTTCTATATGAACCGCTGGGAAAAGGGCGAAACCGCAGACTTCATCAACTGCCCCCTAGATCGCGAAACCTACGAGAAATTCGTGGCCGCCCTTGTGGACGCAGAATCTGTGGAACCCCGCCCCTACGAAAAGCACGAACTGTTCGAAGGCTGCCTGCCGGTAGAAGAATTGGCTCGCCGCGGTTACGAAACTTTGCGTCATGGCCCCATGCGCCCCATCGGTCTGGGCCTTGGCAATAACGGCAAGCTTTGGTACGCTGTAATCCAGCTCCGCGCCGAAAACAAGCAGAAGACTTTGTACAACATGGTAGGCTTCCAGACTCGCCTCAAGTGGGGCACCCAGAAGGAAATCTTCACCATGGTGCCGGCCCTGAAGAACGCCAACTTTGCACGCCTGGGCTGCATGCACCGCAACACCTTCATCGATTCACCCAAGTTCCTGGACAAGACTTTGCGCCTGCGCCCGGAACTGGAATGCGCCAAGGATATTCCGCCTACTTGGTTTGCCGGCCAGATTACAGGTTCCGAAGGTTACACCGAAGCAGTGGCCACCGGTTTGTACGCCGCATGGAACATGGCACAGACGCTGTTGCACGGTCATGCTGACCCGCTGCCTGACGAAAGCTGCATCGGTGCCCTAATGAACCGCCTGGTAGAAGAAAACGAAGATTTCCAGCCCATGAATTTCAACTTCGGCCTCCTCCCCCATCACGAAGGCCTGAAGAAAAAGAACAAGAAGGAAATACTTGGCGCCGCTGCGGAACGCGCCGTTCGCCAGTGGATTGCAGACCGCACCATCGGCAACGCAAGGTTTATTAACCCGCAAGCCGACGAGGAATGCGAAGGTTAATTCTTTTGAATAAAGCCATCATCTTCGTACTTGGTTTACTGCTTTCGTACGCATCGGCGTTCGCTAGTTCGGACCATGAACAGAATATCAGCATAAGCTATGGTTATTTCAATCTCAATGCTATGGCTATTGTGTCTGGCAACATAATATCACATGCTTTCGATAAAGATTTCGAAGATGAAGAAGTAGACTTTATAACGGCAAGTTCATTCAACATTGCCTACGGATTTGAAGTCGGAAAACTTCTTGAAACCGGTGGTTTCCTGACTTACGCATACGTCGCAAATGATATCAATATGCATACCATTTCGCTCATGCCCAAGGCAAAGTTCAATTGGGTCAACAAGACAGATTTTCGTTGTTACTCCCAGTTGGCATTCGGGGTCGCCACAATTTTTGACAGTGACACATTTGATGTTGAAGCTGTATTCCACATCTCTTTAATCGGCTTCGAATTCGGATTAGACACATCATTCTTCTTTGAACTTGGTGCTGGACAAGTCGGATCATTTTCTGCCGGCGTAAAATTCAGCTTATAAAAAAGGCTCCCTCGAGGGGAGCTTTTTTCTTATGCCATTCGCAGCACTTTGCGTTCATTGCAGATTTAGCCCATGCGGATCATAGTGCGATCAATGTCTGCAATCTTTCGGGCACCGCACATGTACATGGTGTCCTCAAGTTCAGCCTTGATTTTATCCAGGTAACATTCAATGCCTTCCTGACCGCCGCCGTAGTAAGAAATCAGCACAGGGCGGCAAATGAGGCAGGCATCGGCTCCCATGGCCAAGGCCTTGAACACATCCAGGCCGGAACGGATTCCGCCATCCACGAGAATCTTGGTCTGGTGAGTTGCGCCGGAAGTTGCACCCGCTGCGCGACTTGCGGCGTTAGCGCCCTTGACAGCGTCCACGATTTCCGGCAGAACTTCTGCGGTAGCGGGCGTATCCGACAGAACACGACCACCATGATTAGAAACGATGATGGCGTCGGCACCGGCTTCAACAGCCTTGAGGGCGGTGCGGGCGCTCATGATGCCTTTGACGATGAAGGGAACTTTTGCGTAAGCCTTCAATTCCTGCAGATCTTCGATAGTCTTGGTTCCGCCACCCTTGCCGTTAAAAGTCTTTAAGTGCGGAAGACCAGCGCTATCCACCACAACGCACATGGCCTGGGGCAAGCAATCCTTATACAGGTCCATCAAACCCATGATACCTTCGTTGGTTCCCGGATTGAAAACAGGAATTCCATTGTTCCCATGAGCCTTGCCCGATTCAATGGCACGGTCCCAAATACGCTGGTCGCGGCCATTGCCGTAGGCATGGAAAATTCCACGAGTTTCGCAGGCGGCCATGCACTTTTCGTTAAAGTCCGCCACGTCATCGGTGGGGTTAAACTGCATGGCAATAGACCCGATAGGAGCCGTAATCAAAGGGAAACTCAACTTCAATCCCAGCAAATTGGTGCTGGTATCGATAGGTGTATTGGGCACGAAAGTGTCCACATTCAGCTTGATCTTTTTCCAAGCATTATAGTTATCGTTAGCACCGTTTCCCGGAGCCTTGGAGCCAGGACCCGGCATAGTGTTCTTGCAGGCCAAACCGTTGCAGACAGGGCAAACCTGGCAATTGGGGCCAATGTTCTTGCGGGCGTTTTCCAAAACTTCTGAATAATTCATAAAAACCTCTAACGAACAGAAGAACCCTCTAAAGCCTCCTTCCGGCGCAAACCCTCATTAACAGAAACAGTGTCACCACTTTCACACACAAAATGCTTAATGGCCCCATCCGACACAATATGATCCATATCGCAATAACCAACAGTACGCTGCAAAGCATCGAAAGTCGAGCCCACATACTTGATGCTGCAAGTCTCATTCTTCTTGCCCTTGGCCGACAAGTTGCAATACCAATGATTAAAATCAAAATAGCTCAGGTGAATTTCTTTTTCGTTGTAAATCGTTTCACCAAGACAAATATCGTTGCATTCCTGCAAGTCATCGATATAACGAACGATATTCTCTTCGCATTCAGAATACGCCCTGCCAGACAGACGCTTCACATTAAAAACAGGATCGCAATGATAAGCCGGATCGGCACAAACTCCATTGCAAGAGTCGCCAGTACTATCAGAGCATGCCCCCACCAAAACGGCAAACGAAGCAAAGCAAATACCCAATAAAATCTTATTCATACCGCCAATATATAAAATATCGACCAATCAAAAAAAAACAGACACGGAATCCAAGCTTATTAAATGGGTGGACGTCAAAATAACAAGCGCTAACTATAAAATAAAAGGTGATGGTTTAAAGTCATCACCATATTAGCCTCCAGGAGCAAGATTTCGTCGGTATACCCTTCAAAAGATACATCTTTTGCGAAGTCCTTGTCAAGAAGGCTATTTGCCTTTTCTTCATCGATGGTTTTGTAAATTTATCTGCACTTTTGTAAAATTTTTCGAAAAACCGC
>NZ_FQWP01000022.1:0-49710 GCF_900129715.1 Fibrobacter sp. UWH9 | reverse complement strand
GTCACAGTCCGATACTTCTGCCCGTCGCGCGGGTCGGTGAACTCGCCGTAAGACACCTTCTCGTTGAACTGCTTCGACATGTCGAAGTAGCTGCTAGTGGGCACAGCCGAACTAGATGATTCCACTGGGACCCAATATCCATCTTCGCAGACAAATCGCATCCCATCCTCTCTCCGAGTTGTTCCCTCTTCATCTGCGGAACACGTTTTCTTTACTTTACTAGAGCTGCTGGACTCAATCTTGACATATTGACCACTCTTGCAAACATATCTCTCCCCAGTATCATAAATGGTCAAAATACGATTCTCATCCTTTTCTTCGCAAGATTCCGGAATCAATCCATTCAAAGAACTGCTCATGGAGTCCGTGGACGAGTTTGATTTTGCGGAGGAAGAGCTGTTCGTTGACGAAGACGAAACGCTACTGCTAGACTTGTCATCTTTGCTGCTGCAAGACGAGGGGCTAGAGCCTTCATGGCTGTCGCCACTCAGGGTAGCGCCGCTGTCGGAGGATTCCTTTTCCGGTTCAACGAAGCTGCTGCTGTCGTCGTCACCGCAGGCGGTAAAGAACATGGTTGCCGCGAACAGGGCCAGGCAAAAAATTCTGAGCAGGTTCATTCAAATATCCTTGTCATAACTCGTTTGAAAAATAAGGCTATGTTCTATTAGAGTGTAGGACTGCCATTTTATGTTGAATTTACTGAAAAAAATACTAAAAAATGGTCTAACCCAACAAAAATTAGGTTAGACCAAGTATCTAAGATAAAGTTTTTAGATAGTTATATTACATCTACACTTTGAAAGAACATAGCCAATTTTATTTTTGAACGTTACACAAGGGACGTACTAGGAACGGGGATTTTTACCGAAAAATTCCTTGTAGCACTTGGTAAAATAGGAGGGAGCGGAGAACCCGACGCGGTAAGCCACCTCGGAAATGCTAAGGCTCGGATCCTGCAAAAGCTCGCTGGCCCGTTGCAGACGACGCTCGCGGATAATCTCCACAGGGGACTTCTGGGCTAGACTTTTCACCTTGCGGTACAGCTGAACGCGAGAAACACACATTTCCTGGCTAATATCCTCTACGGAAAGAGTGGGGCTGTCCAGCTTTTCATCCACACAGGACAGGAATTTCTCCATAAATTCGTTCTTTTGAGGGATTTCTGCGGACTTTTCCGGTTCAGTCGGCTGATTTTCAATCAAAGTTTGGGTCGTAGCGTCCAAAAGTTGGTCTCTTTGTTCCTCAAGTTGGTCCCTTTGCTGTTCCACACGGGCCTTTTCAGCATCAAGCTCCTCATTTTTGCGGATCAGTTCGTCATTTTTCTGACGAAGTTCCTCATTCAGGCAGTCTTTTATACGATTTGCATGAATAATCAGGATCAAGAAAACGAAAACAACGCCAGTGAAAAGGCACATGGCAATGCTAAGCATGGCTCGAGTTTCCGATTCATCCTTGATTTTGCCTACCAGATTGTGCATCTTGGCAATATAGCCCGCCCTTTTTTGGACTTCGCGGTACTGAAGCAACAAAACATTGGCATTTTCCTTGGTGACAATACTGGTTTCCAGTACATTGTTCTTTTCGTAAGGCTCCCCACGAAGAATCTTCAGAGCAAGTTCAATCAGCTCATCGCCGCAGGTGGGGTAAATGCCAGAAGCGATCAGCAGACCGTCACGGACATTTTCCATACCGCCATCGGAAATAGGCAGGGCATCCACACCCAAATACAGAACTTCATTTTCCTGACCATCCAACTGCCCGCGGGACGAAAGCACCTTGCGAGCCCCCAAGGCCATGCGGTCATTATCCCCAAAAACCAGGTCGATGGGGCCATCATAATACTTGAGGATTTCCTCCATGGCCTTGGCACCGGATTCTTCCTTCCAGTCGCCCTCGGCGTAACCCACAATTTTCAGATCCGGATATTTTTTGATGGCATCCGCGAAACCCTGATGACGTTCCTTAGCCGGTGAAGAACCCTTGAGGCCACCGATTTCGGCAATGTTTCCCTTGCCCTTCAGCTGAGCCGCCGCAAATTCTCCCATCATGTTTCCGATGGCGTAATTGTCTGCACCCATGAACGCCGCAAATTCCACGTCGTTCATCTTGCGATCATAAAGGATCACAGGCACCTTCATGTCCTGGGCCCGCTTCATACTTCCAGAAAGGCCCTTCACCTGATTTGGAGATACAATCAGAAGGTCTAGTCCTGTATTCAGAAGAGAATCAATCTGACGGCTCTGCTGCACATCATCGTCGTCGGCAAAGGCCATACGGATTTCCACATCCTCATTAAAATAGGATGCCAGCACCAGCTCATCTTTGAGCTGGTAACGCCAATCCGTTAGCGAACACTGAGAAATTCCAATCACATACTTGTGTTCGTGACTGCCACAGCCCATAAGGGTCGCGCACACAAACGTAACAAATAACGCCCCAAACATTTTCATCATGTTTCCAATATACAATAAATTTTCGGTTCTGTTTTCTATATTCCCACTACAATGCAGCCGACTCAATCCTCATTCAAGAATTCTCTGAAGATCGCCTTCAAGCGTTCTTTGCCAGTACTTACAGGGTACTGGTTTCTGGGCATTACTTATGGGGTGTTGGCGGAGTCCATGGGCTTCAGCTATCTTTACCCGCTGAGCATGGCGCTGTTCATTTTTAGCGGGTCTGCGGAGTTTCTTGGCCTGGGAATGCTTGCGGCGAATTTCAATCCGCTGGCCGCTGCAAGTATGGCTCTGGTGGTGGGCGCCCGTCATCTGTTTTACGGAATTTCCATGCTGGACCGTTATCGCGGTATGGGGTGGCGAAAGCCCTTCCTGATTTTCTGGCTTACGGATGAAACCTTCGCCATCAACTATAACGCCAAGGAATCAACGCCTACGGAAATGCTGTTGGTGAGCCTCCTGGATTACCTTTACTGGATATCCGGCGGCTTTATGGGCTACATGTTCGGTTCCCTTCTGAAGGTGGATATTCACGGTCTGGAATTTGTGGTGACCGCCATGTTTGTGGCCATCTTCATGGATCAGTTCCTGAAAGAAAAGGAGCATCGACCGGCGTGGATTGGAATCGGTTGCACGGCGGCGGCGCTGTTCATTTTTGGAAGTCAGTACTTTGTGATTCCTGCCATGATTGGTATTCTTTTGCTGTTGACCACTTTCCGTAAAAAGTTAGAGGTAAACCTTTGACATCCCAACAACAAATATTGACCATTGCCATTCTGGCCTTGATGACGGTGTTGACGCGAGCCTTGCCTTTCATCATCTTTTCGGAAGGGAAGTCCCGGAAAAAAGAAACGCCCAAGTATATTCAGTACCTGGGCAAGGCTTTACCGCTAGCTGTTTTTGGAATGCTGGTGGTGTACTGCCTTAAGGATGTTCAGTGGCTTCAGGGGGTGCACGGCATTCCCGAGGTAGTGGGCATTTTGACTACCGCGGCAGTTCATGTGTGGCGTCGTCAGCTGTTCCTCTCCATGGCTGTAGGAACCGCGATCTACATGATTCTTATTCGCGTTCTGCAGTAGCCTTCATCTTCTTTGCGAAATCGGCCATACGCTGCAGGTCGTTTTCGTTAGGTCGTGTTGCTGCATCGGCCCAGCGTTTCTTGCAGGCTTCAAGGTCTTCGCCCCTGTGGCCGGGAACGCTTCCTTCGAGGCGTCGCTTGATTAGTGCCGGGTTGACGGCTCCCTGGCAGCTGAAGGTCCCGAGGATCCTGTTGCCTGGTCCCATCATGGAACCTGCCCGGGCAAAGGCCGTGATGGTGTGTTCCGTTCCGTCGTAGGCACCGTGGGTCTGGAACAGGGCGACCTTCTTGCCGGAAATTCTAGAAAGTAAAATGGAGGACTTACGGTCGGGAGCGCCCTTGCGGAGCCAGTAACCTACCATGACTCCATCGTAGCCGGAAAGTTTTTCTTCCAGCTTTCTGTCGAGAGTTTCCGATGAAATGGCGAGACTGTTTCTGCAGACGTCGATGGAGACAGATTCCTCATCGTCTTCTTCGCGAATATCTGCGGATCCAATAATTTCCTGAACGTTCAATAAATCGGCACCCATTTCACGGGCGGCCACTTCAGCCAGTTTGCGGGTGTTCCCCGTAACGCTGGAATAAACAACAATCCATTTCGCCATGTCCCTAATCTAATACCAAAAGCGCGGGACAAAAATCATTTTTTTCTTATTGTTGAACATAAAAAACGCCCGCGTTTCCGCGAGCGTTTTTAGCTTAAAGTTTAAAGTTTAAAGGTTAAAGTTTAAAGGAAAGCGGATTTTTTCTGAATTTCTTTCCGCTTTACTCTATCCGCTTTCACCTACTACATGCAGGTGTAGCCACCGTCAACCGGAACCATGATGCCGGTAACGTAGCTGGAAGCCTTGCTAGCGAGGAAGATAGCGGCGGTGTCCAGTTCGCCTTCATTACCATAGCGTTCTGCCGGGATCATAGTCTTGGCATTTGCCTGGAAGAAGTCGGAATCCAGGGTTTCCTTGGTGAGCGGGGTGTAGAAGTAACCCGGGCAGATGGCGTTAACGTTGATGCCCTTGCTGGACCATTCAGCGGCCAGGGCGCGGGTCAGGTTAACAACTGCGCCCTTTGCGGCGTGGTACGGTGCAGAACCGCAGATCTTGTTACCAACAAGGCCGTACATAGAGGCGATGTTGATGATACGGCCATACTTTGCCGGGAGCATTGCCTTCTTGGCGACGGCGCGAGCCATCTTGAAGGTGCCGCCCAGGTCCACGTTCATTTCGTGGTTCAGCTGGTCGTCGGTAATGTCTTCTGCCGGAGCGACAGCGCCGGTACCGGCGTTGTTGATCAGGATGTCGATGCGGCCAAGCTTTGCGAGGATTTCGTCAACGGCAGCTTCGACCTTGGCGGTGTCGGTAATGTCGCACTGGACTGCGATAGCTTCGACGCCGTAGGTTTCAGAAATTTCCTTGGCGACAGCTTCGATCATTTCCTTGCGGCGGGCGATTGCAACAATCTTTGCGCCCTGATTTGCAAGTGCCTTGGCCATCTGAACGCCAAGACCAGTGGAACAACCAGTAACAACTGCGACCTGACCGGTCAAATCAAAATAATTCTTCATCTTTATTCCTTGTGTGATGATTTTTTTTAAAATGCGAAAGTAAAATACACTTTAAAACCTTTAAAGTGCTACAAATTGGAGCAATTTTTCAAAAAAATTACGGAAATTCGTTGAAAATCACAAAAAAAGACCCGATTACGGGTCTATTCCGTCGATCTCGACGACTTTCTTGTTGTTCGTTGAGCCTAAAACCACCCGAACATCCCGCTTGTGAACCTTAAAATGGTCTGCCAGCAGCTCGCAGATGGCTTCGTTGGCGGCACCCTCTACCGGCGGGGCCTTGACTTCCACCTTAAAGCTGCCGTCGGGCTGGGGCGTTACCGATTCCCGCTTGCTGCGGGCGTGAACCTTGATATTGATTCTCATGGGGTTCCTGCGGGCTTAGGCCAGGACGTTTCCCATGGTGGGAACATTGACCTTGGCAGGAGCCACGCGCTTGGGTTCCCGTTCCAGGGCTTCCATTTCGCGCTGGTCGTTTTCCATGGCGGTCAGCAGGTCCTGCTGGCCCTTGATCAGGGCGCGGCAGCGGATGAAGTAGTTGGTGCGCAGCTGTTTCAGCTGTTCGATTTCGGCGCGGAGGTCTTCGGCTTCACGCTTGGTACTTTCCACTTCGCGGACGGCGCGGGCCTTGGCTTCGGCGATAATAATTTCGGCTTCCTTTTCGGCGGTAGACTTTACTTCGTCTACAGTCTTCTGCATGGTCACTACGGCGTCCTGGATTGTCTTTTCAATCTGGCGGTAATAGTTGACGCGCTCTTCGGCCACCTTCAGACGTTCAGTCAGGTCGGTTCGCTCCCTGGACATCTGTTCAAAGGCGTTGGCTGCCGTTTCCAGGAATGCCTTGACTTCTTCGGGGTCGATGCCGCCAAAGCTCTTCTTGTGGAAAGTCTGATTTCGGATATCTAGAGGTGTCAGTTCCATAATTAACCTTGTAAAGTTGGAAGTCCTTTTTAAGACGTGTAGAAATATAATAATAAGAATTCCCAATTTAGTCCGTCTAACTTTATAAAGTGGGTTAGAGGTGCCGAAAATTGAAAAAATTTCAATTAAAAATGTGGACTTTTTTTGTTTTCTGCAGAATTCGTTTTATATTTTGGTGTAGGATAGGATTGATGAGAATAATAAAGAATTTCTGGAAACAGCAGAACACCCTGGAAAGGAAACTTTTCTGGTCGATTCTTGTTGTGGTGACCCTGGCTTCTACGGGTTCGGCTATCTTTACGGTAGCTGAAGGGATGAGCGCCATAGCTGCGGCCTGTGGCTTCGGCTGTGTACTTGTCTGCTTGATGGTGGCTGCCGTTGCAGTAAAAACTTCCCTGTATAACCAGTGTTATCTGGTGATGTGCTGCCTGCTCACCTGCTTTTTGATGCCGTTGCTGTTCTTGTTCTGCGGCGGTATTACCAGCGGAATGCCTCTTTACTATGTGACGGCCATTGCCTTGATCGCCTATGCGGCGCGGGGGACGGCCAAGATCGTGGCTTTTTCTGTGTCGGTCCTGGTGAACGCCATTGTGTTTTTGGCGTCCTGGGTCTACCCGAACCTGGTGGTGGCGGAATTGGATCGGGATGGCGCCTACCTGGATATTCTGGTAACGAGCCTCTTCACTTCGTTGACCCTTTTTGCTGTGGGGGCGTTCTCTTTGAGGGCTTATGCCGAAGAACGCAAGAAGTGTGAAGTTTTGCTGTATAAATTGGATTATTTATCGCAGCGAGACCCGCTAACCGAGATTTATAACCGCAGGCACTTGATTTCCCACTTGCAGGATGTGGTCTGGCGCCGTCGAAATGAATTTTACCTGCTGATGCTGGACCTGGATGACTTTAAGCGGATAAACGACCGTCTTGGACATCCGTTCGGGGATCAGATTATCAATGCCGTGGCTCGAATTCTGGCAAATCATCAGGACGAAGGTTGCGGGGAGTGTGTTGCCCGTTACGGCGGCGTTAATTTTGTGTATGCCATGAACGCTTCGTCCGAAGGCGAGGCTTTTGCCAGGGCGGAAGCTATCCGCAAGGAAGTTCGCCAGCTCCAGTTTGAAGATTTTCCAGACGTTTCCGTGACTATAAGCGGTGGTTTTGTGCCTTGTTCTGGGCGGTCTTTCTCTGATATTCGGCAGGTTTTGAGCCACGTGGATGAACTTCTGGTGTTTGCGAAAACCCATGGAAAAAATCAAATTCGCAATGGGGCTGATTAAGAAATTCGTGGAAAAGGTGTTGATAACCCCGATTTCTTAGACTACCCCCCTTGATTTATCCTTGAACTTTACTAAATTTGCATTTCAAAAATTTGACTTTTAATAAAGGTTACTACAATGAAAAGAACTTTCCAGCCTCACAATCGTAAGCGTGTCAACAAGCATGGTTTCATGACCCGTATGGAAGACCGTTGGGGTCGTGCTGTTTTGAGCCGTCGCCGCGCCAAGGGCCGCAAGCGTCTGACCATCAGCGACACTATCTACAAGAAGTAATTTGGGAATTGGCTCGTGGCCAGTCTACGTTCTTATAGGCTGCCCAACCAGCCCGCTTACCGGCAAGTAGCCGTCCAAGGGAAGTATGTCCGCGGTTCATCGTTCTCGATGAGGTGGATTGATAGTCCGGACGGTTTTTGTCGTTTCTGCTTTTTGGCAAAAAAGAAAAACGGTAATGCCGTTTATCGCAATAGGTGCCGCAGACTTCTGCGCCCGTTGTTCTATGGGATGGTTCCCCAGATCACCAAGCCTGTTTGGGCTATGATCATCGTAAACGATAAGGCCGAAGAAGTTACTTCGGAACGTTTCCGCGAAACCGCCGAGAAAATCTTCAAAAAGATGGAATGGAGCCATGCAGACTCCGACGTCAAGAATGGATAAGATACGGGATGTTGCCCGGAGCGTGATGATTGCTCCCATACGTCTGTACCAAATTATCCATCCTTTTTTCTTTAGTGGCATCTGCAGGTTTCAGCCGACCTGTTCTCAGTATGCAATTGAGGCTATCCGCGTCCACGGAGTCTTCAAAGGTTTCTATCTTGCGGTTTTTAGAATTTTAAGGTGCAATCCATTTTGCAAGGGCGGCTACGATCCCGTACCCCCTAAAAAGGAAAGAAGATGAACAAGAATACCCTAGTCGGAACTATTCTTATTGTAGCCATCATGATCTGGTGGTTCAGTACCAATGCCGCTAATAACGAGGCCTCCATGGCTGCCAGGGCCGCCCAGAAGGCTGCTGCAGATTCTGTTGCTGCCCTCCAGGCCGAACAGTCTGCCTCTAATGGTAGCCTGGTTCTCCCGGTAACGGGAAATACGGAACTGAAGGCCGCTCCGGTTCTGGGTGGTGCTCCTGCGGTTGCCGCAGCGGATTCTTCTGCCAAGGATTCTGCAGCTGTTGATTCTTCCGCTGCACCTGCCAAGGTGATTGAAGCCCGTTCCGTCGTGGTGGAAACCGAAAAGTTCATCATGACCCTCACCAACAAGGGTGCAAAGATCCAGAGTGTGATCGTGAAGGCCCTGCCGGATTCCGCAGGCAAGTTCCCCGAACTGATTCAGGATACCACCCTCGGTGCCCTGGACCTGAAGATTGACGGAGCTGACCTGAGCGAAGTGCTGTTTGATGCTGGTGAAGTTCCCGCTAAGATTGATGTGGCTTCCGATACTACAGTGCAGTTTGTTTTCAAGGACGCCAATGGTAACCAGGTTATCCGTAGCTATGGCTTTACCAAGGATGGTGCTGCTGTTCGCCAGTCCAACAAGGTGGTGGGTTTCCGCGCTAACGGTTATGAACTGTCCTGGAAGGGCGGCATGAAGGAAACCGAAGACATTCCTCAGGGTAAGAGCTTCGGTGGCGCCTCCTACTTCTTCAGCGAAGTCGTCTACAATAATACCAGCAATGTGGAACGCGAAATGGTCCGCGAAGAAACTTCCTTCAACGATGGCCGTCTTTCCTGGGCTGGCCTTCGTCGCAAGTATGTCGCCATGACCATGCAGTTTGACACTCCGGTTCCTGCGACCCTCAAGGCAAAGCCCATGAAGGTGATGGAAAACGACAAGGATCCCGGTACCTACAAGCTGACTGTTTCTGATGAATTCCATGGCGACGAACTGGCTTACAACTTCATGGTTCTCCCGCTGCAGTGGAACGAAATTGAATCCCTGAACCAGGACTACGAAAAGATCATCGTCAGTGGCTGGACCTGGTGCGGAGCAAACGTTTGGTTCGTATGGATCTGCAAGATGTTGCTGAAGCTCCTGAACCTGTTCTACAGCATGTTGCCCAACTACGGTATCGCCATCATTCTGGTGACCTTCATTGTCCGCGGTATTACCACTCCGTTTACTGTCAAGCAGATGAAGTCTACCAGCGCCATGAGCAAGCTGAAACCCCAGCTGG
Organism: Fibrobacter sp. UWH9; assembly: GCF_900129715.1. NCBI lineage: Bacteria > Pseudomonadati > Fibrobacterota > Fibrobacteria > Fibrobacterales > Fibrobacteraceae > Fibrobacter > Fibrobacter sp. UWH9. The sequence continues at coordinate 40,253 of NZ_FQWP01000022.1, read as the reverse complement.
ATGAAATCAACGTGAAGTACCGTAGCGATCCTCAGAAGAAGCAGGCCGCTATTATGGAACTTTACCAGAAGAATGGCGTGAACCCGCTGGCTAGCTGCACTGGTGGCTGCCTCCCCATGCTGTTCCAGATGCCGGTGTTCATGGGCTTGTTCTTCGTGCTTGGCCGTGCTGTGGAACTCCGCGGTATGCCGGCATTCCTCTGGATTACCGACTTGAGCCGTAGCGATGTTATTTTCGATGGCTTCAGCATTCCGTTCCTCATGCCTGCCGGTCTCGCTGTTCTCCCCTGGATCATGGTGGTTACCACCTATTTCCAGACCAAGGTGACCATGGGTAGCAACTCCGCGATGGATCCTGCCCAGGCTAAGATGATGGCTTGGATGATGCCCGCCATGATGTTCCTGTTCAGTGCCGTGATGCCTTCTGGCCTTGTGCTCTACTGGATTGTTTCTAACATCTGGTCCATTGTCCAGTACAAGATCATCAAGCGCGATCAGAACGGCTCCGATTCCAAGACTATTAAGGGCAAGAAGGTCCAGGACGCTGAAATCGTCAAGTAGTCTGCTGGCTTTCTAGACTGTAGTCTTATAGAATTGAAAAACTCCCGAGGTCTGAACTCGGGAGTTTTTTTATAGTATGAATTTTTCCGTTTGACTACTCGTATTCTGCGCCGTCTAATTTGCGGCCGAGAATCTTGTATTTCATCTTGATTGCCTTCCGCAAAATGGGCCAGCCGATTTTATGGAATCCCTTTTCCAGCAGGGTGTCTCGGGTCTGGGTGATGATGTTCCCTGCGGGCTTGGGGAGCCATTCTTCCTTGAAATCGTTTGCGAGACCTGCTTCCTTGATAAGGGCTGCGTAGTCTGCCGAGAGGGCGTCGTAGGCCTTGTTTCGGATAAAGTGCATTCTTTCCTTGGCGTCGAATCGGTGCTGCAGGAGTTTGCGCTTTACAAAACCGCAACCTTGTGCGATTAGTTCCGGATAGGCGAACATGACAGGTCGTTCTGTGTTGAAAAGACTTTCCGTCTGAACTTCAGCTTCTAGGAATGCGCTGGAAAGCCCGATTTCAAGACGATGGACCACATCGTAGAAAGTTTCCTGTTCGGGAGTTTCCATGAGGTGCATATAGAAGGCCCCAAGTGCTTCCTGTTTTAGATAAAGGAAGAAAGACTGCAGGTGGGGAGTGACTTCGTTGTTCATGGTAAGAGAAACCGCGTCGGCAGTGCTGGTTTCGGCCCGCTTGATAAAATCGGCGAAACGGTTCTGGTAGTAGACGATAGAATCGTTTACCAGCAGGATTCGTTCGATACTGGTCAATGGGGCAAACTTGCCTTTGCCTTGTGCCAGATCCTTGAGAAAACGGTGCCACATGCCGAAGTCGAAGCCGTGGTTTTCTGTAAGGTAAAGCCTGATCCCGTTTTCTTCGAGGAACGTGTTTGTTTCTGCAGAAAGCGGACGGTTATTTGTCAGAAGGACCACGGTAAAGTCGGTTTCTGCCAAGTGCTTTAACGCAAAGCGGACGTAGCCGGGGAGGTCTTCCCCGACTTGGTACGAAGCGTATAGGACTAGCTTGGAATTTGTAGGCATGATTACCTGCGGCGGGTGCGGACCTTGCCTTTACGGGGCTTTTCGCTGCGGCTTCTGGGTGTAGCGCGAGTTTCCTTGGCGGCTGAACTGTGTCCGCGGTCGGCTCTGCCTCGGGCGGCACGTCCGGTGCGTTCGAAGCTGGGTGCGTCCATGTCGGAACCACGGCGGCCACGACGTCCTCGTCCGCGCATGCCTGCGGAAAGGAATGCCGGCATGCCGTCATCGCGATCGTCATCGTCGGGCTGACTCAGGTAGCCCATGGCTTCTGCGGCTTCGGCTCGGTCCATGCGTTCGTTGTAGTTGCGAGCGTCTTCTTCCACGTCGCGGCGGGTGCGGCGCTGCTTCTTGGGCTCGGGAGAGAGTTTCTCGATAATGGAGAAGTCCACCTGGCCGCGTAGCGGGTCCACGCGGAGCAACTGAGCCATCACCTTGTCGCCACGGCGGAAGGTGCGGCCACTGCGCTTGCCGAATGCAAGACCCTGATCCGGATTGTATACGTAGAAGTCATCGCCGGCGATGTCGCGGTAGCGGCACAGACCTTCGGCGATGGGATCGTTAATGGAAAGGTAGATGCCCCATTCCTCGATGCCGTTGACGGTGGCCTCGAAGTTGTCGCCGATGCGGTCCTTCAGGAGCCAGGTAGAGCAGACCTTGATGGCCTGGCGTTCCACCTTCATGTTCTTGATTTCGTTGGCGGAAATCAAGTCGCATACGTCAATGACGCTTTCCTTGCGCTCTGCGGAAATTTCCTTGCCCTTGCGAGCCAGTTCGCGATGGCACCAGAGGTCGGCGTAACGGCGGATGGGGGAGGTAAAGTGAGAGTAGTCCTGCCAATTCAGGGCGAAGTGGCCGAAACTGTTGCTGTCGTAATGAGCCTTCTGCATACTACGCAGAATACGGTTCATCAAGGTCTCGTCGTCACCAGCCTTCTGCACCAGGTGTTCATAGAGCTTGAACGCGGTGGGATTCAGGTTGGTGTCGCCGCTGCGGGGTTTGCCCAGATCGCGAAGCATCACCGGAGCGCCCTGGAACAGGTTGGGGTACATATAGTACAGTTCCATGATGTCCTTGGTGTCGGGGGCTTCGTGAATACGGTAGATGCCCTGCAGACCGCGCTTCTTCAGTTCCTTGGCGCAGCAGTTGTTGGCAATCAACATACATTCTTCAACCCAGGAGTTGGAGATGTCTGTGGTGCGGGGGTAAATGTCAGTGGGTTCGCCGGCTTCGTTGAAGTGGCAGCCCAGTTCGGTACTCTTGAATTCCAGCAGGCCTTCCTTGGTACGGTTGGCTTTCAGCTTGGCGGTAACTTCGGCCAGGTCCTGCATATCCTTGTCACCTTCTTCCCACAGCTTCTTTGCTTGCTGGTAGGTGAGGGAGCGGGTAATGCGGACGATACTGCGATGGAAATCCCAGCTGAGAACATTGGCGTTCTTGTCCAGCATGATCATGCAGGTGTGGGCGCAACGGTCCACATCTTCGTGGAGGGAGCAGATGTCGCTGGAAAGTTCGTCGGGAATCATGGGGACTGCGGTCCAGGGCAGGTACTGGGTGTAGCTGCGTTCCATGGCTTCCTGGTCCAGGGCGCTGCCCTCGGGAACATAGTAGCTTACGTCAGCGATATGGACTCCCAGCTTGTAGCCGCCATCTTCTGTACGTTCGATAGAAATGGCGTCGTCATGGTCCATGGCGCCTTCGGGGTCGATACAGAGGATGGTGGTCTTGCGGTAATCCACGCGACCCTTGAAATCTTTTGCGGTAGGAGCCTTGATGGTCTTGATGTAATCCTGGATTTCCTTGCTGAAGCCCTTGGGAAGGTTAGACTCTTCCATGAACTTCTGGGTAATCTCGGACCAGGAAACGTTCAAGATTTCGGCGGAATGGTCCACCTTGGCTAAATAGCTGTGCTTCAGACGGGGGTGGGGGTACAGGGTAAAGCTGATGACTTCCCCTTCCTTACCCGGAGCCTGACGGCGGTGGCACATTTCGAACTGCTGTTCTGAATCCAGTTCGGTGACGATCCAGGATTCTTCGCCAGTCTGGTGCAGTACGCCTCGGCGGACGCGGGTGCTCTTATCGTCGGTGGTCTGGCGGCGGCTACGGGCTCCCGGACGGCGGTTGTCGCCATCGCTTGCTTCTGCCAGCTTTTTCAGGCGTTTTTCACGCTTTTCTTCCAAAGGTTCGCCGTCACCAATCTGGTATTCCTTGTGATTGGTTCGCTTCAAGACGCCCTGGCTGACCAAATCGGCCAGAAGCTGCTTGAATTCCATTTTCTGTTTCTTGGGAAGGCCGAGGGAGGCGCGGAGTCTGCTCCCAACCATGGGTTCTTCTCGGAGAACGGCGACAATCTGCTCGACTGTCGGTAATTGCTGTGCCATGTTAAGCCTCCTTTTATGCTTCGGCCTGGGCCGCTGCCATTTCCGCCTGCTTATAGGGCAATGCGGATTCAATCAAATCGTGTACTTCGTCGCGGAAGTCTGCCATAGGTTTATCGGCGTAATCTTCGTATTTGTAAACCGGATGGACGACAATCTTGACTTCACCGGGAACGAGCGAAAACTTCGTCTTGGACAGACGTTCGCCGGTTCCAATTAATGTAATTGGCAAAATTGTAAAATGTTCTTCTTTCGCCATGCGAAATATTCCATTTTGGAACTTCAGCATTCGGCCATCGGCACTACGGTGTCCTTCGGGGAACACGCTGATGGTGTAGCCCTTGGAAAGTCGGTCACTGACCAGCTTGCCCATGCCGGCATTTTTCTTGGGATCCTTGTGGTTTACTGGGATACAACCTACGTGGTTGAGGACCCATCCGAAAATGGGGATGTTCCAAAGTTCGCCCTTGGCGATAAAGGAGCTAATGATGATGCCCGGCCAGATAACGTTGATGTCCAGGAAACTCTGGTGGTTGGACACGATAACGAAATTGGTACCTTCGGGGATATTTTCTTTGCCGATCACGTTCAGCTTGATTCTAAAAATCTTGAACAGTACGTTAAAATAGGTGATACAGACACGGGTACATTCTTGCCATTGACCCAAAAGTCCACCACGGAAAAGCATGTAGGGGACGCCGATGATGATAAGGGAAACTGCGATGGTCAGGTAATAAAGTATTGCTCTAATAAAAGATACAAAAGCCATAATTGGAACCTTAATGTTGTGATGCGATGGGTCCTTGTTCTCTTGTAGACAATCTACATAAAAAAAGGGACCCCTGCGTCATCAAGGGTCCCGTACTAGATGTTTTTTAGCTTATTTCAACTTCCATTCCAAGGTTTGGCCGGCTGCCAGGGGAACCACTCCGTTGACGACCTGGGGAACAGTCCAGTTTTCCTTGACCACTTCGATTTGACTGGTGGTTCGGGGAAGTCCGTAGAAGTCTGCACCGAAGCCCGCGATGAAATTGGCTAGCTTGTCCAATGCACCTGCCCGATCAAATTCCTGCACGAGAAGCGGGATAGCTACGGGGGCGCTATAGACGCCAGCGGCACCGCAGGGGCATTCCTTCTTACCCTGCTGATGGGGAGCGGAATCGGTGCCCAGGAAGAACTTGGGATTGCCGCTAAATGCGGCTTCGCGAATGGCGGCGCGGTCTTCGGGGCGCTTGGGCAGAGGTTTGCAGAAGTGGTGGGGACGCAGGGCGTCGCCAATCACATCGTCCAGAGTCATCATCAGGTGATGAACGGTAAAGGTGGCTGCCACATTGGCGGGCAGACGCTTTACGGCTTCTACGGCCTTTGCACTGGAAAGATGTTCAAAGACTATCTTCAGCTTGGGGAATTTTTCGGCCAGAGTTTCCACGCGCTTGATGAATGCGGGTTCGCGATCCAGGCAGAATTCGCCCGGTTCTTCACCATGGACGCAGAGAATAAGGCCCAGTTTTTCCATCATGGCCACTACGGGGAATACGGCTTCGAAATCACTGATTCCGTCGGCGCTATTGGTGGTGACGCCTGCAGGATAGTACTTGCCTGCCACGACACCTTCTGCCATCATGTCCTTTAGATCCTGTTCGGTGTAGTTCGGATTCAGCTTGAAGGTCATGAGGGGCTGGAAATCCGGGCGGACACTCTTGGCGGCTTCAAGAATCTGCTGCTTGTATTCCTTGATGGATGCGGCAGATGTCATGGGGGGCATGGTGTTGGGCATGATGATGGCACGGCCGAATTGTGCAACAAGGTCGCGGACATAGCCGGGCATCAGTTCGCCCTGACGGAGATGGGCGTGAAAGTCATCGGGTAAAGGAAGGAACATAATAGTGAACAGTGAATAGTTGGGAGTGAATAGTGAAGAGTTATGAGCGATGAGTGATGAGTTATGTGCTAAAGTTAGGTGCCTTCGGCGCGATTATCTAGCTCATTGCTCTCGGCTCAAAACTCACCGATGAAAGGAGCCGTAGGCGACGCCCTCGCGCCTCTTATCCGCTTGTTCTTAGGTCTCGGAACAGTTCCCTGGAGATTTCGCTGTTGGAGGTTCTCCAGTATTCAAAGGAGTTGGGTTCCGTAAGAACTTTGCGGTGCAAGAAGCAAATATTGCAATCCAATTCTTTAGAAATCAGCAAGTCATGGGTCACGATGATGATTGTTGTCTTAAACAGCATTCGCATGTTGTCGATCAGAGGCAACAGGTTTCGGCGATTGTAGTTGTCCAGACCTGCGGTAGGTTCATCCATCAAAAGGAGCTTCGGGTCCATGGCCCAGGATCTTGCGATGGCCACGCGCTTCTGCATACCCATAGAAAGCTGGTGCGGGTAAAGGTCTGCTTCTTCACGGACTCGCATCAAGTCCATGGCCATGTTGATCTTTTCGTCGATTTCGTCGGGTGAGCCCATCTTGTGGTATCGCAGGGGGAGGGCGATGTTATCTCGCACCTTCAGATTGGAAATGAGGGCTCCATTCTGAAAAACCAGTCCTACCTGACGTTTTGCCACTTCCAGTGCCGTTAGACGTTCCGGTGGGATGTATTCACCAAAATAATATAGGTTCCCCTTGGTGGGGCGCACCAACCCTGCAATGATTCGCAGAATGGCACTTTTTCCCTGACCGGATCCACCACCGATACAAATAGTGTCGCCACGGGTCACGGTAAGATTCGCTCCGGTCACTAACTCTTTCTGGGGGTCGTCTTCAACTTTCTTGAAGAATCCCAAGGCTCGGGGCTTTGAGAAAATCGTTCCTGCCAGATCGTTGTAGGACAGGTGAATATCTTCCATTCTTAAAGCTTCGTCAATCATTAGATAATCGAGTTGATGTTGTTCATGTAGTCGACGAAATAGAATATAGAAAGCACTACGTCTGCGCACACAATATACAGGAAGGACTTGATAACGGATCGGGAGGTGGCCTTGGGGACCTGGCGGATGTCTCGCGGAATATTCAGTGCCTGGTAACAGGCGTTGGTTGTAATGATTGCCCCGAAAACGAGAGGCTTGATTATGATATAGACGAAATCTGTAAGGGTCAGTGCGCTCAGGATTTCAGTGGTCAGATAATCCCAGGTCAGCTGGATGTTGATGATATTTCCGGTGAGGGCGATCATGGCCTTGGTTACGAGGAACCCTGCACAGATGGCGCTTGCACTGAAGATGATGTTCATGAAAAACAGGGCGATGCATCCACCAAAAAGGCCCGGCATAACAAGGAATCGAATCGGGTCCACACCCATGGTGGCCAGCGCATCAACTTCCGAATTAATGACCATGCTTCCGATGTATGTGGTCAGCGAGGATCCACTTCGGCCAGCGATAAGGAATGCCGTAAGAATGGGCCCTAATTCTCGGATGATTACAATAACAATCAGACTTCCAACCACATCGGAGAAACCCATCCTGCCCATGAGGGAGATTACTTCGATGATGACGACTGTACCGAACAAGGTGGCCACGACGAACAATACCGGAAAAATTTCTACGCCGGTAAAGAACGTCTGGGTGATGATATTCTTGGTGTCTGTCTTGAAATTACGGTTGCGAGAGAAAAGACTGGTGATGGCGTTCCAGAAAAGAGCGCACTGCTGCCCAAAGGTACGATGCAGCAAAAACATTCCCAGGTAGTGGAATATCTTTGCCGGGGGGCTGAGCTTCTGCCAGTTTTTTGATCTCTTTGTTCTCACTAGACCTTTTCGCCTTGGTTCATTGCTTCAAGAATTTCAGTCCAGAGCTGGTCAAGACCGAATTTTTTTAGGGAGCTCACGCAAAGAGGGTTAGATTCAAGACCGAACTTTTCCTTGATGGAACGAAGTCCCTTGGCAAGTTCAGACTGATTGACCTTATCGCGCTTGCTGGCAACGATCAGCACGGGGCATCCTGCGGCGCGGATATTTTCCACGGCGTCGATGTCTACGTCATGTCCGCCGTGGCGGATGTCTACCAGATAGACCAGACCCTTCAAGTCCTTGCATTTTGCGATGTAGTCTCGAATGGCGGTGGACATCTGCTCGCTTTTGGACGAACTGACCTTTGCGTAGCCTACACCTGGTAAATCTACTAGAAAAAACTTGTTGTTGACTTTGAAGAAATTGATTTCGCGGGTTTTTCCGGGGGTAGAACTGACCTTGACCAGTCCGTTCTTGCCCATAAGTGCATTCATAAGGGAAGATTTTCCCACATTGGATCGTCCAAGAAATGCGATTTGAGGGAGGCGTTCCTCGGGAAGCCCTTTCATGTTTACGGCTGCCGTTACAAAGACTGCCGAGGTGACGGTGAAGCCGCCCACTTCGACGGGGGCTTGGTGCTTTACGGGTGCGCTCATAGGCTTACTCTTCCTTCGAAGGCTCTTAACATGGTGACTTCGTCTACAAATTCAAGATCGCTGCCCATGGGGATGCCGCGGGCCAGGCGGGTACGCTTAACGTTGACTCCGTTGAGCATGCGGTCGATCATGAGGGCGGTGCTGTCAGCTTCGGGGCTGGAACCTAATGCCAGGACCAGTTCTTCGATCCCTTCGGTCTTGATGCGGTTGACCAGTTGGTTTAAGTGGAGTGCCTCGGGACCGATACCGTCTAACGGAGAAATGACTCCCCCCAGTACAAAATAAAGTCCGCGGAAAATGCCTGACTTTTCAAAGGGGATGATGTCTGAACTTTTTTCTACGACGCAGATGGACTTTGCTCCTGCCCTGGCCTTGCAGGTGGGGCAGAGGTCTTCGTCGGTAAAGGCGTAGCAGTTGGGGCAATGATGAACTTTGGTAATGGCGTTCACCAGGTTCTCGGCGAAGCGTTCCACGTCGGATTGCTTGCGGGTGAGAATGTGGTAGGCCAGGCGTCGGGCTGTCTTTTGCCCGATGCCGGGGAGACCTGAAAATTCCCCGATGAGAGCTTCAAGACTTTGTGGTTCTACCATCATAGGCTATTTTCCGGTCTGGCGTATAACATGAGCAGCAACCATTCCTGAATGTGGCGCATACCAACCCAGACGACTGCATCTTTTATGTTGTCTATATGGTCGTGGGCCTGGCTGTCGGAATTGACGAACTTTAGAAGGTTTGCGGCAATTTCCGGATGTTTGTCCAAGTTGCTGCAGAGTTCTTCTAGAGTGGGGCGGATCCGCAATAGCTGGAGCAACTGCAAAATGGCTGTAGATGTGGCGTCAATTTTTTGACCGGTGACCATTTCGGGTCGGGCGAAATAGAACCCTTGAAAATAATCGTAACCGGCTTCTACGCAACGCTTGAAGGTTTCTTCGTCTTCGACTTTTTCGGCTAGGAGCTTGATGTTCCTTGCCTTGAAGAAGGCGGCGGCCTTGCTCATGCTGTCTAGGCTGTTTTCTACAACGTCCATCTTGATGTAGCTGACGTAGGGGAACAGCGGGGCGAAGCGGTTGATGAAGTTCTCTTCGAAGATAAAGTCGTCCAGGGCGATTTCGAAACCCATGGACTTATACTCCTCGATGGCTTCGATGACGCGATCGTCCACTTCTACACTTTCGAGAACTTCCAGAACGAAATATTTAGGGTTCAGCAGGCCGAATAAATTGTCCAGCAGCATGTTCCTGCTGCAGTTGACAAAAGCCTTGCTGCTGCCGACCAGACGCTGGATGCCGATGTTGTTCAGTACGTTCTCCAACACCTGTGCGGTTGCCAGCAAGTCGCTGGATATAACAGCCGTACTGCTGTTCGGAGAATCTCTGAACAGCAACTCATAGGCGCATACCTTGCCATCGCGGTCAAGGATCGGCTGACGGGCTAAATAAGCGAGTGATTCCATGAGGTAGTGGCTAGTGGTTGGTGGTTAGTGGTTAGTGGTTAGTGGTTGGCGGTTAGTGATGTTGGAAACGTTTTTTACCTGCATATCCTGTTTACTAACCACTGCTTACTAATCACTATTTTAAGGTCCTGTTTACTAACCACTAATCACTGTCTACTGAATTTAACGCGAAGCGTTAAATTCGGGCGGACTTGATACCGAAGAGCAGGATGCTGCGTGCGCCTGCGTCCCAGAGCTTGTCCATGATGGCGTTGGCATCTTCCTGGGGCACCATGGCCTTTACGGAGTACCAGTCACGACCGTGGAGCTTGGCAACGGTAGGAGCGTCGAGACCCGGGGTCAGGGCTACAGCCTTGTCGAGAACGTCTGCGGGGCAGTCGTATTCGATCATCATGTAGGACTGTGCGACCAGCTTACCCTGGATGCGGCGGATCAGGGTGTTCACTTCTTCCAGGTCGGTCTTCTGGGGGTTGCAGTAGAGGGCTGCGTTGGAGCGGAACAGCGGTTCACCGATAATACGGAGGCCAGCCTGCTTCAGGGTGGTACCGGTTTCCACAACGTCTACGATAGCGTCGGCCACGCCAAGGCTAACGGAGATTTCCACAGCGCCTTCCAGAACCACAAAGTTCATGGGCTTCTTGTAGTAGCCTTCAACAATGTTGGGGAAGGAGGTGGCGATGGTAGAATCCTTCAGTTCGTCCAGAGTCTGGATGGGGCTTTCGTTAGGAACTGCAGCGCACATCTTGGAAGCGCCAAAGGGCAGGTCCAGAACCTTAACAGCCGGGCTCTTGGCTTCGGCGTTGAAGTCGATGCCGGTGATACCTGCGTCGATGATGCCGCGACCCACATACATGGGGATGTCGCTAGGGCGCAGGAAGAAAAATTCGATACCGTTCTTGGTGTCGATCTGGGTCAAAGTCTTGTAGGGCTTGGATGCCTTGTAACCGCAGGCCTTCAGAAGTTCCTGGGTAGGTTCAAAGAGCATGCCCTTGTTCGGGAGAGCTACCTTAATCATAGTTTAGCGTACACTTCTTCGAGGGTGAGACCTTTTTCTGCCATCATGCAGGCCACATAGTACAGAACCTGGGAAAGTTCCAGGCACTGGTCGTCGCGGGTTTCGTAACGGGCGGCCATCCAGCTTTCGCCGGCTTCTTCCACCAGCTTCTTGCCGATACCGTGAGCACCCTTCTTGAAGAGTTCAGTGGTGCTCTTGCCTTCGGGCATGGTTCTCTTGCGCTCGCAAACCAGCGCGTAGATTTCTTCAAACGTCATGATTGACCTCTTTTTGATATTTCTTTACGAGGTACAAGATAGAAAATTCAAAAAAGTCCACTTATGCATTTTGAATGTTCAATAAGGTTTAACGTCCTATTTTGCGGAACATCTATTTTATATTTGGAAATATGAAGTCTTTCGTGAAAGTTCTTGTTGCTGTGGCTCTTGTATTGGTGTTGGGAGTGTCACTTTACCAGTTTATCAGTTCTCGTGAAAAGGGGATTGCCCCGCAAAAATTGAGTTTCCCTGAAGCCCTTGAAAAAGCGGACCGAATGGAAGTGACTGCGGCGGGCCTTGGTAAAATTGAACGTAGCAAGATAATTGATGGTCGGTTGTACCAGAACTTTGTACAGATACTCCGTGTCGGTCTTCTTTATGAACATCCGCAGGATACTCTCGAATCTGACTGTAAAGAGGGTGCCTATATTACTTTGTATCGCGGTGCGGATTCCCTGGACAGATTCCGTTTTACCACTGCGTTTAACCGAGAAGGTTCGGTGGGATACTGGAGTACTCCCAGATTGCATAAGATTAATAAATTCCTGAAGGATGTGGGCGTTCCCTTTAGAGGTTGCAAAATCGAATCTGACATGGTTACTGAAAAATCTGAAAAGACCGAAGTAATGACTGTTCCCAAATTCAAGAAAAGACATGGGAAACGGGATGCTGATTTTTCTGAGATCCAGTATGAAGTAGACAGAGACGGTAACGTGTTTGAGTTGGGCGATTCTGTAAAAAAACAGGTTGCCGTAACGATGGAACTTTTGAACGAACTGATTTTCCCGGCCGATACGGCTCTTGGAACACCGCTTAGTGAACTTGTACGAGACTGCAACCGGGCCGAAGTGATTTTTAACTGCAATGAGGATTGTAAGAAAGAGGTTCGCGTAGCTTCTAAGAAGGTGGTGCTTGATTCTGTGCAGCTGGCGGAATTCAAAAAAATGTTGCTGAACCCCACGTTTGAAACTTTTGCTGGTTCTACTGTGTCTCGTGCCGAAACGGTTATTACTTTGTATAAAGATTCCGCCGAAGTTCTAGAACTTTGGACTATTGGCTCAGGCTTCGGAAATATTGACAAGCATCAGCGGGACAAGGATTTTGATAGAGGTGGCGCCTGGTATAAGAAAGAGCCCAAGGATTTGGATGCCTTCTTCGCCCCAATCAAGGCTGCCGCATTTGAATAGACATCCCGTTATTTCTATATTTGCCACCGATTTTTTTAAGGTGGAAGAAAATGAACAAGTTTGCAAAGAGTATTTGTGCTTTGTCCGCTGTGGCCGTGACGGGTGCCGCACTGATGGCATGTGCCGGCGGTTTCAAGGTCAAGGATCCGGAGTCCTTCAAGAATAAGTCCGGCGTGATTGGCGTGTTTCGCCAGGCCGCTTTTTATTGCAGCGATGTGAATCCCCAATACATGACTTTGGGCGACAAGCGAATCCTGGTAAAATCCGGTTGGAGCAGCGAACAGGACAACCTGTTTGTGAACGAAATGAATCCCGGCGTTGCAACTCTTTATTCCTACGAATATACTTGCGGTGAAAACGATAACAAGCTGGTTCTGGATACTGCCGATAATGGCAAGCGTCCGTTCCCTATTGCCGTAAAGATTCCGGATGACGGCTTCTGCAAGATTGTGATTTCCTTCCTGGAAAATGACAATCTGTTCTCTCACAATGACGCCCTGTTGCAGGAACAGTTTGAGAAGGAGAAGGTGGCCCTGAATCCGGATAATGTTCCTTACTGCGATATTATCGATACCAAGGGTAACGTGGTCTCCTTCGTCAATCGCGATTCTTTGATTGATGCCCAATATGAAGCAGCACTGAAGAGCGCTCCCAAGTTGACTAGCGATGACATTCAGCCCCTGGTGAACCTGGACCAGAATTCCAGCGTCGCTACCTTGAGCGGCGACAACACTCAGGTGATGTTGGTGACCTGGCACAATGATCCGGACCAGTTCAAGGATGGTCAGATCATGACCTTGAAGAAGGACTTCGTGTGGGCCTTTACCGACAAGGAATTCATGAAGTGGTTCAACGAAAATAAGGATGGCGTGAACAACTGGACTTTGCGCCTGAAGCAGCTCCTGGGCAAGGCTCCTGACTTTGACGGAACTTACTTTACCGTATTCTGGGTCCCCGTGAAGGATGTGTTCCGTCCGGCATTTGTTCCCGATCCCACCAATGACGTGATGAACGTGGCGTTCCCCAGCTCTTTCGAAGAAGACCGTAGCGAAAGCGCCATGTGGTTCAAGAAGTGGTTCGACAAGACTCGCTCTCAGGCCTATGGGCGCGAAGGCGGTTTCCCCTGGACACGTCTGGGCTATACATACGACTGGGGTCGTACCGATGGCGGCAAGTATGGCCTTACCGAATTCATTGTTAGGGAAGGTGCCGAAATCGAAGTGAAGTTTACCCGTGGAACCAAGGGTTTCCTGGCCTGGACTAGGGACCGTAAATAATAGGGTTCTGCAGGTCTAGTACCGCTAACTTTTAAAAAGAGCGGGTTCACCATTTGAGTGAACCCGCTTTTCTATTTGAACTCAATTTGGGAATTCTATTTGCGGACTAGAGTTCGCCAGAGTTGCTGGCCTGCTTCCTTGAATTTTCGCTCGAATGCCGTTTCCGGATTTTCGGGATTGAAGGATTCGCAAACGACAGTGGCTGAAGTGTTCACGATGCGGGCTGCTTCTGCAAATTCCTGTGCGTAGATGTCCCAGTTGGTACGAAGTTCCGTAACGGGACTCAGGGACAGCAGCGTAGGAAAGATGGGGTGCAGATGGAATCGTCTGCCGGCTTCGCTTTCCTTGGGCCAGGGGTTGGGGTAGAATACGGCGTGATGTTCGATGATCCAGTTGCCTGCAAGAACTTCTTCCTGGGCTAGACGCCAGAAATCCAGAAGTTCGGCTCGGATCCAGAATGCGTTGGCGGGCTGGTCTGTGCCTGCGGCCTGTTGCTGGTGCTCGTTACCGGCCTTGTTCAGGCGAACTGCAGACTTGTCCACTCCGATGACAGGAATGCCTGGAAAACGTCGGGCCAGATGTAGCGTGCTTTCACCTGCGCCACAGCCCGAATCCAGAACGATGCGGAACCCTTCGGCGTTGCCAGAGACCTTGTTCCCATTCTTCTCGTAAAAAGATTTGACGTAGTCCTTTGCGACCCCAAAAGCCTCGCGGGTATGGTCGGCTATAGGACGCAAAAAACGGGTCGCAATATACTTGCGAACCGTTTCGTCTAGATTTTTGTAAAGACCGTCTTGATTAGATGTTACCGCATGAACTGCGTTGTCTGTCATTACTTTTCCCAAATGCTCTGTCTGTCGCCACCAATCAGTTTGACATCATCCATCCAGAAGTCAACCGTATTAGTGAACTGCCAGGTCAAGATGGTGACGCAGCTGAGGCTACCCTTGGTTTCGTCGACGATGTCGGCGGTCGCCACGGTAACAGTTTCCCACTCGTCAGAAAGTTCCTTAAATCCGTAGGACTTGTTTTCGACGGTGATGGAACCGTTTCCGTCGGTAGGCTTCTTGTGTACTTCGTCTTCGATGATGAAGTAATAGCTGCCAGTACCTCTAACCTTAAAGCTAATGGAATCGACGGAAGAAAGGTCGTAACAGATAGACTTGTCGTTACTGCCGATGCCGACGCCCACATTAGCCCAGGGGTAGACCAGCAGGGCGCCCTTGTCGTCGGTGTTCGTGTCGCGCAAGGTGTCGAAATTGAAGGTGACGTGCAACAGACGCTGTTCACCGTCGTCGTACATCTTCAGGTATTCGCTGGTATCGCCTTTTGCAACGACAATCTCGGTACCTGCATCGATGATGACATTGGAATGATGAGACTGGAACCACCAGCCGCCATCACTGGGACCAAAATACTTGGGACCAAAACGATGCTGGTTGTTGCCGTCTTCGAAGTCGTCCAAAAGCAAGGCTTGGCGTTCGTTGGCAAAAGTGCTAGTGGAGGATTCCTTACCTGCATCAATCTTCAGGTATGTGCTGGTGGTATCCTTTGCCTTTTCGTTGGGAATGTACACCAGGTCGAAATGACCGGCGGGCAGGGAATCCAGAACGAATTCGCCGTTGACAACTTTTGCGGAATGGTCGAGGCCGCGAACCTTGATGGTTCCTTCATCGATGTAACCCAGGAAACCGTTGATGGTTGCCATATCGGCCAGGTTCACTGTTCCAAGATCTACTCCGGCGTCAGAAACCTTGACCTTTGTCTGGATGGCCTTGCCCTCGAGGGAGGCTTCCAGAATGTAGCTGCCGCTGGCAACGCCTTCAACAACTACCTGACCGTTCTTATCGGTTTCGGCGGTGTAGGCATCCTTGGAACCTTCGAGGCTTGCGCTTTCTACAAGCTTAACCTTGGCTCTTGCGGCAGGAGTCTTGTCGGCTGTTAAAATCTGTGCGGTAATGGCGTTTCCGGCTTCGGTGCCAGAGGGGCCGCCGCCTGCAACCTTGTCGTCAGAACATGCAGAAAGACCGAGGCCAAAGCCAAGGACTGCTGTAACTGCCAATGTTCTATAGGACTTGCTCATACCCAAAAAATAAAAATTTTTTCCGAATAGTTCCATCATCCCTCCTTCTTTGGCGGCTCGGAACCCGTGCAAGGGTCATCCACTTTGTTGGAGAGGGGGAACATGGCGATATTCAGTGCGTAAACTCGGTCGGCGCGTTCACTCTTGCGGGCGAACTGCAGAAGTCCGCGGCGGAATTCCTCGATGCGGTGGCGGATTTCCGGCAGATCGGACTCGTCTGCGGTAAATACCACGCTGGAAATGTCACGGTCTTCGGGCTTGTGGCGGTCGATAGATTCCAGGGCCAGTTCCATGGTATGTCTATGGAAGTCGCGGACAGCGGTGCTTTTGACTTCGCCGCCGGTACTGATAATCTGGTCGGTAATGTTCCATCCGCCGTTGCCGTCGGGTACCACCAGGCCCAGCTGCTTCATGACGCCCAACGCGTTGCGGGCTTCATCCTGGGAAATGGCGGGATTCAGGTTGGATGCCAGCTTGTTGATGTCGCTGGTGTCCTTGGTAATGCCGATAAGGGCGCGTAGAGCTGCGCATGCCCAGCTGCCGAAGTAGGAAAGTTCCGGTGTAGAGAGCACTCGGGTTTCCAGGGAGCGCAATTCCATAAGGCGGTAGTACAGTTCGGAAAGAGCCTGCTTTGCCTTGGTCTTGTTAAAGCGGTAAAGTGTCTTGAAATATTCCGCACGGCGGTCGTCGAGTCCGCAAAGGCGGATGAACACCGGCAAGGTGCTTTCGTTCAGGTGTCCCTCTTTCTGGAACACGCGAACAAGCCAGGCCGGGTCAACGCCGGTCTTCTGGCCAAGATAGCGGTATGAGGTGAAAGGATTGTCTTTTTTCGTTTCGACAAACCAATCTCTCAAAAACTCACGATACTCTAGATACTCTAATACTTCGGGCATGTTCATAAATCTAAACAAAAGTAGTTACATAATGCCACTCTGGAAACCGGGTGTTGAGAAATGCCGTTGAAAAAAAAACAACGAAGTGTAAAAATGCCTTTTTTTTGGAAAAAACTACAACTCAATCCCTGTTTCGCGTTCGGTGACCGTGCAACAAGCCGCCTTGAAGGTCTCGGGGGAGGCTATTATGGTTACAGATTCCTTGGCGCGGGTAATGCCCGTATACAGAATTTGGTTCGTTAATAGGGGGTGGCCCTTCTGCTTTGGGAGGTACATGGTTACATGTTTGTATTCGGATCCCTGGGATTTATGGATGGTGATGGCGAAGGCGCTTTCAATGGCTTCTTCTGGCAAAACCGCAATGGGATAGAATACATAGTTGTCCCTTTGGATGTTGGAATCCTGAGGTGGCGCTTTTTTTAACATCAGGTAGGGAGTATGCCCATCAAAAACTACAATACCGGTATCACCATTGTACAACTTGTACATTTCTTGGTTCTGGGTGATAATCAAAAGTTGACCGGGGAAATATCCGGAATCCTGAATGGCTATAGTTTCGGTGGGTTCTGTTTCTCGCGCAGTCTGTTTGGATTTCTTCCAGAGGCTGCGGAGTTTACTGCAAGCTTTCTTGTTCAGGTTTTCAACACCGCGGGGGCCGCGACGTTCTGCCGAAAGCATGCGCTGGGTGAGGCTCAAGTTCCAGAGTTCATCACGGAGTTCTGTTTCGCCAGTGGCCTTGTTCGGGTGAACCTGTTCTGCTAACTGGGAAAGTTTGCTGAAGTTGCTGACCCAGGCATTTACGATTTTTTCGATGCGTTTTTCTTCGATCTTTTTGGCGGTCTTACATTCGCTTTCGGATTCCAGTCGGTAATATGAAACCAAGTCCTTCATCTTTTCGGAACCGTTGTCTGCACTAGACATTGTATCGCCTTCGGAACAGAGGGCCGGATGCAACAGGAAATTATGGGGCTTGAAGTTGCCGATGTCCTTGGTTTCGGCTACAGTCTTGATTTCGTGAGCCAGGCGTCCGATGAGGGAATCATCGGTAAAACGGTTTGATATTTCTAGTTTGACAGTAAAGTTGCGAGCGCTGTTTTTGGCCTTTAGGATTTCTCCCAGAACTGCTCCCGAATCCACAGAGGGCAACTGGTACGGATCACCAAGAATAAAGAGACGTGCACCTTCGGGAATGGCCTGCAACAGGGCGGCGAACATTTCAATATCGATCATGCTGGCTTCGTCAATGACGAAGATGGAATTTTTGGAAAACTGTTCATTCTTGTTGTAATGAAAGTCGCCTTTTTCTCGGGAGAATTTCAGCAAACGGTGAATAGTGCTGCTTTCCAGATCCTTCAGCTTCTTGAATATGGGAGCGCCTTCTTCGCTTTCACGGATTTCGTCGTTGATGGCGGAAAGACCATCAGAAAGGCTTTCTCGCATACGGTCTGCAGCCTTGCCGCTGGGGGCTGCCAAATAGATAGACCAGTCCAGCATATCGCTGTTAGATTGCAATAGCTTCCACAGGATGTAGAGAACCACGGTGGTTTTACCCGTACCCGGGCCACCTGTAATAATCAAATTCTCAGAAAGGCCGCGAAGGATTGCCGTTGCCTGTTGTTCATTGACCAGGAATGGTTTACCGTTTATAGGCTTTCTAATTTTTGAAATTTCATCAATGCATTTCTTGATTGATGTAGCAGAAGGGTTGCTGCCGTTCTTGAACAGAAGTGCTGCCGACTTTTCAATGAGACATTTTGCATTGAAATGCTTGGCAAAATAAAGGTAGGGCGTTACGCCGGTGGTGATGATAAATGGCTTAGAATAGTTATCATTGTCAATGGCTTCGTTTACCAGGCGTCCTTCTACGATTTCAGAAAATTTTAGGCTCTTGAATTCGGAGATTCCCGCGTCTATAATGTCCAAAAATTCCTGCGGTGCGTGGAAGTTGTTTTCGTCTATTTCTGTTTCAGAAGCGCTGATGCTCAATTGCACAAGGCCTTGCCACTTCTTGGACCACATTTCAAAAAATTCTTCGGCGATAAGAGGCAGGCGGGTATTGCCATCGTCCAGCAACGAAAAGCAGAGAGCGAGAAACTTCTGTACCTTCAGGCTGATATCCGGCTGAATGTCAAACAGCAAAGAGAGAAGGTGCTTGTCGATGGCGGAAATCCCACGCATTTCCTTTAATGCGTTGTAGAAATCTTCAAAGTTTTCTGTTTCAATAAAGTTCATTATGTTACCTCCTACTTGCTCATCAATTTTTTGATTTCGCCATAGGCATTTCTAAGATCGTCATAACATTTCCAGGTCTGGGCGTAAATTCCCTTGCCTGTTCCGCCCTGGGTGCCGCGGACAAATGCGTAGTAGATGCCGCCGAAATGCTTGTTGAAGATTTCTTCTTCAGTCAGGTTTTCTGCAGTACCTTCTCCATAGAACTGTTTCAGCCATTGAATAAGGCAGTAGCTGTATAGCACTCGTTGAATGGAATAGTCTGCATCAACGCGTTCCTTTAAGGCTTCTGGCGTATAGCGATTTTCCTCCAGAACGTCGGATTTCCAGTCCAGAATGCTGTAGAGGTTGTTGCCCTGGGCATCAGTTCGCACGAACATCAAATCGATAAAACCCTTGCAGAATCTGCGGAGCTCTTCGGAGGTTCCTGCATTCAGGTTGAACTGCATTTCAGCCTTATGATTTTCCAGAGGAATTTCTGTTAGGGTGAAAAATTCTCCTGTAGCGCAATTTCCTGCGATGGCGGGTAGTTTTGCATTCAGTGTATTCCACAAGTAGGCAATGGCGATGTCAGTCCATTCCTTCTTGTGATTCCAAATAGGCAATGCCTCGTTCTTGAATTCTTCTTCGACGACATTTATGCATTTGGAATCTGCCAAGGCACTTTCTAGAGTAGGGAGCTGTTGTCCGATTTCAAAGAACTTGGCTCGTTCAAAGACATGGTGGATGGCGTTACCCAATTTGCTTCCGCGAGGGAACTTCTTTAGATTTTCTTCGTAGTGGCTCTGATAATCGCGAGATTCCTCGTAGGCAAGGGTACAATCTAGTGCATTGACATCAATACTCTTGATGGAGACCTTGTTCTTGCCTGCAACATCAGCCACAGAAGATTCTTCGTTGCCGTCTTGATCGATGGGAGTATCGTCTTCGTTGCTGATGCCGTTGTCGGCCTTGCCCGAAAGGGATGAGTAGGAATACTGCATAATGCAGGCCTGAGGCACATGCTTCTGCAGGTCTTCCATGATGCCTTTTTGTTCCTGAATCAGCTCTTCGATATTGTCTGTGGATTCCGCAGAGGAACTGTTTTTGCTTAATGGCTGCAGAATATATTCCCGTACGAGTTTTTTCTTTTCGGCAATGCTCCAATCGCTGTCTGTTTTTAGAATTGTGTAGCAGGGATATTCAAAAACGCTGTTTTCAGCATTTTCGATACATACGGCATTTTCACAAAATTCCTTATGGGAATCATGTAGAAACTTGAATTCTGGTTTAACAGAAATAATGGCTCCGCTCTTGTCCTTTTTGGTCCAGTTTTCGTAGCGAGGTAGCATTAGAATAGATGATGCTCGTGTAAAGTCCACGTAGAACAAACGCTTCCATTCTTCCAGTTCTTCTGCCTTGCGAATTTCCTTGGCGTCGCTGCCTAAGCCCAAATGGATTCCATTGTCGTCATGATACAGGAAGGGACCTCTAGAAAGATTATTCACGCCCTTGAATCCTGCCACAGAAATTACCACGGGGAATTCCAACCCCTTGGAGGCGTGAATGGTCATGACCTGAACGGCATCGTAGTCGGTTCCCTTTTCAACGAGGCTTCCGTCTTCATCGTCGGCGTCATCACGGAATGCAGCCAGTCCTTCCAAGTGACGGACTAGATCTTCCAGGGAACAGTTGTGGCTATAAAGGAATTCTACGGCGTAGTTTCCGATCTGACGGAGCTTCGCCAAATTTTGCAACTTGGAAATATCCATTAGACGTTGCTCAATCTGGGTGTCGCTATAAATACGCTCCAGCATTTCGGCGTATCGACGCTTAAGAGCCAAGTCTCGCCAGACATTCAGCAGTTTGCGTTCCCTATTATTGGGGTCGTCAAAAACCTTGCTGTCAACATAATGAAGTTCATCCATGCTGTGATCTTCAGAAGAATTGTCTTTTTTGGTAAAGACCGTCTTAAAGAAATCGGTAATGAGAACTTCACTTAAAAGTTTACGGTTCCATGCAGAAAAATCCGGAGCATTCAAGGCACGGAACAGGGCTATCCATTCGGCACATTCACGGCTGTTAAACAGGTTGTTGTCTTTGTAACGACTGAAAGGGATACCTGCGTGTCGCAGTGAATCTTCCATGACTTCCATTTCGCTGCGAGTACGGGCCAGTACGGCAAAGTCCTTGAAGGAAACGTTGCGGTATTTGCGACAATCTTTCTTGTCGAAAACCTGGAGCTTGGTCTTTCCGTTTTCGAAGGAACACCAGTCTACGATTTTTGCCACAGCGGAACGTGCGAAATTCAGACTGGAAATTTCGTTTTCGCTAATCCAGATCGGTGCAACTTCCTTGCCGCTTATCATAGGCGGAACTTTAACTTGGCTTTCGTTGGTAGGAGCACCAGATGGTTGGAATTTTACCAGTTCGGGAGAGCTTTCTGCAGGAGTAAAGAAACTTCCCTTGAACAGTTCGTTGCAACCTTCAATGATTCCCGTTGTAGAACGGAAGTTGTTGTTGAGAGAAGTTCCGTTGTTGATTTCCAGGATCGCTTCCTTATAGACGTTTACGTCGGCTCCCTGGAAACTATAGATGGATTGTTTTGGATCGCCTACCACAAAAATGGAATGACCTTCGACGGCCTTGCCCTGATCTTTCAAAAAGATTGTGCGGAAAATATCCCATTGCAGTTTATTGGTATCCTGGAATTCATCAATGATGGCGAAGTTGAACTGCTGACGCAACTTTTCCTTGAGATTGTCACTTTCGGTGATAGCCTTATGTACCGAAAGAATCATGTC
Organism: Fibrobacter sp. UWH9; assembly: GCF_900129715.1. NCBI lineage: Bacteria > Pseudomonadati > Fibrobacterota > Fibrobacteria > Fibrobacterales > Fibrobacteraceae > Fibrobacter > Fibrobacter sp. UWH9. The sequence continues at coordinate 18,740 of NZ_FQWP01000022.1, read as the reverse complement.
GTTAAAGGATTGCCTTTTGTCATCCTTCTTTGCTTTTTGCCACTTGTCAAAAAGTATGGGAATCTGCTTGCAGAGAAATTCCTCGTACTGGGCGCGATAAAGGTGTTTTGGGGCGCTCTTGATCAGTTCCTTGATTTCCTTGATTGCATTGAAATGGGGAAGGGTTGTCTCGGAGAATGATTTTGTTGTGAATGAGTGGCCGTTAAAAAGAAGGTCCTGACTTTCGTTGGTCCATGACTTGATTTTTTCGGTGAACTCCGTGGCTCTTTTTTCTGTATTAGAAACGCTGTCGAAAAAAGTCAGCTCATCTTCAAAACCGGGAATACACTTCAAATCGTTATAACAGGTGGCTTTAGAAATTTTTTCAAGAGCGCTTAGGGGGACCTCCTGACCATTGATTTTCGGAAGACTGGGCCCGTCTAACGGAATGATTTCGCCTTTTTTACAACAGCCTTTATAGTTGTTGATGGCGCTGACAATGGTTTCCGTTAACTGGTTGGTCAAAGATTCTGTTTTTTCAGATGCGAGAAGTTTCTGGAATTTTTCGTCATTGACCCACTGGTCGCGAATATACTGTTCTACCAAGGTGGTAACCGCGGCATCATCGATCATACCCATATCAAAGGGGCGGCCCGCGTCGTAGGCGTATTCCTTCAAGGCCTTCTGACAGAAGGAGTGGATGGTGAAGATCGCTGCGTTGTCAACATCCTGGTTTGCCTTGGCAAAAAGGGACAATACGTCCTTGGAAAGTTCCGGTTCGTCAGAGTCATCCTTGTTGATTTTTTTGAATTCAAGGACTTCGTTAATCTTTTTGCGGATACGGTCCTTTAACTCACCCGCAGCTTTTTCGGTGTAGGTGACGATAAGAATCTTTTTGAGAGGCGTGCCTTGACTAATCAGCTTGGATACCATGAGCTGAATGGTATAGGTTTTGCCTGTCCCTGCTGACGCTTCGATAAAGAGGCTGTGTTTCGGATCAAAATTTTTCAGATTGAAACTTTTCAATGTGTCGCTCACCTTATGCCCCCTTCTTCGTTGCGGATTTTGTTCCCTTTGCTGTTTTAGCAGGCTTTTCCGGTTTTTCGTAGGCCTTGATTTCCATAAGGGACTTCATCTTGGCCTTCGCTTCTGCCCACTGCTCCTTGAAATTCTCGGAATCGAATCCCACATCCTTTACCGGATCGAAAAGTGCTTTCTTGCCGAAGTAGGACCAGGGACCATCCAATAGTTTTCCTCTGTACTCATATATATCGTCGCTTTCCTTGATTGTATCAAGAAGGTCTGCGGGGACAGCCTTACTGTAAGGCATCTTCCTTGTCTTTTCGCAACCGTAGGCTTCGCTGTATATACGTTCCAGCATTTCCCTAGCTTGAACGGGTGACATTTTTACAGATGTTGTTGCAGGGCCACCGATATTCTCGTCGCAAGAATAAATGGAAATGCCAATGGTCTGTTCCTTATTTGCCGAGTCCGGATGCTTTTCGCATTTAAGGGCGAGAAGGGCCAAGGCCTTGATATACGGGCTTAAGTATTTACTGAAATTGATTTTATCGGCAGTGCTGTTAGATGTTGTTATAGAAATGATTTCGGTAACATCTCCCAGTTCCTTGTTGTTGCACCAGTCCATGGTTCCGGAAAGGTTCCACTTGGTTCCGTCACCACGCAATAATTGCAGATCTTGCAAACGGTCTTTATACGTCCAGCCGTTGCGGAGTTCCTGAATTTTTTCTTCGCCCATCTGGCAAAGAATAAGGTTCTTTTTTACGTTCAGGTCTTTCCAGATTTTTTCACTGAAAATCTGGTCGGGCATCTTGCCCTTCAGCTGACTATCCCTCTTGAATTTTTCCAGTTCGTCTTCCTTGCCCGAAAGTTCTGCTGCCAGCATCATTTTCAGTAAGTTGCTTTCTTCCAACTTGTTAAAGAAAATCGGTTCAAAAAATTCTTTTTCGGGATCGTCATCATCTTGCTCCATCATCATCAGGCCGATTCGGAACTCAAATGGGTCTTCCAGGAATTTGCACAACTGGAACAGAGAAACTCGTTCGGGAATCTTGATGGCAATGTTCTTGATGTCAGTAGACTCGTCACCTCGAACTTTTATGTTGGTGCGGGCCTTGGCATTTCCGTCGTGGACCATGTCTACGTAAGCCTTTTTGTTACGGAGGCTTCTGGGCGTAAACAGTTCTGTAGTGTCGCGGGTCTCGTCCAGCGAGATTGATTTTTTATTCCATGCGATGCCATTCTTCAAAAGAAATTTCTGGATGTCATTGACGACGGACGTGGGGTAAAGTTCCGCATCCTTTTTAATGTCCTGGTCGACAAAGCTAATATGGAAGCTTTCGCTTACGCTCATGAGCTGACAGAGGAAGGCGTAGCGTCGCTTGGAGATAGGGGAGCCATCACCAGGCCAGGGGCGGCCGGATTTACGTAAGTCCAAAGTGTTCTGCTGCTTGGCTCCAGGGAAGTTGATGGAATCTCCACCAATAAAGAACAGGTGCTTTACAGGAATGATTCGGTTAGGGATGAATTTCATGAAGGTTATGCCATTCACGAACAGGTTACCGCAACTATATGCGGATCCCTGGGCTGCCGTAATCAGACTCTGCTCGATAATTTTCCATGAAATGGCCTCAATGCCGGTATCCAGCTGGTAGTGAAGATTTTCCACGGATTCCGTCACTCGCTTGAAGATGATGGATTCTCCTCCAAGACCTTCGGGAGCGCCAGTCATGGCGAGCCATCCGTTTAGGTGATCGTTCAGCTTATTAAGATCCGCAATTTTTCCTTGGGAACCGAAGGCAATCCAGTCTCTTAAATCGTTAATGGCTTCTACAAAGCGGCAAAGGCTGGCGTTGTTGCTGGTGGCCATATCGGAGTATGGTTTTAGCGAGTCTTCCTCGCCAGAGAACTTCACCAGATTTTTTGTCATCTTGGCCAAAAGCAGTCGGCGGACTCCGTCGAGCCAGTCCTGTTTCTTTGAACTGCGGTCGCGATAAACATTGGTTTCTTCAATCCAGGTTTCCCAATCGTTAACTTCCTCTTCCTTGATGCCGCGGGTTTGCTGCACTACAGGATTGCGCATCAAGCTAAAGAACTGGGGACGTCCAATGGAGTTTCCCTCTAAAATAGAGAACAGATCCTGTAGGGCGGTTTCGGTTAAAGAGCTGTGGGCCGGTGAATCAACAATGGAAAATGGAATATGAAGGTAGCCGGGATTGTTATGGCCTGCCACGTCAGAAACCTTTCGGTCGGGAGTCTGGTCGAATACGGTCTTGATGGCTGTGCGGTAACTATCCAAGTCTGGTGAAACTACCAGAATGTCATTGATGCGGGCTCCGCTCTGCAGAAGTTTGCAGATGCTGGAATGCAAAGCTTCCACTTCACGAATTTTTGTGGGAGCTGCCGTTAATGTTAGGCTGTTCTCTTCTGTTGCCCCTTCGCCGATAATGTTGGTTCGGTTGGCGATAGCGTACTGCAATTTATGCAATAGGGTGTCCTGGGGCAAGTCGCTTGCCGATGAAGCACTCCCATTGCTTGCGTCAAAATCGAAATCGTAATTTGCGGCCTGACACCACAACTTGATGTTGTCGCGGCCGGATCTTCCCCAGGTGCAGAGCAGTGTGTTTTCGGACTCCTCTTCGGCGAGATTCTGATATTCCGGGATGTCGTCTGGATCGGTCGCACTGACTTCTGCAACGCTATTTCCCGCTTCGCCAAGATTTACATCCATGCGGCGTTTAACGCTGTTCAGTTCGTTGCCATTTTCATCATTCCAGGAACCGTTAGATGCAACCCACCTGCGAACAATCTTATCGTTGGCAATATCTTCCCAGAATTCCATACAGGGATTCTGGATGTAGGCAAAAACGTCGTGCTCCTCGGCAAACTTATGAAGAATCACCCGGTAGAACTGCCCCATACCAGATAGACCGAAAATGAACAGGGGCTGGTCCTTGATTTTTTCCAGATGGAATTTGGCGATGCCGTTTTCATCGAAGCAACTGTAGTAAAGGAAAGGGATGGTCAGATAGGTAATCTGGTCATCATTCTTGCGTTCTGCCTCTTTCTTAAAAACGCGGGTGAGAAGGGAGTCCTTGTTACCGTGCTGGTGAAAAATGGCGGAGTACAATTTCTGCTGCCATTTTTCGCGGACCGCCACGTCTCCATTGCGGTTGCCTGTAAAGAAAGGTTGTAAATCTCCCTGTTTCCACTTATCGAGAATCCCATCGGCTGCACTGCCATCGGCGTTCTTCACAAAATCTCTGGGACGGCTCGTCTCGTATTCCAAAAACAATGTGGCGATTTTCTGTGCGAAATCAAAAAGATGGGTCTCGTCCAGTTTGCCCTTGCCGTCTGCGTCTTCCACAATCAAGTACCGACGGACTTCGTCGCCCAGCTTTTCGTAATTGTAGGATCCACCTTCTTCCATTTTCAGATAGGCGAGAATCACATTGCACAGCATATCTGCCGTCAGCTTCTTTTTGCTGTTGTCGTCACCCACCAGAATTTCCATGAGGAATCGGTCGATCATCATGGTGCTGAGGCCAGCCAGAGCGCCCTTCTTCTGAATCCAGCGGAGCCTGAACCACTGCTCCAGTTTTGGATCCGGAAACACGACTATTGGACATACGAAAGGGTTCTTCCAGCTGGTGGAAATGGCGTCGATCATTTCGTCGGCGAGGTTCTCGAGATTCAGTGCGAATTTTAAGTGAAGCATAGTGGGCAATATATTTTATAAAAAAAGGATTGTTCTATTTGATTATCGTTTTCAGCCCCGATTTTGTCAAATGATTTGGGAATCTGCAGGTAAGGAATGCTAATTTTTAACGAGAAAAAAGGAGTTTGCCCATGAGGAACGCTCGTGTACCTTTTATTTATGTCACATCACTTCTTGCGATGTTCTTTTTTGCCTGCGAGGATTCCACCAGTGCGTCCGGTTCTCAGGATGAACAGAGTCGTGTAGATACTGTCTATGTAAGAGACACCGTCAACATAAAAGGTGATACCATTCGCGTAAAAGGTGATACGGTCGTTGTAACCAAACAGGATACCGTTATCAAAAATGGCGATACCGTAGTGGTCTCCAAGAAAGATACCTTGGTCGTGAAGGGCGATACCGTTGTGGTGACCAAGAAAGACACCTTGGTTTTAGATGGTGATACCGTAGTTGTCCGTGATACACTTTATCTTCGTGATACGGTTTACGCCCGTGACACGATTTTAGATACTCTTTACCTTGCGGAAGAAAAAATTCTTCAGGAATGCGCCAATCATAAGTTTGATGAAAAGTCCCAATTCTGTTATATGGGTAACGTATATCCCCTGTGCGGAGGCAAAACCTATAATCCCGATAGTGCGACCTGCGTGAATGATGTGACGGTCCTTGCCTGCGGCGGTACTGTATACGACAAGGCCAAGAAGATCTGTTATAAGAACAAACTTCACGATCGCTACGTCCGTATGGGTAAATTCAATTACGAATATTTTGTGGATGATCGTGACGATCAGTTCTATCGCAGCATCCCCATCGGTAATCAAATCTGGATGGCTCAAAATTTAAACTACGCCGTTGATAGCAGCTGGTGTGCTGGCGGTATCGCCACGAGTCCCGATGACTTTACTCAGGGCGATTGTGAAAAGTACGGCCGTGTGTACAGATGGGCTAGTGCCATGAATATCCCTGATGAGTATAATGAGATTAGTGCCGTAGGAACCGTGGTGGATACAACCAAGGAATATCAGGGAGCTTGCCCCAACGGCTGGCACGTTCCCAATCACCATGAATGGTATGCCCTCGAAGATTACATTTATACCAACATAGACCCCGATTCTTCGCATTCTATATCCGAACACCTGAAGTCTGATAGCTTGTGGGTCGATGGCTATGGTTGGATGGGTTCTGGCGATGACCGTGTGAAAGTTGAAATTCCGAAGGGAATTAACTCTGTAGGGCTGAATATACTGCCTGTAGGAAGTTTCATTTATTACGATTCAAAAGTTTACCCTTCGTATTTTGGCCAGGATTCCCGCCTTTGGAGTGTTAACGAAACGTACAATACCGGAGTCTATGTGGTGTTCTTTAGCTATTCCACCGATTACAAGACCCTGAAGTATTATAAGGGCTCTGCGGCTTTCAAGAATTGGGCTTGGTCTCTCCGCTGTTTAAAGAACAATAATTAAGAACGTAGGACCCAAAAAACATCTATTTATAAGGGAAAATTTTATTCGTTAAACATGGAACGTCTAATCTTATACTAGATTAAAAGGCGTAAATTATTTACCGTAAACTCGGAGTTTTATTATGGAAATTAAATGGCGTAATCCTGATGCAAAGTTTGATCGTCTGGTTTTGGCTGGCGATATCGGCGGTACCAACACCAACCTTGGCGTTGTTGGCTACAAGGATGGAAAGTTCACCTTGATTCTCGAAACCGTATGTCCCTCCAAAGACATTGACGGTCTGGATGCTCCCATCCGCGAAACCCTTAAGCTGGCTGCAGAAGCTCGCGCTGACCTTAAGGTGAGCCACATCTGCATTAGCGCTGCCGGTCCTGTTGCCAATAACAAGTGCGTCATGACCAACCTCCCTTGGTCTGTGGATGGCGATGCCATCTCTGCTGCAACGGGCATTCCCACTCTCGTGATCAATGACTTCATGGCTATCAGCTACGGTATCCCCACTCTGGACGTGGACGATCCGGAACAGATCCACAAGCTGGTCCACACCGACGGATCCACTCCCGCTCCCCAGGCAGCAACCAAGGCTGTGATTGGTCCGGGTACCGGCATGGGCGTTGGCTTCCTGGCATTCGACGGTCAGAAGTACATTCCCGCTTCTTCTGAAGGTGGCCACTCTACTTTCGCACCTTTCGACAAGGACTCCCAGGAATTCCACGATTACATGGAAAAGAAGCTTGGCGTTGTTCCCGGTGTAGAACCTCTGGTTTCCGGTATGGGTCTTCGCAACATGTACGAATGGTGGAAGGAAACCCGCGGCGTTCCGAACAACGAATACTTCCAGAAGATCGAAGAGACCGAACCCAACGATCGCCCCAAGTACATTTCCCGCGCCAGCGACAACGATCCGGTGGCCGCCGAAATGATGCGCCTGTTCGTAAAGATGCTGGCCCGCTTTGCTAGCGACGCTGCAACCCTGTTCCTCCCGCTGGGTGGCTTCTACCTGGCTGGCGGTACCGTACAGAAGGATCTGCGCTGGCTGGAACGCGATAACCTGTTCATGCAGTACTTCGAAAAGAACTATAACCCCAACATCCGCCCGCTTCTGAACAAGATTCCGGTGTACGTGATCAAGGATTATAGCATCAGCCTTTACGGCGCTGCAAACGCAAGCCTGAATCTGCAGAAGTAAGCGGTCACGCGCAGCGTGTCATCCTGAGCCCGTAGAGCGAAGGATCTAGCTAAAAAGTCCCCGATCAATCGGGGATTTTTTTATACAAATTGCGATTTGTTTATGCTATTTGTATAAAGTCCGGTCGGTCTCAAGATTTTTTGTTTAAATTGAAAATAAAGAACTTCAAAAAAGGAATGAATTATGGCTGTAAAAAAGTCCGCTGCTAAATCTGCTCCCAAGAAAGCTCCTGCAAAAACTGCAGCAAAGAAAGTTGCCGCAAAGCCCGCTGCAAAGAAGGCTTCTCCGAAGGCTGCTGCAAAGCCTGCTGCAGCTGAAGAATCCGAAGGCTTTGACATTGAACTGAATGCAAACCCGGCCATGGGTGCCATTGTTGTCGAAGCTCTCAAGAGCGAATACTTCGAAAATGCCGCCGACGAAATGGAAGCTTTCTTCTCCAAGGAAGAAGTGAGCGATGTGGATGTTCAGTCCCTGCTGTTCAAGGTGTTTATCCAGGGAACTATCGCTGGTGCCGCTATTGCCGCTGACGAAGCCCAGAAAGGCTTTGAAGACGTCAATAAACTGCTGAAGAAACTGTCCAAGAAGTAACTGCTCAAAGTAACTAAAAAAGGCATTCCGTTTTATCGCGGAATGCCTTTTTGCTTTTAGTAAAGTTTTGCTTCCCAGGTTATGGCGTAATCGTCGTTATCTTCGTCATCTAGGAACGTTTCCGTATCCTTGATGTATCCGATATCCTTTGCTGACATGCATCGGCCAGAACTGACGATTTCGTCTTCTTCGTCATCGCCTGTCTGGCTGATAACGACGGGGCAAATCCTGATTTCGTCAATGCCGCGGACAACCGAAATGGGGTCAAAGGAAGTCGTATCGCGCCATTTCTTTTCTTCAAGTTCTAGGGGTAGCACTCCCGTTGAAAGGGTGTTCGCCTTGACGCTGTCGCTGTACAGTTCAACCTTGAAACGAACCATCGGGTTGCTGGCCTTGTCTGACTTCTGCTTAAAGGACTTCAGCGTAATGGTGATGTTCTTGTTTTCCTGCAGGTAGTAGACTTCCACAACGGTATCCTTGGGTGTCACGTTGCTAGTATCTTGCGGCGTGACGTTGCCCGTAGTGTCCTTTGAACCATCGTCGTAGGTGTATTCGCCCTTGTCGTTGTAGTACGGATTGGAAATCTGCGGACAGTCGTAGGAACCGAATTTCTTGTAGAAATTGGAGCAGCGTTCCTTGCTGTAGGCTGCCAGGCAGTTATACAGATCTACGCGGCCCAAGTTGGCTTCCAGGGAATCCAGGAGACCTTTTTTAGGACCCTTGTGTTCGCTAAGAATTTCATTTTCGGCCTCGATAACACTTGTTTCGCTACAGGCGGAAAAAATAACGGCGGTAGATGCAATTGCAGATGCTACAAGAAGTTTTTTGATAAAATTAAATCTCATAATTCCTCCTTACTTTAGACTCAAATCCACCATTACGCGCCATGAGGGCATGCCACCATGGTTAATGGCGTGGAATCTATGATTGTCTTTGGTGGAACCAGCAGCGAGGAGTACCTGGTATTCGACAGAGATGTATTTGCAGTCGATGCCTGCGCCGGCCCAACTGCTGAACTCCCAGTCGTCTACGTAGAAATTGCCTTCAACAGTGTAGTTTTCGTAGGCCGGATAAAGTCCTTTACTTTCAAGAACGGCCAGGTCTTTCTTCAGTTCCTTGGACGGATGCTTTACGGTATATTCGCGAGTTGTATTGATCTGGTCGAAAATGGACTTTGTGATATCCCCTGCAAGGCTGAGGAAAATGAACGTTGTGTGGCCGGTGTGAGCTCCGAATTTCAGTGTAAGAGGAGCGTCAACGGCGATGTCATGATAGTCTACGGTAAGCTTGTTGTTGACGTCAAATTGGGTTTCCTTGTATGTGATTCCGTCCTTGATTTCGTCATTCTTTGTGAATCTTGCATAACGGTATATGGCGCCAAGGCGTCCCTGCAAGGCAAAGAAACTGGTAAAGTAGTATCGATAGAAAAGATATACGCCAAAGTTTCCGTCCCAGTCGCTGTTTTCTTCGAGATTGCCCAAACGCTTGTCCTTGGCTCTTCCTCCGATAAAGGAAAGACCGAAGTTGTAGGTGATCGAGGCGATGCTGTCTCTGATGGCGTTCTGGGTGCTGTCGTATTCCGCGACGCTCTTCTTCTTGCGCATGGCCTTGAAGCGGTTGGCGTAAGTCTTCTTTTCGGTGAGAGTCTCGTCTTCAACCTTGTTTGCTGTGTCTGCAACTGCTGCAGTGGTCGCCTGTGTCGAGGTGCCTCTCAGGATAAATGTCTGCTGACCGGGCTTCGTGTTCAGTACCGCCGGATTAACTGCAGTTGCCTTGGCTGCTGGCTGTGCTGATGCTTGTGTTGCGGGCTGTGCAGCCGGTTGAGGGGCGGGCTGTGCAGCCGGTTGAGGGACGGGCTGTGCTGCGGGCTTGGCCTCAGGTTGCGGAGTCGGTTCTGCAACAGGTTGAAGTGCGGATTCTGCCGGGGGAGTGGGTGCTTGTTCCGGTGCGGCACTGGACTGCACTTCCTCAAATGCACTTTCAAGGTCAGACTGTTCTTCCTGCGGAACTTCGGCCTCGGCGGTCTGTTCTTCGGCGTTATCTTCAACGGCTTCTGTAGAAGATTCTGCTGCGGATTCTTCTTCAGCAGTCTCGACAACCTGTTCTGCCTGTTCCTTTTTCTTTTTCTTCTTCTTGGATTTCTTTGCCTTTTTGGCGCTCTTTGAGGTCTTGGACTTTGCCTGTAGAACCTTCTGTGTCTTCTCCACAGATGTTGCCGGCATAGATGGCGCAGCCAAGACGACCGCAGCCATGAAGGCCAAGAATGTCAGTATTTTTCGAATTAAAGCCATTTGAAAAAACTCCCGAGATAAGCAAAAACTACCACTAAACTTACGCAATGTTGGCTTGTCGTGCAAATGTTTTTTCGAGAAAAAAGGGAATTTCCTGTGTTTTATCACTTTTTATGGGAAAATTTCGCCACGCATATTCCAACTTGGAACGCGTTTATGAAGCTTTCATCACAGAGACACTGGCTTAAGTCCACTTTTTGTAAGCAAAAGTTTATTTTTATTGGGTAATCTAGGAGAATTTTTTATGAAGCCGCTGAAATTGAATGTCTTGTTTGTGTTTTTGGGCCTGTTGTTTGCTGCAGGTCAGTCTTGGGGTGCGCTGCGAGATACCACGATCAGCGATGTTAAGTATAAGGTGATTGCAAGTGCTGATGATCTTGTTGAATTCTCTACGGCTGCAACTAATACGGATATCGCAACAGTACATGAAAAGCCCGTTTCTAAAATAAACGGTATCGTTGTTGCTCCCATCAATATGGAGGGTAAGTCTTTCTCACCTATTGGTACTAAAGCTGATGACGATTTTGTGAAGTTTGCAGGAATCTTTGATGGCCAGGGATATTCCATTTCTAATCTCAAGATTACTTCCGAATATCAGGATGTAGGCCTTTTCGCTCAGTTGGGCGGGGGTACCATAAAGGACGTGATTCTAGAGAATGTGTATATCAGTTCCGGAAAGACAGGAACCCTCGAAAGGCCTGGGAGTACCGGTGGTATTGTTGGCTGGATGGATGGTGGTCTCATTTCTGGATGCTATGTATCCGGAACGATTATGACTACGGGTTCCAAAAGTAATGCAGGTGGCATTGTTGGTTACTCTGATGAAGGTGTTATCAGAAACTGCTTGAGTACGGCCTCTATTATCGCAAATGGTACGGATACATACATCGGGGGAATTGTTGGCTGTGCTCAAAATAAATCTGAAAAAGATAATTTTTATAGTGATGGAAAGACGAAAGTAGAATATTGCGCCTATGATGGCAATACTTTGATTGGTTCCGGCTATGTGGGTGGCATCGCCGGTGTGGATAATCAGGCTAGTAAGGAGGCTGGTAAACTTGAAGGTTGTCAATACAATTCCAATGCGATTCAGCAGGGTGTGGGAAACCACATCGCAGGTGAAGGAGATCATAAAGACTCAGATCAGCCGACTGTTGATGAGGAAAAGGGAACTACAGGTGTCTCTGACCTAAATAGTGAAGAAGTTGTCTGTAACTTGAATGGCGGCACATATCAGGACGGAGAATGTAAGAACAAACCTGATGAAAATGAAATCTGGTCTCATGGAAGCAATATTACCAATACAGGTGTTTCTGAAGACAATAAGGGCGAGATAATTTTCACCATTTACTTTGATGCTAATGGTGGTAAATTTGACGATGGGGCGAATACGGAAAAGCAGCTTAAGGCCGAAACTAAAATTACTGCAGATGGAATTCCCGAACCTAAGTGCGAAGGAAAAACATTTGTTGGCTGGAGTCTGGATGCCGATGCCACGGAATCCTCTTCCCTTGGCGAGGTTAGCAAGACAACGACAGTCTATGCTGTGTGGGTGGCTGATGTTCTTGTTACTTTTGATGCCAACGGCAGCAAATTCGCTGATGAGTCTGAACAAAAGGTTTTGACTTTTAAATATGGAAAAGTTATTACGGCTGCAGATGTAGAAAATCCTGCAGATCTTTACCCTGCTGATTACGTGGCTGGCGAGGGCGAAAATAAGGTGTATCACGCCTTTGTGGGCTGGGCTCTTGCATCTGATGCGACCGAACCTGCTGAAGATTTGGGAACGGCAAAAGATGCGATAACCATATATGCTGTGTGGAAAAAGACTAGTGCAAAGTTCTTTACTGTAAAGTATGATGTTGTCGGTAAGGGTGTTGCTCCTTCTTCTGGTCGTGTGGAAGAGGGTTATAGGGCTACGCAGCCTACGGATGTGACTGCTGACGGGTACGAATTTGCGGGCTGGTATACCTCTGCCACTTATGAGGGAATGCCGTTTGATTTTGAAAGCCACGTTACCGAAGATATTACCCTATATGCGAAATGGATTCCGGTGCAGTACACCATTGAATACAAGAATTTGGAAGGTGGTGAAAATGATGTGGAAAATCCTTCCTATTATAACGTGGAATCTGCAACGATTGACTTGAAGGAACCTTCCATGGAAGGGAAAAACTTTGAAGGTTGGTATTATGATGAGGCTAAGACAAATGTGGCTTTGTCTATTCCCACAGGATCTTTCGGTAATAAGGTTTTCTATGCCAAGTGGTCTGACAAGACTTATACGATTACTTATTTGGCAGGTGAGGGTGCTACCGGGAAAATTGATCCTCAGGTGAAAACGCATGGTCAGCCAATTACGCTGTCAAGCGGAGGTTTCGAATCCTCCTACGATCTGGCAGGATGGTCTCTTTCCAATGGCGGTGAAAAGGCTTATGAACTTGGGCAGACCATAAATGAAAATAAAGATTTAATGCTGTATCCTTATTGGAAAACGACGAAGTATGCCGTAAATTATGAAATTTCCTATGAAGATGCCTTGGGAGTAATGCGTACTGAAACCTATAGGGATTCTGCTTTGAAAGGAATTACCGTAGTGTTGCGTAAGTTAGATATTCCTGGTTATTCCTTTGATAAGTGGGATGGTGCTTCTTATACTAGGAAAATTGCATTTGTAGAAAGTACGAAAGATTTGAGCATAGAGCATGGCGCCCGTTTCACTATGGTGGAATATGATGTTACCGTAAAGGGAACATATAAGATTAACAGCTATTCTTTGGTCTATAAACTTAATGGTGCTACTTATGATTCTACCGTAGTGAAATATGGAACAACTTTGACTCTGAAGGATGATCCTGCAGTGGATCCAGGCTACAAGTTTGATGGCTGGAGTGATTTGCCTGCGACGATGCCCGATCATGATGTGGTTGTAGCTGGATTTACGGAGTTGCAAAAGTTTGAGGTAACATTCAAAAATGGGGAAAGTGAAATTGGAAAGAATTCTGTTGCCTATGGAACGGCTCCGGTATTCGATGGAATTTTGCCTGTAAAGGATCATTATAAGTTTGCTGGCTGGAATGATGGTTTGGTAACGTATACTGCAGATCAGTTAAAGGGGTATGCCGTTGTTAGCGATGTGGCATTTACTGTCGTCTGGGATACTGTTATTACTGTTATCGTAAAGAATACTAGCGGCGAGGATGTAATCGTAGAAGTGGGTGTTCCTACAGGATCATCCGATGAAGTTATAAACAATAAGATTAATAATGCCATTGAAGATGCCAAGAAGGATGATCCCATGATTGTCGTTCCCTCAGTTGGCGATAAGGATAAGGACGGTCATGAATTCAATGGCAAGTGGAAACCGAATGGTGATGGTAATTATGAACCAGTCTATGAAGTTCCTGATGATTGCAAGGAAATTGTCGTGGTTGTTGGTGATGAGACTATCAATGTGACCATTAAGAACGGAGACACTGATGCGGATGTTAATAATAAAATTAACGATGCTGTGAAGGATGCCGGAATTGTAGTTCCCGCCAAGGATGGCGATGGTTATAAGTTCAATGGCGAATGGGAACAGAATAAGGATGGCGCTTACGAACCCGTCCATGAAAAGACTGTCCAGGCTGAAGTTGCAGGCAAGAACATCCCCGTTGACATCAAGAAGGGCGATAGCGCCGATGACATCAGCGATAAGATTAATGATGCTTTAGCTGAGGCTGCCAAGACTGATCCTGCCGTTGTTGTTCCTGCCAAGGATGAAGCTGGTCGTGATTTCAACGGCAAGTGGGAAGACGCCGATGGCGACGACAAGTACACTCCGGTGTATGTTGTACCTGATGACAGCAAGGTCATTGAAGTTGTTGTTGGCAAGGATACCATTGAAGTTGTTGTTCCCAAGGATGCTTCTGACGAAGAAGTTGAACAGAAGATTAACGAAGTCGTGACCAAGCCTGTCGTTGGCGACAAGGATGAAGACGGCTACCAGTTCAATGGCGAATGGGAACAGGACAAGGATGGCAATTACGAACCCGTCTACGAAAAGACTGTCCAAGCTGAAGTTGCAGGCAAGGATATTCCTGTTGACATCAAGAAGGGCGATAGCGCCGATGACATCAGCGATAAGATTAATGACGCTGTAGCTGAGGCCGCCAAGACGGATCCTGCCGTTGTTGTTCCTGCCAAGGATGAAGCTGGTCGTGATTTCAACGGCAAGTGGGAAGACGCCGATGGCGACGACAAGTACACTCCGGTGTATGTTGTACCTGATGACAGCAAGGTCATTGAAGTTGTTGTTGGCAAGGATACCATTGAAGTTGTTGTTCCCAAGGATGCTTCTGACGAAGAAATTAAGCAGAAGATTGAAGAAACCTTGAATAATCATGATCCCAAGATTGAAGTTCCTGAATCTGAAGATGGTTTCGAATTCAATGGCGAATGGAAGAAGGATGATGATGGCAATTATGTTCCTGTTTACGAAAAGGAGATTGTCGTAGTCATTGGAAACACTACTATCAGCGTTGTTATCGACAAGGATGATTCTGATGATGATGTCAATCAGAAGATTAACGATGCTGTGGCCGAAATTTCCAAGAAGGATTCTAGCATTGTCGTTCCTGTCGTTGGCGACAAGGATTCTGTTGGTAATGAATTTGATGGTAAGTGGGAAAAAGATGAATACGGCAATTATGTGCCTGTTTATTCAAAGGCATACAAGATTGTCTATGTGATGCCTTCAAATGCGGTTCTTTCCAGCGACGTTTCAAAGTACGTTCTTGGTAAAGGTGTGCAGCTCCCGTCTGCTTCCATCAAGGATGATGAATCCTGGAAGTTTATGGGTTGGTATGAAACTGAGGATTACGCTGGTCTCAGGGTAAAGTTTGTCGGTGCCGAAGCCAAGGGCCGAAAGACTTTCTATGCCCTGTTCCAGAAGACTGTCCATTATAAGGCTGGCGATGTATCCGGAAAAATGGAAGTGGTGTTCAACTACGACGTAGAAAATTCGGATGAGGTCGTTCAGCGTGCCTTGATGGGTGTTGCTCCCGAAGGCTACACCAAGAAGGGTGTGGACTACGTCTTTGACAAGTGGGTTCTTTCTGACGGTGTGTATGTGGCCAAGTTTGTGGATGCTTCCACTGGCATGAAGAACATTGCTGTGGCACGTCACTTTGGTGTCTCTGTTAGCGGTCGCACTCTGAACATTGTTGGCGCTAAGCAGGGCGACAAGATGCTCGTTGTTGATATGAAGGGCAAGATTGTGGCCCAGGACAGAATCAGCGGTGTAAACCACATTGTTGAACTGACTTCCGCAGGGAACTATTTGGTTCGCGTCAATGGAGTTTCTACTCGTGTGATGGTGCGATAAGATATAGGTTGGACTTCAAATTTCTACATTTGACTTTAATATGAAATTTGAAGAACTTCCTTTGGCAAATCCGCTGCAGCGTGCTGTTCGCACTGTAGGCTACGAAACCCCCACTCCCATTCAGGAACAGTCCATCCCCAGTTTGCTGGAGGGTAAGGACCTGCTGGGTATCGCCCAGACGGGAACGGGCAAAACCGCAGCCTTTGCGCTCCCTATTCTGCAGCGCTTACTGGACTCTGGTAAGTTCCGTCAGCCTAAAACTTGTCGCGCCCTGATTTTGCTGCCCACTCGTGAATTGGCAATTCAGGTGGAGGAATGCTTTAAGCAGTATGCCCAGTATACTGCTATTTCTACTGCCTGCATTTTCGGTGGCGTTAGCGATGTGAAGCAGAAGAACGTTCTTGTTCGCGGTGTAGATGTTCTGGTGGCAACTCCGGGCCGCTTGCTGGATTTGATTGGCCAACATGCCGTGACCCTCAAGAATGTGGAATTTTTCGTTTTGGATGAAGCTGACCGTATGCTGGATATGGGCTTCATTCACGACATTCGCAAGGTGGTGGGCATGCTTCCGGGCAAGCGTCAGAACTTGTTCTTCAGCGCCACCATGCCTAAGGAAATTTCTGACCTGGCTGCAACGATCCTCAGTGCAAATCCGGTTCGTGTGGAAGTGGCTCCCCAGAGCACTCCCATTGAACGAATTCGCCAGGAACTGTACCGCATTGATAAGCGTCGCAAGGGCGCCCTGTTGAAGGAACTTCTTGCTTCTCATGAAGAGATGAAGAAGGTGCTGGTGTTTACCCGCACCAAGCATGGCGCAGATAAAATTGTACGCGTGCTGGAAAAGGCTGGTGTCAAGTGTGCCGCCATTCACGGCAACAAGAGCCAGAATCGTCGTCAGGAAGCTCTTGGCAATTTCAAGGATGAACGTATCCGCGTGCTGGTGGCAACGGATATTGCTGCTCGCGGTATTGATGTGGATGATGTGACCCACGTCTTCAATTATGACCTGCCCAACGAACCGGAAACTTTTGTGCATCGCATTGGCCGTACGGCTCGCGCTGGCAAGGAAGGCGTCGCCATTTCTTTCTGCGCTCCCGATGAAGAACAGGATCTGCGTGCCATTGAAAAGCTGACCAAGGTGAAGGTTCCCGAAGGTGACAAGGCTATCTACGAAAAATTGCCTGAACAGCAGAAGGAAACTCCTGAAAGCGAAATGCGTAATGCTCGCGGACGTTTACCTCGTGGTCAGAAGGGCGACCGTCGCGAAGAAAATCGCGGCGAAGGCCAACAGCCCGCAAAGTTCGACTGGCGTAAGCACCAGGCCGACAAGCGTAACGCCCGCGCTGCAGAACAGGCCCGCGAAAATGGTGAACAGCCTCGTCAGTCTCGAGAAGAGCGCCGTGGCAATCGTGCGGAAAAATTCGGTCGCAAGCCGGAACAGGTTCGAGGCGCCTCCAACCCGCAGAACCGTCCCAGTTCTCAAAATGGTTCCGTTCCGCAGAATGGTTTCGAAGGCGACAACCTGAACCGCCGTACCATCGGCAAGAATCGCCCCGGCTCCCGTGCCCGTAAGCGTATGCGTGAGGCTGCCGCTGCCAGCGCCGCCGCTCAAGCTCTCCTAAGTAAAGTGAAGTAAAGTTTCGCGACGGAAAAAACGCGACGAAACAAAGTAAACCACACTCCCTGACACATGAAAACGCAATCCTTGTCATACAAGGGTTTTACGTGGCTATGGATGAAAGCTTCCTCATCGGGAGAAAATCTTAAAAATCCTAGGGACTCGTAATGTTCAATCAATTTGTCGTTGGGTAAAGCGTATATATATCGTGCTTGCACGCCGGATTGTTTTTGGATTTGCTTAACTAACGGGATTATGAATTCATTGAATTCTGTTGTTCCTAATTTCCGGACGATGGAATTTTTTTCCTTGTAGCTATTATTCACAGCAAAATTGGAAAGCTCTATTGCGGGGATTGTTGAAAAATGCTGAGAATTGTTAGGTAGGGTGAACAATCCGTTACGCAAACTGAAATAGCATACAATCTCATTGGTATTTTTATCCTTAACGAGATAAGTTCGATTTTTGTAGCTTGATTCTTCCTCGAATGCGTATTTCTTTAGAAATGACTCAAGATTTATCGCGTCTGGATGTTTGACTGTAAATTTTCTTGATTGACCTTCGGAGCGTTAATGACCTTGAGTAGGATGCGCTTTGCCATTCCATCTGGCATTGCGTCTAGTTCCTGTTGTTGGCTAATGCCCATCATGTTTGACCTCGCTGGTGTATGTTACTTAAATTCGGATATACAAAACACAGCGAAAGCTGCTTCGCAAAAAAAGTACTTGCCATATTCTTGTCAAGGATCGTGACTTTTGGGTCAGGATTTTGCAAACAGTTGTTTGCATTTTTAGAGAATATGTACTACTTATCCTCGTTTTGTCTGTTTGATAATTTAATTGTCTCGGAGGACTTTGTTTATAATCACAATTTGCCATAGAGCTTCACCTACTTGTTGTTAGCCTTGTAGTACTTGATTAACTTGGGAACCACTTCTTCAACGTTACCGATGATGACGTAGTCGGCAATTGCGTTAATCGGAGCATCCGGGGCATTGTTCACGGAAATGATAATGCCGGAATCCTGCATACCAGCGATGTGCTGGATCTGGCCGGAAATACCGCAGGCGATATACACCTTCGGGCGTACAGCTTTATTTATAGGAGGGGGGGAAGAGTCCCGCACCACCTAAAGGTGGCCATGTACACTAAGGCCTAAAGGCCAAGTGTCCAAAGGTCGCTTCAGCCCCGGCCCCGCCCTTATAATCATTCCCTTCGGGAATAAAGTTTCGAAACCCACCCGGCCGGGTCTTCCGCTACCCCCTCTGCGGGGCTCAGTCGCCGCCCCGCAATGCCCTGCTTCTTTCACTTGTTCGTCTATATGCAAATAAAAACGAGTTACTGTCACTTTAATGACAATTAAATGAATCGCGGATTCTCATCGTCAAGTAAATCCGATCTAGGCTGAAAACAAAAAAATCCCTAGAAAGTGAATTCTAGGGATGGTTAGGTTTCTAACTTGCGTTTTCGACCAAGAAAAGGACAAGCGATGAGACTTAACCGAGAC
>NZ_FQWP01000034.1:0-21540 GCF_900129715.1 Fibrobacter sp. UWH9 | reverse complement strand
GTGGCGGTGAGTCTAACCCAGCCTCGTCAAGCGTTAAGTCGAGCAACTCGGGAACGTCTGCGGACTCGTCGGCAGGGAATAGCAGTAGCTCTAGTGAATCTGCATTAGAACCCTGTGATGCAGAAGAAGAAGGGGAGACGAAACGTGTCTTGGCAACAGGGGTCAGATATATTTGTAAGAATGGTTTTTGGGTTGAGGTTGAATCGTCTAGTTCTGTTAGCAGTAGTAGCTATTTTGACATGACGGAACAATTCAATCCGGATGTCAAGTACGGAGATTTTACGGACCCGCGCGACGGGAAAAAATACCGTACGGTTGAACTAAAAAATGGCGTGTTCATGGAATCCTACACGGTTTTCGCGGAGAATCTGAACTATGGCAAGATGATTTCTGGTGGGTCTGTTCAGGAGGACTCCACCAAGTACTGCTACGATGACGATCCGTGGTATTGTGAGAACGGCTGGGGCGGGCTGTATACCTGGAGCAGAGCCATGAACTTCCCCGCCGTCTGCGACAGTTTCTCCGTTGCTTCGGAAAAATGTCCGAATAAGTTTAATCTAGAAAGCGATAATGAAGAATTTAATGGAAAGTATTATTTTGTTCAGCATCAAGGAATATGCCCGGAAGGATGGCATATAATGAATGAAAATGAGTGGGTTGAAATATCTGAAAAGAGTCGCCGTGATGTCGCCTACTACATGGGCTCGAAGGTCGCCGGCTTCGGTAGCAACAACTACGGCCTGTCGATACTGCCTGCGGGGTATTGGCAGTTGGGAAAATTTGACCAAATTAAGTTGTCTGCAGGTTTTTATCTTCCTCAACAACATAATAGTAATGAAATTGCTGGTCGTGCAGTATATGTGGAAAAGAATTTTTTTGAACGATCGGGGGGAGCTAGTAAGATTCACGCTCTTTCCATCCGCTGTGTAAAAAACTACTAACTATAACAAGATTTTAAACAAATTAACAAAGCCTTTCCTTTGAAAGGCTATAGGGGTTATGTGTCTAAATTCAACAAGAAGAACAAAAAGTCTAAGAAAAACAACCGCAATAATTACAAAATTGAGTCTCTAGAACCAAGACTCTTGATGGATGCTGCGCTTGCAGACGATTGGATTGAGGAAGCCGATTCTTCGGTTAATCAGTTTGGTGACTATAATATTTCTGCGAGCGATTCCAAGATGGAAGGTTTGCTTGTCTATGAGAATGGCACTGGAAGTGAGCCGGAAGCGCTTTCTTTGGCAGATGTTGTAAGTGGTCAAAAGATACAGTATAAGCAAGATGTTAAATCCGTAAAAAAATATGTATGCGGAGTTGTTGATGATTTGCGCGATGAAGGAACAAAGACACAAAAATTAGATAGGGATAACAAGAAAACACATTGGGATGATCTCAAGGAGCTCCTTGATAATGCAGATCCGAATGATGAAGGTTATGCAGATCTTGTGGATGCCGTGAATGACGCTGAAACTGAGTATCATGCTGCTGAGGCTGCTTACGATAAAGCGTATAAAGAATTTAGGGTGGATGCTGATGCGTTAGTTCAAAGGCTTATGAGTGACACTCGTAGGCACTCAGAGTGGACCTTTGCTGTAGATACGACGGATCCTAATCAGCATAAGGTGTCCGTTCAGATTAAAAAGAAAACCTCACTTTCTTATTCCACAAATAAGCAGATTGCAGCTGATATTGCTGAGCAAACTCAAATTGGCGTTTTGTTTGAAACCTTTGATTTCAAAAGCAATGCGTCTGGATATACGACAGTCAGTTTTACTCTTGACGGCGATAAAAATACTGGATTTGATGATAATGCCAGTGTTGATGTCCGATTTGACTTCAAACAGGATTTGACCCTGGGGAATACTGATGCAAATATCGGTATTCTAGGCCTTGAATCAAGGAACGATGGTGGTGCCGTTTCGTTACCTGACTTGACTGTGATTGGATCGTTCCGAACGGATTCAAAGAACAACTCCACAATTGCTACGAATTATGAATATGATCTTGATTTTAGAGTCAAGAATTATGCAAGTATTGCGTCGCGGATGATTAATTTTGCTGTCGATGATACAGATCATTTGAAATATATCGGCAATACGGCTGTTGGGCAGACCCCTGTATGGTTGGATGCTGCAGGTTCTGCTGTTAACGACGAAAATGCACTTATCCCTGATTTTGCAAATGTGCGGATTGGTGATGTGCTAACACAGTTTAATGCGATAGCCAAGTGGCTTCAGAATGCTGAAACGGAAATATTGAAAAATGATTTTGAAGGGCTTATTGACCAGAATGCATCTTCGTTCCTGTATCTATCAAATTACTTCGCAACTTTTGTCAAGACTCCCCCTCAGTCTTTCCAGGAATTGTTGTCGCGATTCAATTATCCCGTTATAACTGCCGAATTCAAGAATGTATCGGGCAAAAATATCTGTCAACTAAAGTATGACGGATGGATTACGTCTCAAAATCTAGAGGCAAGCGTTAGTGAGGCTCTATTTAAATCTCTGTCGAACTCATTTGGTGGTATAGAGAAAGTTTCTTTGTCTCTTGAGGCGCAATCTAATCTAAAAATGACTTTCGACATTCCGATGGATGAACTGGGGAGCGTCGGAAACAGCGCCAAATTGAAAAGTATAGGTGTTGATGCTGAAAAGGTTGCTGGTCTTGTAGGGGCTAAGAATGTCTGTGTTGCTGACAAGGCGTTGAGTAAGACAAGCTCAGTTGGTGAGAAAATTAAGTTTGCCTTGTATGAGAATGGAAGTTTGAAGAAGGATATTACTATACCTTCTACCACTTCTTTAGATGATACTGGTGTTAACTTCATTATTGGTGAATTGAATAAGGCGTATTCTACGACTGGAACAGGAACTACTCCTAAGTTTAGCGTAATCATAAACAAGGACAAAAATGGTGATGTAGATAAATATGCTGTTTTGACAAATGATACTGCAAATACATTCTCTTTGCTGTTTGCTTCGGATAATAGCCGAAAAATGTGTGTGAATAGCTCGCAACAGTTTTGCAAGGCATATCTGATTGATACGACTACAGTGACGGAAGTAACTATTGACAGCGCGGTTGTAAAGCCCAAGGAAACTGGTATCCGCTTTGATTGGGCTGCCGCAATAAACGAAGTCCTGATGTCTAATTCCGATTATACGGATTATTCTGCAGTAACGCTAGGTGATGTTGTCATCATTTTTTATAGTCAATCTGAACAGAATGTGCTTGTAGAGGGAGAAAAACCCACTTCTGTGCCGACTGACATTTGGCTCAATTTTAACGGTGGAGTTGAGAAACAGATTCTTCTTTCAAGTTCTCATCCGGTTGAAACATCTAATTCAGATTTGAGTTTTGCGTTTGCAATAAATGGTGGTGCTGCCCAAAATATTCTTTTGGAAGCAGAGACCTTGGCGAATTGCTATACGGTTGATGATGTTGTAAGTGTAATAAACGGAGAGTTGACCAAGCTGGGCAATGGAATAAAAGCTTTTGCTTGGGAAGGGAAAATCGGTTTTTTAAATGAGTCTGATCTTCCTTTTGGAGTCTCCTTGTCAAATAAAGATTTAGGCTTTGACAATTTGGCTTACTCTTCTACAACAAATTGTATGAAGATGAAATTTGATGTTGGAGGACCGGCTGATATTGAAGTGGATATCGATTTATATAATTTCTTCAAGACGAAATCAGATCCCACAATAGGGAATCTTCTTGATGAGATAAAAACGCAATGTAACAATATATTATCAACGAAAGCGCCTTCTTGTAGCGTTGATGTAAATGGCATGAGTTTAGTGGTGTCGGGTGGTAAATTCTCTTCCTCTGGCGCTGTTGAGGATTTAAATGGTTGCTCCTTGGTTGAGCTTCTTGGCTGGAATGTTGATAATGATTCTGACTCTTTCTTGGTGGTGCATGCTCAGAGTCAGAAAGAAATCACGATTTCAAATTTTTCGTTAGATATATATGAAACATTAACTAGCAATGGTAATATCGCATCTGCCCGATTGGGAATGGTTGGGGTCGATGTGACAGGAAATGTTGGTATCCGAGCGACAAGAAAGCTTACTGCCCCAAAAACAATTAATGATATTACGGCTATACCCCTTGATGACGCAGATGCAGATTTTGTAAGTAATTTTACTTTAGGGGGGTGGTCTTATGCACCGACGTCGACGAACACATTAACAATTAAACACAAAATAGATTTAGAAGAAGGTGGCGCGCAAAAGACTGTTTGCGCAATAGATCTTTTTGATTCGAAAGGCAAACTTAATCCGCAGGTAAGAAATGACACTCTGTTAACTGTTGAAGAAAAACTTTCGATGCCTGATCTTGTAGAGAAGGTGACAAAGGCTCTCAAGGAGAACGTCCTAAAATCTATTCTTGCGTATGGAGAATCGGCTACGCCGTCGACTGATCCCATATTGGCTGTTTTGAATCAAAAATTGCCGCTGTTTGGGAAGTCTGCTCCGGAGTTGTTAGGGTTAATCAACAAGCTGAACGATGTTATTGATAATATTTCCAAGAGCCATCCTGCAACGCTGCAGGAACTGAATCAACGCGTAGATAAAGCGCTCGGGGCTAAGCTCTATTTTACCTTCCATGCTTCGTCTATTGACTTCAGCTTTGTCTGGGAACAGGAATATAAATCCCAGGTTGTTTCTATCAACAATTTCTCGATTATGGAAACAGCCGAAGGCGCAAGGCCTACGAATGTGGGTGGCTTGGCGGAAGTCTATTTGAATGGCAGTATTTATACGCGGTTCAATTATTCTATGTCGGTAAACGGGTCGGCTTTGGGGGATCCCATTTTACAAGAAGACTCGAGTGTTTCAATTGATGTGACGTTGATGGGTAAACCTCTCTCATTTGATTTGAGCGTGGCCCTTGGCGGCATGAGCGCGTCCTTGCTGAAGGTGGTTAGCAGTGATTCGAATCCTAGCTATATCGCGGTTCGAATTTATGAGAAAATGGCGTATCGTAATACGGCCACATCCGGCAGTGCTGCTGCGGGAAGTTTCTCAAGCTATGAGTGGAAGCATGATGCCGATGTTTGCCAAATTGGCGGCCTTCTCCGTGTTGAATGTGCAGGACAAAGTGTTGGTGAAATTAAATTGGGTGTTGTGGATGACGAGGGCGATGTTGATGCCTGGAAAGGTGATGCAGGGAATAATGGATCGTTTGCGTTGAATGACTTGGTTTCTGGAAAAGTTGGTATTCGAAAGCCGGGAAAATTCACGGGAACTTTATCTGCTGCTGAATTAGGAGATAATACTACAGGTAGTATTGTCTTGGATATGAGCAATTTGGGCTCAAATTGGGAAAAGATTGACCTTTTTGGTCAAGTTCGTCTAGTTGCTGATGCCTTGAGCGCTGCCCTGCGCAAGGCGCAGAGTAGCCTGAACAAGACATTCCTCTCGGACGGCATGCGCAAGATTCCGCTGGTGGGCAATACCATCGTGGGCGCAGCAGACTGCTTGACTGCTTTGGATGAAGCCTTTATTGAACCGTTCCGCAAGTTTGCCTACAATTCGCAAAATCTTGATGCGGCCATGGTCGCTGAAAGACTCTATACGATATTGCAAAAAACTGGGTTGTTGCAGGCCTTGGATAAAAAGGTTCTTTTTGATGCGCAAAACAATTGTACGCAGAAAGTGATGTGGGCCGGCTCTTTGTTCGATCAAGTCTTCTCGGATAAAGGCTCCCAGTTTATTCAATATAGGGACGATGGGAATGTCGTTGAGTGGCGGTTCCGTCTAGGTAACTCCTATACGCTTAGCGGAAACGCTGACTTCGATTTGGGCATGCCCGGGCTCGGGCTTTCGTCGAAGGGTGGAGTGGGCCTTGAACTGAGTTGGGACTGGTATATCGGTTTCGGCGTTTCAAAGACCGGTGCGTATATCATGCTTTCTAATGGAAGCGATGCGGACAATACCTCCAACAACATTGTTGCTGACGGAATCCTGAAGGATGTTGAGACTAAGGATGGGGATAAAACTGTAACACAGACCCTGATGTCCGGTGATGATATCCGAGTGAAGATGAGGGTTTTGAATGACCTTTCGATAAATGGCGCATTGGGTTTCTTGCAGATGAGCGCCGGAGTGGCATCTGGAGGAATAAATCCATTTGAGATTGACGCTGAAACTAAAAAGCCAATCTTATGTGATTTAACATTTGGAATCGATCTAAACGATGGACAAAATGGTTCTTCACAGTCGTCTCAAGATAAGCAAACAGATGCTGGTGCAGAAACAAAAATCAGCACGGACAATATCGCCTCTGCGCTGTCTTTAGAAACGAATCTTGAGGGAGACCTAGACATCAATGTCGTGTTGACGCTGGGATTTGATGAAACTGTGGTCGATATCGGATTCCCCCAAATAAATACAACATTCCATTTGAAATGGGAAGCGCTTTTCGGACAGCCCTTCGGCGAATTGAAAGTGGCCGATTTTGGTGCGATAACTCTTGATTTGGGCAAATTTGTCTCGCAGACATTGAAGCCTGTCTTGAATAAGATTCAAAAAGTTATCGATCCAATCATGCCGTTGATTGACTTCTTGCAGTCTGAAATCCCGGTATTGAGCAGCTTGCCCAAGGGTGGTTCCAAGATGACGGTATTGAACCTCATCAAGTCAATTGGAAGTGCCAAGGGCGTTAATCTCGGGATGATTGATGATATCGTCAAGGTCGCTAACCTGGTGAAGAAAATAAGTTCAATCACGCCTCGCGCAATTAATTTAGGAACATTAAGTCTTGCGTCTAGTCCTGATGCAAAAGGATTCCTTTCTGGGACGAAGGGCTTGCCTTTGGGTGATTTTGTCGGACGACTTACCGGTGGAGAATCTGATGCTAGTATAAAGACTGAGACTGATAAAATAACTGATGCATTTGAGAACTCGGGTACGTATGGTTGGTCTTTCCCCATTTTCAATGATTTAAGTGCTTCTGCCATCAGCCTGCTTTTTGGCCAAGATGTTTCTCTAGTCGAATATCGCATGAGTCCGCTCATCTTCGACTTTGACTGGAGCAAAAGTTTCCCCATCGTGGGTCCGCTTTGCGCCGACATCGGCCTCAATTTCGGCGCGAAAATTGAATTGAGCTTTGGTTACGATACCCGCGGATTGATTTCTTGGAAAAAGACGGGCTTCAAGGACCTGTGGGCGCTTGCTGATGGCTTCTTTATCAATGACTTGGATAGTCATGGGAAGGACGTCAGCGAAGTCATCTTCTATTCCGGCATAACGGCTGGAGCTAGCGTTGCTGGGCGTGCGGGCATCAATGTTGGCGTAAACCTCAACTTGAACCTGAATTTGGATGATCCGAATAACGATGGCAAATTGCGTCTTTCGGAATTGGCGGATAGTTTGGCTCATAGCCCGTTTGCGATTTTCGATGCCTCGGTCACGTTGCAGGCCCGTGCTTATGCTTACCTCGACCTAGTCTTCTACCGCAAGGAATTTGACTTGTGGAAGAGTGGTGCCTTGGAACTGTTCAATACGGACAAGAAGGGAAGTGGCACGCCTATTGTTGCCACAACGCAGGAAGGCAACCTTGTTGTCAACGTCGGTGAATTTGCCGAAAAAAGAGTGTACGGTGACTTGAGCGACGGAGATGATACCGTTGATATCGTCTGCTCTGGAGGAACAGTTGACATTACGATAATAACGGCTGATAAAGTATCAACTAAATCGTCTTATACCCTTGCAGCAGGCAAGTGCGTGTATATTTACGCTAAGGATGGAAAGGATAAAGTCTCCATTACCGGTAATTCTTCGCTCAACTTCGTGATTGAGGGTGGCGACGGTAACGACGAAATCGATTTGAGTGGACTGAATTTGGCCCCGACTTGTTACGCACTCGTAATGGGCGGCCTTGGCGATGATTTTATTCGCGGTGCAGATATCGGTACAAACATTCTGTTGGGCGAAACTGCTGATGTCCTATACAAGAAGTCTAGTGATGAAGAGTATGTCGCCTTGGTGAATGCTTACCCGAATTCGTCTAATCCCGGAAACAACGTGATTGTTGGCGGACGAGGCAAGAACTATATCGTCGGTGGTGGCGGCAGTGACTTGATTGTCGGCGGCGTTGATGCGAAATTCGACAATAAGGATGCTGATGGAAACGTTACAGGGACCCTATATGTGACGGAAAATCACCTTTATGGAGATTTTGCCTACTTTGAATTTGATGAATCGCACAACCTGACTAATGCCAAGAACGAAGATCTGTACGACGAAGGTGGTAATGATGTCATCCTCGGCAGCAGCAAGACGGACTTTATCTTTGGCGGTGCCGGCTCTGACCGCATCAAGGGTGGCGACGGAAATGATGAAATTCATGGCGGCAAGGGTAACGACGTTATTTACGGTGGTGCCGGCAATGATAAGATTTACGGTGAAGATGGCGTAGATGTCATCTTTGGTGATACTCCTGCAGATGAAGCGATGGTTATTGCGCGAGAAGACGATGCTGTGGGCGAATTGCCGTATGTATACATTGCTGAAGAAATTAAGAAGGATACTTCTGACTTGTTTGGCAGTGACACGGTGACAACCACAGATGCTGATGGCAATGTAAGTTCTGAAAGTGTCAATCGTATTGCCCTGTTCAATTTTGAGAATAGCTTTAAAACGGACGTGGCTTCCCTTAACGCACTGGCTCAAGTTGCAGTCTCCCTCTTTGACGCTCCTCAGGTTGATTTGAGCGCAACGCAAACAGCTGCAACAACCGGTGCCACTACGACAGGGACGACGGCTGCTACAGAAGCTGAAGGTACAGAACCTCAGGCAGAAGAAGAGCCGTCTACTCAAGTTACAAATGGTAGCGATGTAATCGAAGGCGGTAACGGTTCCGATATCATCTTTGGCGATGATGGGTCGAACACTTCTGAAGGTGGTAGTGACATTATCAGTGGCGGAGCCGATAATGACTTCATTGACGGCGATGGCGGAAACGATACCATCAACGGCGACTACGGTGAAGATATCATTTACGGTGGTGCCGGTAACGATACGCTTGACGGTGGTGCCGGAAACGATTTTGTGTTCGGTGATAACGGCTTAGCTGATTACAAGAGGGATACTGCGGGTAAGATTGAGGGTTCCTCGAATCTGTTCTCGGCTAACGGTGGTGACTATCAAAGTCTGCTTTTTGGCTACGGCATAACTGCTTTTGCGAAAAACTTCGGAATCACGGACGATGCCAAGTTCAATGGCGTAGGTGGCAACGACACTATTCTCGCTGGTAACGGCAATGACTTTGTTGACGGCCAGGGTGGTGACGATACCTACAAGATCCAGATTATGGGTGGTTCGAACCATGCCATTACCAACGTGATGGATTCCGGTACTGCCGACAAGGGTGATTCCATGACCATTGACGGTACAGTCGAGGCCGACGACATGCTGGTCCGTGCTTCTACGGCTGGACTCGGATTCGTGGCGAAGCTCCCGTCTAAAAAAGATGCGCAGATTGAACGCGTCAACTTCTGGAATGTCGGAGGCGGCGATACGGGCCTTGAAAATATCGCGATCAATACGGGTGCCGGTGACGATAAGATTGCTATCGATGGAACTTTGTCTACAATTTCCATTGATGCCGGTGCGGGTAACGACACCATAACTGTGGGGCAGCAGTTTGAATCTGAACGCAATACTGACAAGGACCATAGCAATGTGTTGCCGAATGATGCCTTTACGACTACCAAGACGACCCAGGGCTACTTGAGCGCAGGCGTACAACATTCGACATCGATTGTTGGTGGCGAAGGCAACGATACGTTTAACGTATTGCATAACGAGGCTGCCGTATCACTTTCTGGCGGCCTTGGTAACGACACCTTCAATGTTGCCATGTTCCAGAAAGTCAACAATGATGGAAGCAAGTCGATTGTTGAAAATGGTCCGGTAACGCTGATTGGCGGCGCTGGTGTAGACAAGATGAGCATTGTCGGCAGCGATGGTGATGATGACTTTGTCATTTCTCAGGGCCGTGTTCTCTGCAATGGCATAGATGTGCAGGCCGTAAGCATTGAGAACAAGAACGTTTACGGCGGTGACGGCGATGATTCGTTCTATGTGCTCGATACTGCCAAAGATGAAGTGACCAAGTTGTACGGCAATAAGGGCAACGACAGTTTCTACAATGGCGGTGTTGGAACGGCTGAAAAGCCTGTAATCGTTTCCAACAGCAAGAATGAAAATTCTGACGCCATTGGTGTACAATTTGATGTGCCGAAAAATAATACTGTCGGCGACGCTGATCCCGCAAATGGCGTGATTGATTATGATACGGATCTTGATTGCGCGAAGAACTACATTGTCGAAAATGGTGTAGTTAAGTCCGTATACAAGATTCACCTAGACAAGGAACCTGAAAAGGGAGAAGTTGTCTCGGTAACGGTCTTTGCGCCGGGCGAAACGACCGAATCCCTGAATCGTGGTGACCATGGAATCTGGCTTGTTGATGCTAATAATAAGTATGTAAAGTCCATTACATACAAGTTTACTATTGATGGCGCTGGAGAAACGCATAAGTACGATGAAGCTGTAGATATTAATCTTGTTGTTCTTGGTGATAAGGTTCGTGAAGGCAATGACTACTTTGCGTTGATGCACAAAGTGACTTCCTCGAAGAGCGATAGACTGATAAAGGATTGCAAGAATGCCCTTATCTTCTTGAACGAAAATGCTGCGCAGCAATCGTTCTTGATTAAACAGGTCCATGAAGTGAAAGATGCAGAGTTCACGGCTGAAAAATTCACATTGCTGTTGAATGAAACGCCTAATGGGAATACCGTTGAATGCTTCTACTATGCTAAAGGCCAAAAGATACCTCTTGGCTCGGCTAACGTGGTTGAGAACAATGGCAAGTTCCAGGTGACGGTTGATGTTCCGGCGTCTGTGAAAACAGCGATGGATGCTGCAAAAACTCCGCATGTGTATGTGGAATACAATATCGATAGGCCGGTGAACAAGGTCGAAAACCAGTTCTCCATTACGCAGGAGCATGTCCTCACTGCCGAAGAAGTTACAAAGGACAAGGTTGTTTGGGGTTTGCGTGCTTTGCCGAACAAACAGAATATTGACTGCTGGTACATGAACGACGGTGAATATGTTTCCATATCGGCATCTAATCCGAATAAACTTTCCTTTGGTGGAGAGAATACTTTGATCGTTTCTGGCGTTTCTTCGATTCCTGCCGGGACCAAGCTGTATATCAACTACAGATTTGACCATGTGTACGTGGAAAACGAAAGCGTGCTCCAGATGGCGTACAGTACGACGGGAATGACGGAATTGCTCTGCTTTGTTCCGTTTGACGAAATCACTGGCGCTTACGATGATTCCAGGTATTCGATAGTATGTCCCGAAAGCAAGGTGGCTGATTACAAGGATGTGGAGAACTGCCGTTACTTCTACAGGACGGCCGGAACGCAGCTGATTATCTGCGCCATGCCTCAGGACGGAGTAGATACATCCAGTGCTAAACCCGTGGTGTTGCATGGTAATTTTGCCATTGAATGGTCGGCAGATGATTGGCACCGCCCTGCGGTTGCTATTTCTGATGAACCGGATTCCTTCAATGAGACCTCTGTGACAGAAATCCTTGATGCGCTGGATGATGACACCATTGAGAACATCAAGGGAGCCCTGTACGAAGACGGCATGGGTAGAGAAGCTGACCTTGGCATTGACGGCCCGTCGATGTTGCATTATGATGGTCTCGATGCGGATGGCAATCGTTTAACAACGTCAAATGACGAAAAGAACGTTATCTCGGAATCGGATCTTGCAGAACGAAAAGCTGCCGAAGAAGAAGCGACCAAGTTCGATGAAGGCAACAGCAAGGATCGTATCTTTGTAAATAACCGCAAGAATAATCGTGCTGGCATCAAGAACGATATCGATGCCTTGAGCGAAATTGCGAAGTTCGATAATAGCATGATTGAAAAGGATGTCGACCCTGCATTGATTCTGCAAAAAACAGAAGATGTCGTAAAACAGGCCGATACGGAATGGCATGACTCCGATGAGCATTCGTTGCGTTTTGAACATCAAGATGCTTCGTCTACTGCAACGAGTCAATTCAATCTCGCCAACATGGAATACGGCGAAATCAACCTTGGTTCGGGTGCCGATAAGGTTGATATCAACAAGACGATTTACCGTGAAGACGGGTTCCAGACATTTACGGTCGTGAATACCGGCGCTGGTAAGGATAACATCAATGTGCATAGTTACGCCAGAGAAAAATCTACTGTACTTGGCACATTGAGCGGCTTGACGAAGACTACGTATTCGGGTTCTTTGAAGAATGTGATTGCGTACAGTGTTTCGGGCTTCACGTTCAGTAATGGCGTTACCTCGGATAATCTGAAGGCAATCGTGGCCCAGAACAATGATAAGCTGGATCGTGGACTGCTTGCTCAGAACCGTGTGTTCTTGAATGTTGAATATTCCGACGGAACGATCCAGCGCCGCGAAGTGTTCCTTGAAGATAATGATGAAACGACGGTTACAACGCTTCTGCTCAAACGAGAACTGACTCCTGTTGCGCAGGATGTTTCGATTGTCGCGATGTATTTGGCCAATGGCTATGATGGTGACGGTCTTCTCGTCGTGAATGCCCAGGGCGGTGACGATACGATAAATGCCGTCGGCGATGTTGATGCCGATGGAAAATCCAAGGTGACCCGCGAAGGCATGGTCGTGATTGGTGGCGTTGGCAATGATACGATTGATGTCAATACCAATGTTATCGCCATTGGCGACCGTGGCCAGATCGTTTACGAGAACGAGAAGAGCGAAATCGTCACGCGTTTGGGTTCCTTGGATATTGAAAACTCCGAGACAGACGATGCGAAGCTGAATGCCGCTGATTACACGACTCCTGCGGATAAGACTGCGTCGAACTACTTCCAGACGGATGGCGTGGTGCGCGACGCCAAGTACATCCATTCTGTGAGTGAAACGGTCGGCGGCAACGATGTAATTACCGCTCATGGCGACAAAAATGTGGCTATTGGTGGAGCTGGTTCAGATGAAATTTATCTGAACGGCGAAAATAACGTTGCTGTCGGCGACAATGGCGAAGTCAAGTTTGCCGGTAGCGATGTGGTCAAGAATGCTTCTGGCGATGTGGTTGACCATGTTTATGGTGATTCATCCACGACTTACCTGAACTACGTGCAATCGACATCCGACGCGCACGGTGCAATAGACACGATTACGACCCAAAACGGCAAGAACGTTGTCATTGGCGGTACGGATTCCGACATGATTGCGACCGGCTCGGGTAACGATGTCATTGTCGGCGATGGTGGCGAGGTATACGTAGACCGCAATCGCGATGCACTTCTTGTAGACAACGTTGGCCGTAATGTTGACGGCAGCGCTGGTTCCGATGTTATTAAAACTAGCGGTGGCGACAATGTTATCTTGGGCGGCTTGAATACCAAGTCCCGTGATTTTGATTTCGTCAGGAATGCGGAATCTGGAAAATTGGACAAAATGTCGATCGACAAAAATAATGACGACTTGATCGAATCGGGCGATGGCAAGGACGTCGTATTCGGCGACAATGCTTACGTGACGTTCAAGGGCAATTCCGAGATGGCCGAAGGTTTTGATAATATGCCCACCATCTACACAGAAGCCACCCTCAGTTTCAACTTCCAGGGCCCGGCCCAGTCTGGTATCGGTGCTAACGAACAGGCCGGTGCCGTAGCCGACTACAGAGCCAAGAGTGTGGACGAAACGACTGGCGAAACTGTAGAAATTACCGAGCACGCCGATTATTGCGTGGGCAACTGGAATAACATCAAGAGCGTTTATGGTCGCGAGTCGGGAACTTATGGCAACGATGACAACGAAATCGTGCTGTTCGACAATGGAACCCGCGCAAGTGCCGTGAGCGTGACTTATGGTGCGACTGAATCCCATAGGATTAGCACCACCGATGGGGAGAATATTCGCCTGCGTGGCTACGACCAGACTCCTTATGTGCATGGCAGCAATTCGGGTGATGTGAACCTGATGAAGAGCGGCCTTGACATTAGTGGCAACAACGGTCGCAATACGCTGATTACCCAGGTAGACGGTCTTTCGCAGTATTTCACGGAATACGAAGTTGTTGTGTATCTGGACATGGTGCGTGAAATCTCCATGCATGAAAATAGCGTCCGTGTTGTCAAGTTGTATATCGATTCGGTTGACGAAAATGGCAAATTGACAAGTACGTTCTTTGACGAATTCTACGTGAATGATCCTGATACGCAAACATTCAATGGTACTTGGAACGTTGCGACTGGCAAGTCCGTTGCAACGGCAACTTTGGCCAACTGCGTTGTTTTCAAGTCTTTCGTCGAAAATGACACAAAGCATACTCTTGCGGGTGACCGTTTCCACATCGAAATTACGGACCCGCAGAACGGAACGAACGGCAAGGACCGTGCGGGAATTGCGGGAATTCAGGTTCACGGTTTTATGCATAAGCAGGACGTTGCCGCTTCTACTGATATTGACATGGGCGGTAAAGACGTTATCCTTACGAATGGCGGTGATGATATTGTCGTGGGTGGCACTGGAAACGACACGATTACGACTTTCGGCGACGATCGCTACGGAATTCGCGACAATGATATCGTGTACGGCGATAATGCGAAGATGGTCTTTACCGACCGCGACAGCGATCCGACGACCGCTACGACGATTTCACATGCAGAATCCATTGCCACGACGAATTTAAAAGCCTCTTATGACGATATCATCAATACTGGCGACGGTAACGATGTTGTCGTGGGCGGCGTTGGTCACGATGTCGTAAATTCCAACGCAACGTCGGATGCCGAAGCGAAGATGGATAACATCCAGGTCACTTCGTTCAACTTTGTGACTGAGACTACTAGTGATTCGCTGCTTATTCACGCCGGTGAATCGGCGGGTGTCGTTGTGGATAACGATTGGCACAATGTCTATCTGCGCAACAACCAGATGCGCGACCGTGCAACGGGTAACGAATCCGCTCCTAGTACGTGCATCACGTTTGAGTATACTTCGATTGGGAACTATGGAAATCGGAACAATCCGAACGAACAGATTGACCCTGCTACCGGCGACGATACGGCAAACAACAAGATGCTGAAGACGCTTGTGATGGGCCAGCGCCAAGAAACGCTCTCGCTTACGCTGCATAATCTTCCGGGTCCTTCGGGTTCCCCGTGCGATGTGTATGTGTATGTCGGCGGCAAGCTTGGCAGTAGTGATGGTTATGACTACGTATTCGAAATTAACGGCTCTGACAACCAGAAGTTCTATTTGAACGACTGGATTGGCAATTCGTTCGAAGGCGAATATAAGGAAGTGACATGCAAGGATTACAAGCCTGGAAAGCTCGCTTCGGGTGTTACACCGAATGTCGAGATGATTGGCAACTATGTAGTCTTCCGTAATGTCAAGACTCGTGATTACACTGTGCAAATCCGTTGCGTTGAATCGACTCTTGGTAACCAGTATCCGAACGATATCCCAGTATTTTCGGGTGTCCAGGTTGTGTCTGGATTGAACCGCACGGGCGACATTGCCCTGGGCGGCGACCACGACAAGGACCTTGTCTTTGGCGACGAAGCTTCGCTTGATTTCGATTTGGACATTCCGTTCGCTGGTAACGAAAATATCAAGGATTACAAGAATCGTGTGATTTCGGCCGAATCGATGGCGCTTGCGACAGAAGCCGTACAGCATTTGCGTACCGACGATGAAATCAAGACCGGCAAGGATCGCGATGTGGTTGTGGGCGGCGAAGGTCGCGATACAATTTCGACTGGTAGCGGCGACGATGTTGCCATTGGCGACAATGCAAAGCTCATGGTCGAAAACAACAATCCGATTGGAGTGTTCCAGCCGGAT
Source organism: Fibrobacter sp. UWH9 (assembly GCF_900129715.1). Lineage (NCBI taxonomy): Bacteria > Pseudomonadati > Fibrobacterota > Fibrobacteria > Fibrobacterales > Fibrobacteraceae > Fibrobacter > Fibrobacter sp. UWH9. Next base: position 5,623 of record NZ_FQWP01000034.1, on the reverse strand, counting down.
GTAGAAGTGGTCCTTGAAGACAATCAGTACTTCGATGGCTACAAGGAAGCCTATCTTGACAACGACCAGGTGAACGAGCAGCGGATGATGCAGAAGTTCTACGAAGGCAAGATTGTCGGAATTCAGCTTCAGGATTCCGAAAACGGTCGCCTTGATTCTATCGATGTGGGAGCTGGCGAGAACCTTGTGTTTGAACAGAGTAGAAGCGAAGAACAGCTTTTCGTTGGAACGCTCGAAAGCGACGAAGACGAAGATGATGTGAATCCGTCTGACATTGGCGGCGAAGGCTCCGAAGGCACTGAAACCGGCGAAGGCTCCGAAGGCGAAGGAAGTGAATCCGGCGAAGGTTCTGAAGGCACTGAATCCGGCGAGGGTTCCGAAGGCACTGAAACCGGCGAAGGCTCCGAAGGCACTGAACAAATTGCGATGAAACAATTTGTTTTGAGTCAGAAACACGTTCCTGTCTATGTCGAAATCGCTGCTGGCGAAACGGTGGAAATCGTGATTACCGACTGGGAAGAAGGCAATCCGTACTATCGTCCGAAAGTCGTCCTGGAAATGAATTCTCTTGACAATATGATGCACCACCTGGATATTTCTTGGGACGGCATTAGTGAAGCTATTACTAGGGATTTGCTGAACTACAATTGGCTTGAAATTCCTAATTCCTCGACAGTTCCGGGTGAACATAAGATTGTCCTGCAAATTCACTCTGACGAAGCTATCGCATTCCTCGCTTCTTGCGGTAACTGATAGGATATTTCTATGGTCCTCGATCAACAGCGTAGGATTTTCCATGAGTCGTGGTACAGGCTCTCGGGGAGTAAGATTTCTCTCCGGGCGAGTGTCCGCGTGCATAGGCAAACCTACCGCGGGGTACTGTGGTATGTTCTTCACGAGCAGTTTACCAACCAGTACTACCGCTTGCCGCGCGGTGCGTATGACTTTGTGTCGCGCCTTTCGCCCGATAAGACGGTAGGCGAGGTTTGGAACTCGATGCTTAAAAGCGGCGAGGGCGATATGCCCGGCCAGGGCGAAGTCATCGAGATGCTTGCGCAGCTGTACCAGGCGAACATGCTCATGTACATGGGCGTGGACGATGGCGCAAAGCTTTTCGAGCGCAACCGCAAGCAGAGGCAGAAAAAGGTCAAGTCTTCGTTACTGAACATCTTCTTCTTGAAGGTTCCCGTTTTCGATCCTGACGCTATTCTGAATCGCTTGCGATGGCTCATCGCTTGCCTGATTAGCAAGCCGTTTGCGGTAGTGTGGCTGTTGACGGTTCTTGTGGCTGCGAAGTACGGTGTTGAAAATTTCGACGCCCTGAAGGATAGTGCGCAAGGGTTCCTTGCCCCGTCGAACATCGGCTGGGTTTACGTGTGTACCGTGTTTGTCAAGCTGCTTCACGAATTTGGCCATGCGAGTGTGGTCAAGCGTTTTGGCGGCGAGGTTCACACGCTCGGCGTGATGTTCATGCTGCTTGTTCCTCTCCCTTATGTGGATGCGACGGCGAGCTGGTCTTTCCGCAAAAAGTCGAAACGCATTCTCGTGGGGGCGGCAGGCATGCTCACGGAGTTCTTCATTGCTTCGATTGCTTTGATACTTTGGGCGAATTTGGGGGGCGGCCTCGCCAAAAGTCTTGCGTACAACGTTGTTGTGATGGCTTCCGTTTCGACAGTCCTCTTCAACGTGAATCCGCTCATGCGCTTTGACGGGTACTACATGCTTACCGACGCTCTTGACATGCCGAATTTGCAGCAGCGCTCGGTGCGGTATTTGAAGTACTTGCTCGAACGTTACGTATTTTTCAAACGTGACGCCGAAGAGGTGGCTGAAACCTGGTTTGAAAGATTTGTTTATGCCGTGTACGGCGTTTCGTCTTCGATTTACAGGGTGTTCCTGTTTACAGGCTTCATTGTCGCCATTTCCGCGCACTACCTGATACTTTCCTTCTGTATGGGTGTCTTGCTCTGCCTTACAATGGTGGTGATGCCTGTGGGCCGGTTTATAAAGTATGTCTTTGCAAGCCCAGCCCTTTCGCAGGTCCGTAACCGCGCCGTGCTTGTGACTTTGGTCGTGCTCGGCGGAGTCTTTGCAGCGCTTTTCTACGTGCCTGTTCCCGACACTTTCAAGGCTCCTGGAATTATTGAGGCCGCTCGGTACGAGAATTCTACGGTAGGCGAGGGGGGCGTTGTCGCAAAGGTCTATCGTGGCGAAAAGGCCCTGGTCCATAAGGGCGATACGCTGATGGTCCTTGAGAACCGTGAACTGGATTTCCGCATAGAGGAAAAACGTGCCCAGGTGAACGAGACCGTGCAAACGTATTACCAGGCGTTGGAACTGGCTCCCGAAAACATGCAGCCCGTCGAAAAGAGATTGGGAGTCCTGAGGCAGGAACTGAACGATTTGTTGCGCGACCGCGATAAGTTGGCGCTGCTTGCTCCGATGGACGGAATTTGGAATGTTAAAAGTCCTGACGACTACGTGGGGCGTTTCTTGCAGAAGGGCGATTCGGTTGGGATGGTCTTAGATACGGCTGCGTTCGATTTTCTTGCGGTGGTGACTCAAGAGGAAGTCTCGCGCTTGTTCATGGAAAACCCGCGCAAGGTTTCCGTGCGTTTAAACGGCGAAGCCTTTGTCGAGATTCCTGTCGAAAGCGTGAGCGTGATTCCTGCAGCGAGTGACCGTTTGCCCTCTGCGGCCCTTGGCTGGCTTGGCGGTGGCGAAATTGAAACAACGGCGAAGGATGGCTCTGGCGAGCGTACGGCGGAGCCTGTTTACCTCGTTCGTTCCTCGATAAGAAGGGACTTAGCTTCCCTCTCCGGTGTAGACTGGGCTCATGGACGTTCCGGAAAAATTCGTTTCCATTTGACAGACACTCCGCTTGCCCTGCAGGGAATCCGCAAGGCAAGGCAGGCCCTGCAGAAATACTATAAGATGTAGCATGAACCTGATCGAAAACTACCGCCTTACCGCCTGTAAACGGGTGAAGAAGATTCCGACGGGGCTTGACGCCCTCGTTTTTCGGATGCAAGGGCGGTTCAAGGGCCGTAGTGGCGTGCTGCGCCGCCTTTTGCGCGAAGCTGCCAAGATCGATAAGCTGGGCAGGTCGTATAGCGGCCTGGACAGTGCCGAGTTTAGGCAAAGGCTGGCATGTGTCCGCGATGCCTTTAAGCGTAGGCCGGACCGCAACGCGCTGCAGACCGCGTTTGCCCTTGTGCAGGAGGCGGTGGCCCGCACGTTGGGGTACAGGCCCTACATTGAGCAGGTGGCGGGAGCCTTGGCACTTTATGACGGGTTCATTGCCGAAATGTCGACAGGCGAGGGGAAGACCGTGACTGCGGCGATGTGCGCTACGGTGCGCGGCTTTGGCAAGCAGCCATGCCACGTGATAACCGCGAACGACTACCTGGCAAGTCGCGATGCGCAGATAATGAAGCCTCTCTACGATATTTGCGGCGTGACCGTGGGTGCGGTGACCGGGGCGATGAAACCTGCCGAGCGCAGGGAGGGCTACAGCGCCGACGTGACCTATTCTACCGCCAAGGATGTGCTTGCCGATTTCTTGCGTGACCGCATTGCGCTCGGGAAATACCAGCATTTCTCGAAGCGGCTTGTGGGCGATTCTTCGGGCGCGAATATGGAACGGGTCATGTCGAACTTGGTGCAACGGGGGCTATGCACCGCCATCGTTGACGAGGCCGACAACGTGCTTATTGACGAGGCCGTGACTCCGCTTATAATTTCCAAGGAGAACAAGAACGAGGGCTTTAACGAAAGTTGCAGGATTGCTTTCGCGCTTTCCGAAAAATTGGTCCAAGGTACCGACTATGCTGTCGATATCCGCTTTAGGACAGTCCGTTTCCTTGTCGATATGGACGAACGCCTGGAATCGCTTAAGTCGGTGGGCGAGGGCTTCTGCAAGGCGTCTTTCTTGAAGGACCTGATTCGCCAGGCGCTTGTGGCGCGAGAACTTTTTGTGGCCGGTCGCCAGTATGTTGTAGAAGAAGGCAAGGTGGTGATTGTCGATGAATCGACGGGCCGCAAGATGCCCATGCGTTCGTGGAACGGCGGGCTTCACCAGATGATTGAACTGAAGGAAGGGCTGGAACTTTCGGGCCTCAAGGAAACCGAGGCGCGAATGAGTTTCCAGCGCTTCTTTAGGCTGTACAAGAACTTTTCTGGCATGACGGGAACCGGCAAGGAAGCCCTTGGCGAGTTCTGGACGATTTACGGGGCGGCAGTCCTTTGCATTCCGAATCACCGCAAGTGCTTGCGTAAGATTTCGTTCCTCAAGATTTTTTCTACCAAGGAATCCAAGCGGGTGGCCATTGTCCACGAAGTGCTCGATGTCCATGCCAAGGGCCGCCCGGTCCTTATCGGCACCAAGGACATTGACGAAAGCGAAACCCTTGCCGAAATGATCAAGGCGCTTGGCCTTGAATGCCGTGTGATAAACGCTGTCCGCAGCGACGACGAGGCTACAATTATCGAGGGCGCCGGTCGTATGGGCGCGATAACGGTTGCGACCAATATGGCCGGGCGCGGAACCGATATCAAGATTCCCGATAAAGTAAAGAAACTTGGCGGCCTGCATGTGATTGCCACGGAGTGCAACCCTTCTTCGAGAATTGACCGCCAGCTTTTTGGCCGCGCCGCCCGTCAAGGTGACCCGGGGAGCGCGAGCCATTACGCAAGTTTTGAGGACGACGTGCTGCGCCGCAACCTGCCGGGGGCGCTTTGGGGCGCTTTTAGGCATCTTGGCCGCCTTTCTGCGCTCGTCGTGAGGTGGGCGCAGTATTCGGCGGGCAAGAAAGCCATGAAAAGTAGGCTTTCTGTTCAGCGGACAGACACCTGGCTCGAAGACTCTCTCGGCTTTAGCGGAAACGACGTGTAGAAACTACACACGGCAGTGACACAATTTTTAAAAAAGTGCAATCTGAATAAAGGAGTGTATTACTTTGTCTGCAAAAACGCTTTGTCCTTAATTTTTATTCGTTCATCGGAATCAGACATTTTCGGTGATACGCTCTCAACTACAGAACACTCTGCAACGAAGAATTCCTGGGACTCCACAAGTACTTCGTTGAGCAGACTGCAAGCATCACCAGCGAAGAGATTCGCAAGTCCATCGAAGCTTACCGCACCTCTGTAACCGAATACGCTAACCTCATTGAAGTGTCTGTCGACGAATCTGCCGCAATGGCCGTCAGCCGCCTTGATTCCGAACGCAATGCCGCCTACTCCTCTTGCAGGAACTTTGCCGAGAACGCCGACCCCACGAGGCTGAATCAGGACCAGTCCACGGGTACTTTCACGAACCTCATTTATACCCTCAAGGAAATTGGTGATGACAAGTTGAGCGCCTGCGGATTCAAGCCCTGGCTCGAAAACCTCGAAAGCAAGCACAACGAATACCTGACGGCGGTGCAGAACCGCAACAAGGAAATCGCTTCGAAGGTTCCTTCAACCAGAACCTGGAACGTGCTGGCCGTCTGGCTGACTTCCTCGAATTCGCAGAAGTCCTCACCCTCGACGCCCTCCACCGTGAAGAATCTTGCGGCGGTCACTTCCGTGAAGAAAGCCAGACCGAAGAAGGCGAAGCAAAGCGTGACGACGAACACTT
>NZ_FQWP01000044.1:0-4782 GCF_900129715.1 Fibrobacter sp. UWH9 | reverse complement strand
TGGGCGATTTCCCGCTGTGGTTGGCTCCGGTCCAGGCACGCGTCCTCCCCATCTCCGAAAAGTTCGCTGAATACGCCCACAAGGTGGAACGTGAATTGGTGAACGCCGGCGTCCGCTGCGACATCGACGAATCCAACGAAAAGCTTGGCTACAAGTTCCGTCAGTGCGAACTCCAGAAAATCCCCTATAAGATTATTGTAGGTGAAAAGGAAATGAACGAAGGCGTCGTTTCTGTGAACAAGAGAAAAGAAGGTGACAAGGGACAAATGTCTGTCGCCCAGTTCCTCGAAATGACCGCAGAAGACCGCAAGGTTGTGCGTTAGTCTGGCCATCTATAAAAATTCAAACATCCGCCTTTACAAGGCGGATGTTTTTTTTGTAATTAGACACTTTATAGTCTAGCCTCTTCGGTCCTCGACTTCTTTCAAATATATAGACTGATAGACAATAGCAAGGGACGTATATATTTGAAAATTTCAGTAACGGATCCACAATAGGAGATAAATCAAAGGAAATATTTAATTCAAAACAGTCGTTAAAAAAATCAATAGATAAACAGCCTAAACCATAAACAAACAAAGAAAACGCCTTTATAAAATAAACACAAGCCACTCCCATTAGAATGCATCCTATTGACACCCCTGAAAAAAAAGGAAATAACCAATAATGTTTAGTAAAGATACTAACGATTAAGGAAAGACCTGCGAAAACGCCAATGGTCTTAAACATAAGAATATAGTTGAAATCCAGAAAATAGCGTTCGATTATTACCGAAACAACTAGTAACAATGTCATTACGAAGGTAATGTATTTTTGTTTCTTGTCCATCGGGCGCTTCCTAGAAAACGGTTGATTTTGAACCCTTCCATTTAAAATATACTTTTATTCAAATGTCATTTACTGACAATTAGTGTTTTTTTCGCTATTCAACAAAAAAAATTGTCCCTGACATCGACTATCTTGAGAATGAATTTTTCGGGCAGGGTTTCGTTAGCGGGTTTAACATGTACCTCCTTGTAAGAAGTGATAATATAGATCGAAAACCTCGATTTGTGTCATTTTTAGGCAATTATAGGCGCCGAGTATTTAGTATATTATGGATATAAGGAAAGCCCCAAAATGAGATACCAGCAACTTTCTTCAAAAAAAGCAAACGGCATTGTATATACACCAACGGCACTTGCTAACTTTTTAGCAAATCAGTTAATCTGCTTTTCAAAAATTGACCTTAAAAATGTAAAAGCTCTTTCCATACTTGACCCCGCTGTTGGCGGTGGCGAATTGCTGATATCGCTAATAAACACTATATATACTATAAATAAAAATATTCTCATTTCTGCCGTAGGCTACGAAACCGATTCTGACGTTGCAAAAGAAACGAATTCAAAACTTTCAGCATTATTTCCTGATGCATCCGTTAAAATTCATAACAGAGACTTTCTTTCTTCGTTCGAATCAATCTCGAACAAATTTGATTTTATTATAGCCAATCCGCCTTATGTTCGCACTCAGATTTTAGGCGCTGAAAAATCTTCTCAAATTTCACAAAAACTTAATTTAAATGGTCGTGTTGACATTTATTATGCATTTATTATCGCCGTAAAAAGATTACTGCATAAAGATGGAATTGCTGGATACATCACGTCCAACAAATTTTTAACAATCAAAGCTGGTGCGTGCGTAAGAGACTTTATCCTAGAAAATTATAATCTACACAATATAGTTGATTTTGGAGATTCAAAGCTATTTTCTGCCGCGGTCCTTCCTTGTACTATGACATTCTCTTTGGGTTCGACAACCACCCAGGATGTCGCATTCACATCAATATACGAAACGAAAAAATTAGACTCAAACGTTCCTCGCTGTCAATCAATTTTTGACCATATATCAGATAATGGCTGTTTTATGGTTGAAGACGGGAAAGTTTTTGACATCAAACAAGGTGCATTAGACAACTCCCAAAAAGATCATCCTTGGACAATCTCTTTTAAAGAGAAAGAAAAATGGATGCTTAACGTCAAGAGAAATACTTGGAAGCATATATCCGACATCGGGAAAGTTAGAGTCGGCATAAAAACTACTGCGGATAATGTTTTTATTGGAAATGATTGGAACGGCAGCAAGTCAGACATTGAACTGTTAAAACCACTCATAACACATCGAGATGCGGGACAAATAACGGCTTCTGCAAATGCAGGATGGAAAGTCCTGTACACTCACGAAATTGTCAACTCAAAAAAAACTGCAGTAAACTTGGATTTATACCCCAAAAGCAAGCAATATCTAAAATCTCATTACAGCCAACTATCTTCAAGAAGCTACATAAAAAAAGCTCATCGAAATTGGTATGAAATTTGGGTTCCCCAGAATCCTAGTGCATGGAGCAAACGAAAGATTGTTTTTCGGGATATCTCGGAAAAACCTACATTCTGGCTAGATACCAGCGGAGCCATTGTAAACGGAGATTGCTACTGGATTGAAATCAACGACTCTATCATTGACGACACTATTTACCTCGCCCTTGCTGTTGTAAATAGTAATTTTATAGAAAAATACTATGACGCATGTTTTAATACAAAATTGTATTCTGGGAAAAGAAGATTTATGAGTCAATATGTTGAACAGTTCCCTATTCCTGATCCAAATTCAAAGTACGCAAAGAAGGCTGTTCAAATTGTAAGGAATATTCTATCCAGCGATAATTGCCAAAACAAATCTTTCTATATGGAAGAATTAAATACAATTGTCGACGCGATGTTTAACGTCGCGTAAAGAAATCTTTGGGCAACGGAATTTGGATTTTCGAATTTTTCTTCATTCCCTCAAACAAGGGAAAATGCTTAGGCAAATCTTCTCCAGTAACCAAATACAGTCTGCGAAGCAAAACATTTTCTCCTTGCACAAGTCCATCAAATATGGCGTATCTTACATCTTTACTAGTGAAGGTTACGCCATCCGCAGAAAACACCTTTTTCCCATCTTCTGGGGAATGTAAGCCTAAATCAATCGTTGGCGAAGTTTGCAATTTCACTTCAAGCAATTGGTTTTTCAAATCAGGATATTTTCCATCATCAACAGAAATGCTGTACCCCAAACGAGAGCAAATTAAATCCTGCAAATAAGCGCCTCTATTTCTTTCTTGAATTGCTCCTAATACAGGCATTTCTTTTCCAACCAACGGTGACAGCAATTCGTAAATTTTACGGATTCCAAGCAATTCATTTTTCTGGGGGAAAGACGCGACATTTGCATCTAGAAGGTCAATGGTATTGTCATCTTTCCAATTCTGAACAAGCGACGTATCATTTGCCGAACAAATATCTTCATCATAGCTTTTCATTCGAGCTTGATATTTTTGAGTCAATTTCCCAGTACGGTCATATTGAACAAGTTCGTCACCCGAAATAATTTTTACAGAATCAATTACATCGTCATCACTTGTTCTTAAAAAAACATATCTTCTATTTCCATCAATATCCTCATTCCATATTTGAACATTCATACTTTTTTGAGTATAAACATCAAAATTTTGGCCTACAAAACGAGGACGACTTCTTTTAAACGATTTAGGAACAGGATACCCAAGTGCATTACAGATTTCCGTTTTTACCTTTTTTGACCGAGTTCTTAAAGGCAAGTCTTTTAGAGACAAACCAACTAACGACTCCGCTAAAATTTTTTGAAGAATCGGTGTTGGAATAAACAAATCGACATTTCTTTCATCGATATAATCGTAAATAGACAATTTACTTCTTTGAATATTGTGAGAATAATTTATCATACAGTCACCTTATTGGTTCGAATAAATCAGACAATGAAATTTGCAATCCATCAGCAATTTTCTTTATATTGCATATTGAAATATTTCTCTTTCCCGCTTCAACAGAGGCATAATACGTCCTATCCATTCCTATTTGCAGAGAAAATTTTTCCTGACTCAATCCGGTTTGCAAACGCAATTCTTTTATTCGTGAACCAAACAATTCTGTTATAGAAACTTTTTTCATATTTTGATAAAGGTAAAAGACATATGAGTATAAATCAACGGACTATAAGCAACATTTTCAGCCATTTTGCGTTAGGGATAGTGACCCCTTGGGGCCGAGACCTTGGGCTCGGTTTTATGAGGTTGTTCGGGAACGAAGTGAGCCGGGCAACCCATAAAATATAGCCCGACCCACACGATAGTGCGGGGAACGCCCATAACAAGCAGATCTCGCGGCTACCTCGAAGTGATTACGCCGGACAGCGATGCAAGGCGAGAGCAGCGGACAAACTCGTTTGTCCATTGCCGAGCCGAAGAGCTGGGATGCTTGCATCCCAATCGTGACTACCGCCCAAGGCGAGTGCTGCGGGCAAACGCGTTTGCCCATAGCCGAGCCGATGCGGGAGGCGACGAAGTCGCCACAAGACTTTGTGGATCAAGTCCGGTCACGCCGACAAGTACAACGAAAACATGTTCAAGACCATGGCTGGCGACGTTGAAATGGCTGTGAAGCCCATGAACTGCCCCTGCCACATTCAGATCTTCAACACCGGTCTCCGCAGCTGGCGCGACCTCCCCATGCGTCTTGCTGAATTCGGCAAGTGCCACCGTTACGAACCTGCCGGTACCATGCACGGTTTGATGCGCGTCCGCGGCTTCGTGCAGGATGACGCTCATATCTTCTGTACCGAAGAACAGATCGCTTCCGAAGTGGCTGACTTCTGCGCTCTCGTGAAGGAAATCTACCACGACTTCGGTTTCGATTCCATCGTGGTGAAGTTCTCTACCCGTCCGGA
>NZ_FQWP01000033.1:0-21695 GCF_900129715.1 Fibrobacter sp. UWH9 | reverse complement strand
ATAGCAGCGGTCAGAGTGGTCTTACCGTGGTCAACGTGGCCGATGGTGCCGATGTTGCAGTGCGGCTTACTTCTGTCAAAATGTTCTTTTGCCATTTTTTCCTCTTCTTCAGCAGAAGGTTTATCGCTTCGAAACCTAGGAACGACGCGGGTTTGCGTGAGATTCCTGTTATTCCGACAGAGCATAGGAAGCGGTACTCTGCGGATTTTGTCGCGTAAATTTAGCAAATCCACAAAAAATTTCAAGGATTTTTCTTTGTTTTTTTGCAGAAAACGGCAATTTTGGCTTATCAACACCCCTTTCCCGACGATCCTTTTTCGGTCTGCGTTTCCTACCGCGTACCCATCCAAAAACGCCATTTTTTTACAAATTTTTGAGGGTCATCAAACAACAGAACCCACTAAATTCAGTTTATCAACACAATAACAACATTCAACCAACAAACAAAACGTACCAGAAGCCATTATTTCTACAATTGTAAAAAGAATTTTACATATTAAGAATTTACATTAGTTTACATTCCGGAAACACCTTGGGAACGTTTTCAATCACACCGAAAAAATATTTTACACCATAGACGTAAGTATATATCTATCTTTGACTTGGTTTATGGGCATCCTTAGGTAAAGAGAATATGAAGAATCCTTTTTTCAAGACGATGATCAAGGCGATCCTGATCGCCGGCATGGCCATCGCGGTATGCAACTGCGGTGATGATTCCACTTCTGCAAACAACGACAACAACGGCAATGTCAACACTCCCGTTGCACTGGGCGAGCCCACCAGGCATTACAACGACAACGGCCTGGACGTCTACATCACTGAAGACGGCAGAGTCCTTGATGCCAACGGCCTGCAGGTCGGCTTTACAGACAAGGATTCCGGATCGATCATGACTATGGAAGGCGCCACCCTGGCTACCGGCGTAGACTTTAACGCCCTTCCCCTCATTCCGGCAGCAAGCGGCACCAAGCCCTCCAAGGTCCTTAACGCCGCCGGTCAGGACTACGTCATTTCTCCTGCCGTCGACAACGCCTTCGACGCTGAGGGCCACGCCCTGGGCACCGTCACTGACGCAAGCGGTGTACAGACCGGCTATTTCGTCTACATCACTGACAGCTATGGTTACATCACTACCCTGGATATGACCATCGCCCTCCAGGACATCGACCTGAACCAGTATCCGGACTACAACCCGACGGCCGCTTCTTCTGCAAGCCAGCAGGAAACTCAGATTCCCACCCTGTCTAGCGAAACGGTCATTCTTACCAGTTCCGACAGCCAGCAGGCCCTGTCTTCCAGCAATCAGCAGCCGGCATCTAGCGCCCAGCAGCCCAAGTCTTCCGCTAGCCAGCCTAAGTCTTCTGACAGCCAGCCCACCAGCTCCGCTGCAAGGGGCTGCCCCGAAATCAAGTACGTTTCCGGCGGCGAAAGCGGTAGCGGCCACGCCACCAGATACTGGGACTGCTGCAAGCCCAGCTGCTCCTGGAAGGAAAACGCAGGCGACCACCGCGCAAAACAGTGCAGCGTGAACAGCACCACCCTGATTACCGACCCCAGCTCCCAGAGCGTCTGCGACGGCGGTAACGCAATGACCTGCACCAGCCAGACCGCATTTACCATCGAAGGCTGCGACAATATCGGTTTCGCCTTCGCTGCCGTGCCCGCCTTCAAGAGCGCCTGCGGCAGGTGCTTCGAGCTGACTTTCACCGGTCAGGGCAAGTACGAAACCAAGATGAACCACCAAAAGCTCCAGGGCAAGAAGCTCATCGTCATGGCCTCCAATGTCGGTGGCGACGTGTCTAACGGACAGTTCGACATCATGATCCCCGGTGGCGGCTACGGTGCATTCGACGGTTGTTCCGGCAAGATGGACTGGGGCGACATGAGAAATTCCGAACGCTACGGCGGCCTGTTGAGCGATTGCGAAAACCAGGTGGGTTACTCCGGCAACGATAGTCAGATCTACACCAAGCGCAAGGAATGTCTGGTCGGCAAGTGCAACAGCATCTTCGCCAAGGACGAAGCCGCCAAGGAAGGCTGCCTGTTCCTGGCCAACTTCATGGAAGCTGCAGGCAACCCGACCCACACCTACAAGGAAGTGGAATGCCCCAAGGAATTGGCTGACCGCTATTAATACCGCGTTCGACGCCATTCAGTAAATTAGAAGTCTCGGCCCGCAGGCCGGGGCTTTTTTCGTAACTTCATATCTTACAAAAATTTACACACGTAAACCCTTTACAGATACTATCTTTCCGCACGGATGGAATTGGAAGACTTTTATTGGTGTAAAGTCAAGTTTTCTCGTACACCTAGCATACAACCCCTACTGAGGTCGAAATGAAACGTCAATTCTTGAAGTCCGTTCTGCTCATCAGCTCCGTGGCAGCACTCATGAGCTGTTCCGAAGAAGCCGTCGACGCAATCGCAAACAATATTCCCGACCAGTCTCTTGTCACTTCTAGTGCAGACGCATCTGCACCCAACGTCCTTACTGCAACCGAGCCCTGCTTCGTGTTCAATACCGACAACCAGACTTACCTCATCAACGGTAATCTCGAAGTGAAGACCGCCGCCGGCGAAATTGTCGGTTCTTATGACGGCGCTACCATGACCATCAAGAATCTGGCCGGCGTCACCATGTTCGAAAGCGTGGACATCAGCGCCTTGGAATACAAGGACGTTGGAGAAGTTATCCCCACCGTTATCGCTCCCGCTTCCTCTGCTTCTAGCCTTCCTAACGAAACCGCTCCCACTTCCAGCGCTTCTCTGCAGGACAACAACCAGAACCAGACTGCTACTTCCAGCGCTACTCAGCAGAACAACCAGAACCAGACTGCTACTTCCAGCGCCGCTCAGCAGAACAACAACCAGAACCAGACTGCTACTTCTAGCGCCGCTCAGCAGAACGACCAGCCGCAGCAGGGTTCCGACGGTACCTGCTTCGACAAGCTCTCTAATAAGTATGTGAAGCCCTACACCGAACTGGTAGGCAAGAACGGCGAAAAGTACGCCTACAAGAACGACTGCTCCATCGATTGCTGGTGGGACGGCAGCAACAACAACTGCGCAAACATCGGTTCTGGCAACGGCTCCAACAATAACAACAACAATAACAACCAGCAGCAGCCTCAGTCTTCTAACAGCCAGCAGCAGGCAAAGTCCTCCGCTAGCCAGCAGGCAAAGTCTTCTGCTAGCCAGCAGCCTGCATCCAGCGCTTCCAACACCAACAATGGTACAACTCCCAACTTCAAGATTGTTAGCGGCGGTAAGAGCGGTTCCGGCTACGCAACCCGTTACTGGGATAGCTGCAAGCCTCACTGCGCATGGAAGGGCAAGGCCGGTCCGGCAAGCACCCCGACCCGCACCTGCCACGCCGACGGCTCCCTGGCTGGCGCCGATGAAAAGTCCGCATGCGATGGCGGTACTGCAGGTACCTGCCTGAGCCAGATCCCCCAGATCATTAACGATAACCTGGCATACGCATTCGCAGCAACTCCGGGTGGCGAAGGCGACTGCGGCCGTTGCTACCTCCTGACTTTCGACGGCAATGGTCACGACCAGAACCCCGCACGTAACAAGGCTCTCGCCAACAAGAAGCTGGTGGTCATGTCCAGCAACATCGGTTACGACGTTGCCGGCGGCCAGTTCGACTTGATGATCCCGGGTGGTGGCGTCGGTGCATTCTCCGGCTGCCGCGTCATGGGACTTTCCTGCAACGGTAAGCAGTACGGTGGTCTCCTGGGCACCTGCCAGGACAAGTACAACAACAGCACCGACAAGCTCCTGGATTGCTTGAAGTCTAGCTGCAAGACTGAATACGGCAACAACACCCAGGCTTACGAAGGCTGCATGTTCATGGCAACTTGGATGAACGGCGCAGACAATCCGACCCTGAAGTACCAGGAAATCGAATGCCCGTCTGAACTTTCCGCAAGATGGTAATCCGGCGCTAAGCTGCAAGAACTTAAAGGCCCCGACGAATGTCGGGGCTTTTTCTTTTTATAGTTTGCGGAACCTGCCAGACGTCCACCCAAAAAGAGCGGCCCGCCCATCCGAAATTACTTCTTGACAATATTGTCCAGGAATTCGATAGTCACGCTATAGGCGTGATCGCGGACTTCCTTGCGGGAAAGGTAAAGGTCGTGCAAGGCCCCTGGAATCTGCACCAGGCGCACATCCGGTCCCAGGTGGGCACCGTAATTGCGGATATCGTCTACGTTCAAGACGCCATCGCAACGGGTGTACTCATCGCTCCATTCGTCTTCGTTGACGCTACAGCCGCTGTGCATCACGAGGATCGGCGAGACAAGATCCATCCCGGCCTTTACGATATCCTGGGCGTCACAGATGGCGGCAGACCAGCCGAAATCCACGGGGATGCTGCCCGGCACCTTCAAGGTCGTATTGTATTCCCATTCGCCCTTCATGCTCTTGAGCAGGCTTTCGCTGTAGGCGTCGCTGCTGCTGCGGGGAATCGGGATGTTCGGGAAGTAATGTCCGATAGGCGCAAGAACGGGAATGATCACATCGCGCATGAGCCAGGAGTAATTCATCTCCATGAAGGGGCTGTTCAGCACGATAGCATCGAAGTCCTTGCCCTTTTCGCGGACGTCGGCGTACACCAGAGAAATCAGGCCGCCGGTACTGTGTCCCAATAAAACCTTGGGCACATCCTTGCCGACTGCCGCCTCGATTTTCTTCCAGGCGGAATCGATTTCCGGGAAATAGCTGGTTACGTCCCTGAGCTCACCCAGCACTTCGCCCTGGCGGTAGGAACGACCGTAATTGTGCAGGTCGATAGCGAAGAAGGCATAGCCTGCGGAATCCAGCTTTTCGGCCGTTAAAGTCTGGAAGTAATAGTCGTTAAAGCCGTGAATATAGAGCACGGCCGCCTTGGGCTTATTGACAGTTCCGTTCAGAGAATCCTGGGGAGCTGCAGTGGAATCCTGTACAACTGCGGAATCCTGGGGCGCAGACTTGCCGGACGCTCCGAATGGATAGCTTACAAGCGTTGCGCGATACTGGTTGTTGTCTCCAGCATCGTAGAATTCGGCCGTGAACGGCTCGCCCAGAAACGGGTCCACCACGGCCTGGGCAAAGGCCATAGAAACAAGGCCCCCCATCAACGCAGATGTAAAAACAGTAAATCTCATAACCTCAAAGAAATATAGTTCTTAAAGTACCTTAAAAAGCTCAAATTTTCAAATAAAAACAGAATAAGCCGTTTTTTTGGAATATCAAACTGGGCTGTCTATACAAGCGAATAAAGAAAACGTCTGTTTTTTGACATTTTTTGTCAGACAAGCAATGCTAATTTTATAAAGAAAATAAGGAGGCCGTTATGAACCAGCTCAAGATTATTCACGACGACATCACCCGAGTCACGGCAGACGCCATCGTCAATTCCGCCAACCCCTTCCCTATCTGCGGTGGAAGTACCGAAGCCCTGATCTTCGATGCAGCCGGACACGACCAGCTCCTGGAAGCCCGCGAAAAGATCGGCTACCTGGACGTTTGCGATGTGGCCCACACCGATGCCTTTGACCTGAACGCCAAATACATCATCCACGTTTCGGCCCCCCGCTGGAACGACGGACGTTCCGGCGAAAAGACCTCCCTGAAATTCTGCTACCAGAACGCCATGCGCAAGGCCCGGGAACTGGGCTGCCATTCCATCGCGTTCCCCCTGCTGTCTAGCGGCATTTACAGATTCCCTAAGGATTTGGCCCTGGACATCGCCAGGGAATCCATCGAGGAGTTCCTGCAAGGCGACGGAAAGGACTGCGACATTACCGCCACCATCGTACTCTACGACGACGAAGCGGTCAAAATTTCCGAAGCGCTGTTCGGCAAGATCCAGGAATACATCTACGCCAACTACGTCCCGGAAAATCCCCAGGAAAATTTCGAAGCACTCAAGTGCTGTTCCTTCAGTGAAGAACCGCTCGGCGACGGTCAAATGGCCGACGACAGTCAAATAATCGGCGAAAGCGAAGTCGTCGCAGAAATTTGCGACGCAGCTCCCATTCTTTCCAAGATCAGCAGCAAGTCGGATTTCGACAAGAGCATCAACGAACTGCTGAAGGACCCGAAAAGGTTCAAGTCCTTCCGCAAGAAGATGAACGAAATCATGACCGACAGAAGCATCACCAATTCCATGCTGGCCAGGGATTCCGACGTAGACCGCAAGGTACTTTCGAAAATCAACAACAGCGATAGCTACACCCCCTCCAAGGAAACGGCCATCGCTATCGCCATCGGCCTCAAGCTGAACTATATCGAGGCGGTGGAATTCCTGTCTTACGCCGGGCGGGCCCTGTCACCCTCCAGCAAGAGCGACCTGATTGTCCAATTCTTCATGGAAAACAAGGAACTGTTTTACAGGGAAAATCCCGACAGGAATCAATACAAGGTGAACACCCTCAACACGATCCTTTCAACCCATGGAGAAAATTCCCTCGGAGCCAGCCGGAACCTCTAAAAACGATGTCGCCTGGCAGGCGACCTTTCTGTTCCCGCAACCACCTATATTGAACGTATCAACAGAGCGATGCAATCCGGCAGTCGCAAAAAAAAGAGAGGTTCAATATGAAGCAGGGACTTACAGAAATCGTTTTTATCATGGACCGCAGCGGATCCATGAGCGGCCTTGAGACAGATACCATCGGCGGCTTCAACGGCACCATCGAAAAGCAGAAAAAAGAAGAAGGGGAAGCACTGGTTTCCACCATCCTCTTTGACAATGTTTCCGAGGTTCTTCACGACCGCGTTTCCTTGGACAAGATTCCGCCCATGACCAGCGAGCAGTACTGCGTTGGCGGAGGCACCGCCCTCATAGACGCCCTAGGCGACGCCATCCATCACATGGGAAACGTACACAAGTACGCCCGGGATGAAGACCGCCCCGAAAAGACCATCTTCATCATTACCACCGACGGCTACGAGAATTCCAGCCGCAAGTATTCCGCCGAGCAAGTACGCCACATGGTAAATCGCCAGAAGGAAAAGTACGGTTGGGAATTCATTTTCCTGGGAGCCAACATCGACGCCGTGGAAACCGCCCGCACTTACGGAATCAGCGAGGAACGGGCCGCCAACTACGTCAATGACAAGAGAGGCATCGAGATCATGTGCTGCGCCCAGAGCGCCATCATCAGCGATATCCGAAACAACATCTGCCACGAGGAACGCGGTCACTGGAAAAAGGAAATGGAACAGGATCATCAGAAGCGCAGCAAGCGTTAATCTGCAACGGCAGCAAGATTCCGGGGAGCCAAAAAGGACGGTCCGCATTTGCGAACCGCCCCTTGTTCTTTAAGGAGAGTATGAATTTCTTGACCCGCGCAAACTAGTTTTCGCCGTTGCGCATTTCGGTCTGTTCACGGTCAATGGTGTACGTCAGATATTCCTTGAAGTCACGGTCGATGGAAACTCCGTCAAAGTCCACATCGTCGTTTTCAAGAACGAATACTGAGGTAGGATTGTCGATCCAGGCTTCGATATTGACATCGCCAAATCCAATGGTCTTGTTACCTGCAGCTTGCGCCACATACTCGATTTTGGACTTCGGAACCCAACCGGTGCAATCTCCCTTGACCAGGGCTTCAGTTTCTGCCTCGCGGAGTAGCGCCAGCTCAGCATTGAAACCCATGGTGCAGAGAATTTTGTCGCCACCCTTGGTCGCCATCAAATCCAGGTCACCCAATCTGGACTTTACCATCTTGGATGCGAAGGATGATGAAACCATCAGGGCAAAGGCAACGAGCAGTGTAATTTTCAGCGTCTTCATGATAAGCCTCCTTTGCGGCTCTAGAGCCTGTTCGAGAGCAGCGACCCAGCCGTCCCTCACCCAACAAAGTACAAAGTTGGCTTTTTCCAGACCAGGAAATCTAAGATTTATTTTACAAAACTTATTCCAGGTTGGAATATACCCTGTCTGCGCTTTGGCCCAGGTTTTCTTAATTTCTATTTTTTATATGGGTCTGCAATTTAGACCTGCTACCTATAAAAAAGATTTTTAGGACCCGCTTAAAAAAGGATTCATCATGGGCATTGTCTTGAAGAACATCCAGGCCATCGTTCCTGCCGGAAGCAAGGACGAAGTGAAGGAAACTTCCATCTATATCGAAGGCGACAAGATTGTTGGCATGGGCGCGGAACCCGCCGGCTTCAAGACAGACAAGGTCATTGACGGAACTGACAAGCTGGCCATTCCCGGCCTGGTAAATTGCCACACCCATTCCTACATGAGCTTCATGCGCAACGTGGCCGACGACCTTTCCTTTATGGATTGGCTGTTCGGGACCATCGACCCCATCGAACAGAAGATGACCGACGAGGACACCTACTGGGGCGCATGCCTGGCCATCATCGAAATGATGAAGAGCGGCACCACCTGCTTTAACGACATGATGATGAACATCAAGCAGACTACCAAGGCCATCAAGGAATCCGGTATGCGTGCGGTCATGTGCCGCGGTCTCGTCGGCAGCGCCGAAGACGACGGCGGACGTATCCAGCAGACTTATGACGAAATGGAATTCTGCAAGGACTGCGACCGCATCACTTTCAAGTTCGGTCCCCACGCTCCCTACACCTGCACCGAGGATTATTTCCGTCGCGTGTCCGACGAAGCCAAGAAGGCGGGCATCGGCATTCATGTGCATCTTTCCGAAAGTGTTGCCGAAATCCAGGGCACCCAGGAAAAGTACGGCTACTCCCCCATCGTCATGGCCGACAAGAACGGCCTCTTTGATGTTCCCTGCATTGCCGCCCACTGCGTCCAGGTGGATGAAGCCGATATGGACATCATGGCCCGCAAGGGAGTTTCCGTGGTGACCAATCCCGCAAGCAACATGAAGCTGGGTAACGGCTTTGCTCCCGTTCCCGAGATGATGGCCAAGGGCATCAACGTGTGCCTGGGTACCGACGGCGCCGCAAGTAACAACAGCCTGAACATGTTCCACGAAATGAGCCTGCTGGCATTGATCCACAAGGGAACCCACAAGAGCCCCCAATGCGTCAGCGCCCGCGAAGTGTTCCGCATGGCTACCCTCAATGGCGCCAAGGCACTTTGCCTCGAAAACCAGATCGGCTCCCTGGAAGTGGGCAAGAAGGCAGACATCGCCATTCTGGACTTGAACAATCCTTCCCTGATGCCAAAGAACAACCTGATCGCGGGCCTCTCCTATTCCGCCAACGGCTCCGAAGTGGACACCGTCATTATCGACGGCAAGATCACCATGGAAGGCCGCAAGGTTCTGACTCTCGATGAAAAGCTGGTTTACCAGAAGGTGAACGAAATCATCAAGCGCATGGGCCTGGAAAACAAGGAATACGTTTAAGGGTTCCGTCGCGGAAACTGGCGCAATTTTTATTTTTGCAAAAAACGGATGATAGGACAGACGACCATCCCTAAAAATTCGGCTGGACCCTCGACGAGTGCCGGGGCGAAAAACACAAACCAAATGAGGCCCCGCGGGGCATATCCAAAAGGAAAAGATATGGCAAGTGAAATCAGAGATATCAGTCTGGCCGAATCTGGCGAACGCAAGCTGGAATGGGTTCATCGCAACTGCAGCCTTCTTTCTATGCTAAAGGCTGAATTCGAAAAGACCAAGCCCTTCGCCGGAAAGAAGATCGCTCTTTCTGTCCATCTGGAAGCAAAGACTGGTTACCTGTGCCAGGTGCTGAAGGCTGGCGGTGCAGAAATGTACGTGACCGGATCCAACCCGCTTTCTACCCAGGATGACGTTGCTGCCGCCCTCGTGAAGGAAGGTATGGAAGTCCACGCCTGGTACGATGCTACCAACGAAGAATATGAAAGACACATCCGTCACACTCTGCAGTGCGGACCCAACATCATTATCGATGACGGTGGCGACTTGGTGAACATGGTTCACAACGAAATGCCGGAACTGATTCCCAACATCATCGGCGGCTGCGAAGAAACCACCACCGGTATCATCCGCCTGGAAGCCATGAACAAGGCTGGCAAGCTGATGTTCCCCATGGTCCGCGTGAACAATGCCGACTGCAAGCACCTCTTTGACAACCGCTACGGTACCGGTCAGTCCGTATGGGACGGCATCAACCGTACAACCAACCTGATCGTGGCTGGCAAGCAGGTTGTTGTGGCTGGCTACGGCTGGTGCGGTAAGGGTACCGCCATGCGCGCCAAGGGCCTGGGTGCCCGCGTCATCGTGACCGAAGTGGACCCGGTGAAGGCTATCGAGGCTGTCATGGACGGTTTCGACGTAATGCCCATGCGCGAAGCTGCAAAGATCGGCGACTTCTTCGTGACCGTTACCGGTTGCGACGGCGTTATCGATGCAGAAGATCTTTCTGTAATGAAGGACGGCGCCATCCTCGCCAACGCAGGTCACTTCGACTGCGAAATTGACGTAGCATGGCTGAAGAAGAACGCCGTGGAAATCCGCGAACAGCGCAAGAACATCATGGGCTACAAGCTGCCCACCGGCCAGTGGGTATTCGTCCTTGGCGAAGGCCGCCTGGTGAACCTCGCCTGCGGCGACGGCCATCCGGCAGAAATCATGGACATGAGCTTTGCTATCCAGGCACTGTCTGCAAAGTACCTGGTGGAACACGCCGGCGAACTGAAGGAAAAGATCATCGACGTTCCTCGCGAAGTGGACCAGGAAGTGGCCCGCAAGAAGCTCAAGTTCCTTGGCAAGGAAATCGACGTTCTCACCGCCGAACAGGAAAAGTACCTGCACTCCTACAACCTGGATGTGTAAGTTCACGAATCCGACGCTTTTTATAAAGACGTTAAAGACGAGAAGGATGCCTTATGGGCATCCTTTTCTTGTACAAATTGTTTTTTCTAGTTAGCATTCCCTACCAGACTTCATATTATATTTAAAGACATGCGTAGTCTTAAATTTTTAGCAGTCCTGCCTTTCGCCGTGGCCTCGGCTTTTGCCGGTTGGGAATATTCCCTGGTCACCAATGGGGCCTACTATGTCGAACACGAAGTCAAGACCGGAGACGAACACTTCTCCGCACCTTCGGGCCCATACGACGGACTTGAAGCCTTGACTCGCCTGGATGCCAAGTACACCATTCCCACACCTCTCGGGGATCACTGGCTCCTGAGCGGCGCAGACATTGAACTGTGGGGATCTCTTGAACTGTCACCGGTGACGTTGCGCCCCATGGTCGAGGTGGACTTTACGCCTGTTCCCTTCCTGGTTTTCGGTGCGGGCGCTTCTATCGGTAGCGGCTGGAATGTTCTTGGTTTTGAAGGTCTGACCAAGTACGATTTTGAAACTCAGGACTACGAGAACCTGACTCCGTTTACCCATTACTTTTACGACTTGTGGGCATCGGCCACGTTCCAGTTTGACACGGGCGCGCTCATTGAAGGAGACTGGTCCCATGTGGTGATGGTGGCTAGCTACAAGCTTTTCTATGAAGCCATGACCGGCGTCGACGATGGAGAAATTTGGCAGTGGCAGGAATCCGCCCGCAAGGCCAACGGTTTGCAGTACAGCTTTACCGGAGTGCTTGGCTACCAGATGCCCATAACCCTGAATATGGTGGGCCTGATGCTTGAAATGGAAGGCCACCTGGACAAGGATGACTACGGCCCCGTGGCCCAGAGTTTCGACGGAGACTTTACCACCACGGCCATTAGCGCACTAACCTCGTTCAAGCTAAGCGACAAGAACAGTTTGACGGTGCTCTACACTTTTGAACGTGAACGAAGCTACTCCCAGTTGCACGACGACGAGGACCAGGAACCCCTGCTTCACGTGACCGGCGGCGAATGGAGTTTTTATAGAGTGGCGTTAAGCTGGAAACACAAGTTCTAATTTTTTTTGAAGTCAGAAAAATAAATTCTGACTTTTTTTATTTCGTGACATAAATAAAATTCTATCTTGTTGCAGATAAAGTTTAATCTCTTGGAGGTGGAAATGTACATCAACAGAATTCGCAAGGCAATCGCCGCACAACGAATCACCCAAGAGGAACTCTGCAGACGTGTAGGGTGTTCCCGCGATGCCATTGTCGATGGGATCAGCGCAGATACCGCATGCAAACTGGAATTCATGCTGGGCGACGATCTTTTTGCAGGCATCGACATCCATGTCAGCGAAAGTGAAATGTCAAAAGCCCGAAGCAAGATGGAAGCGGGATTTTGCAGCGCCGAGGCAAAGGCCTGGGCACAGAAATTCCCCGTGGCAGAACTCCGCAGACTAAATCGCATTCCCGCCCAATGCAGCAACAAGGACGGAAGCCTTGTAAAAGCCCTGCTGAAATTTTTCAACGTGGCAACCATCGAGGGCTGGAAAACCTATTACGCCAACATCCAGGATTCCGTGAACCCTCAGGCCTATTCCGCCTGGTTGCGCCTGGGTGAACTGCAGGTCAGCCGCCCCGCCGCCGAAATCGCCATCGAGAAGGAAGCCATTCTCGAGAACATGAAATTTTTGCGCCGTAACGCCCTAGGTCTGCGAAACGCCCTGCGCAAGGCCGCCATCAGTAGCATTTCGGATTGCGATGTTCAGGTTGTTCAGGTGCCGGCATTTTTGACGGCCCCCGCACCCCTTTCCGCAAGCTACTGGGTCGGCAAGCGCCCCGTCATCCAGATTCCCGCGGGCCCCATGACCGACGTACGACTTCTGCAGGGGCTGTTCCATCAGCTGTACCACATTATGTACGGCAAGCGCAGCCTGTGCCTACAGCTGGGCCTGCAACTAAGCCAGCAACCTTCTGCAGGAATTGCGGGAACCGCGGGCGGTTCTGCAAACAGCATCTCGGGCGACGCCCTAAAATGCAGCGCCGCCGAACAATTTGCGGAACGCCATATGCTGACCGAAGCCGAAGAATGCGAAATCGTCTGCTGCGGCCACTTTGCCGAAAAGCGTTGCATCGACTATTTCGCAGGACTCTTTCATGTGCGCCCAAGCATTATCGTAGACCGCCTGCAGCAACAAAAAAAGCTGTCTAGCAGAACATTGCTAAACAGCTATAAAGTCGCAGTTTAACGCACCCGCCGGCAACATGCCGCGCGAAGCGCGCCCGTCGCCTAAACAGCCAGACAATTAATAGTTAATGGCCAGGTAGAAACTGAAGCTTCCGAAATGGCGGCCAAAGTCAAAACCATCCAGGAGCATGTCGTAGGCGGCACCCACTTCAAGCTGGGTCGTAGAAGTACGGAAGATGATCAAGCCCGCTTCAAGACCACCGGCAGGGCCAATGGCAAAGGCTTCAGAGAACTTGTCAAAGTGGAAGTCCATTTCGACACCCACACCTAGGCCCATGCCCACATAAGGGGAGAACACCTGGTCGGCAAAGAAATAGCGGCCGCCAATCAAGGCAGTCTCGTGCCACTGCCAATGAGTTTCATAAGAACCGTTAGCGTTGTTCATGAACGTAATGGCACCATGAGTTGTCATTTCCCAAATACGTCCGTAATGGAATACCACGCCCTGGTCCCAGTCACGCTTGGGATTCTTCCTGGAATCTTCCCAGTTGTGCCACACGCTAAAGCCAAGACCGAAACTTGCGAAATTGTAGGTCGGGCGCTTGGGAGCCGGCAACGGATCGTCGTCGGAATTCTTGGCCTGAGTCACTTCGGTAGCGACAGGTTCATAGGGTCCCTTGGTCACATTTTCGTCGGATGCGCCATCCTGGGCGAAAGCGATACCTGCAAGGGCGAAAGCGATAATTCCAAAAATCTTTTTCATGCATTCAAATATACAAAGTTTCTAAATTAACCTCCATGAATAAAGCTGCCATTATTGTTGCTGTAAGTATGTTGCTCAGCCGCGTGCTGGGAATCTTCCGTGAAATGCTTTTGGCCCACGCCGCCGGCGTCTCCCTCGAAAAGAACGCCCTGGATCTGGCCTTCATGATTCCCGACATCCTGAATCACGTAGTGAGCACCGGATTCCTCTCCATTATCTTCATCCCGATTTTTACAGGCTACAAGGTGGCCGGCGACGAAGAGAAAAGCTGGAAGTTCTTTAGCAACGTGCTGAACACCTTCGGCGCCATCTTGCTGGTGCTGGTGATTCCTGCATTCATCTTTATGCCGGAACTTTTGCAGCTGCTCACCACCAGCGGCGCAAGCGCAGAACTGATCGAGCGCGCCACTTACTACGGCCGCATCATTTTGCCGGGCCAGATCTTCATCTTCGTGGGAAGTATTCTGGTTGCCGTGCAGCACACCCGTAAGCAGTTCCTGATTCCTTCCCTTACCGGCCTGATTTACAACGTGGCCATTGTGGGCGGAGGCCTTGCTGGTATTCTGATGGGCCGCATGAATGGCGTCAGCTACGGTCTGGAAGGTTTCGCCTGGGGCGTTCCCGTAGGAGCCTTCATCGGATTCTTCGCATTGCAGATTTTTGGAGCCAAGCGTGGCGGCGTCAAGTACGAACTGATCATGCAGCCCACCCATCCCGATATCGTCCGCTATTTCAAGATGATGTTGCCAATGTCTCTTGGCGTAGGCTCCATGTTCGGCCTGGAATTCATTATCCGTAGTTTCGGTTCCAGTTTTGGCGGCAGCGGTATTTCTAGCCTGAACTACGCCTACCGCGTCATGTACACCCTGGTGGCAGTCTTCGGTTTCTCCGTTTCCGTTACCAGCTACCCCGACATGGCACGCCTTGTAAAGGAAGGTCAGATCAAGCAGCTGAACGAAAAAATCTGGAAGAGTCTCTCACGCATGTTCTGCATTTTGATTCCCGCAGTGGTTGCAGTATGGGCACTCTCCTTCCCCGCCGTGCGAATCCTCTTTGAACGCGGCGCCTTCCATCGCGAAACCACCGAAGCCATTACCGAAATTCTCCGCTGGTACTTGCCCGTAAGCTTGGGACTTTGCTTGCAGGCGGTTCTGGTGCGCAGCTTCTACGCCGCCGAACGCATGTGGTTGCCCACCCTGCTGAACACCGGAATCTTTGCCGCCACCATTCCCGCCTACATGCTATTGAGCGAACCTCTGGGTATCAAGAGCGTACCTATTATCGGTGCCACCGGCGCCATCCTGCAGGTGATTTCCATGATCTTCATGTGGGCCCGCAAGAACGGAACCGACGGCATGAGGACCGCACTTCTGAATATGTTCCGCGCCCTGGTGGCATTCGGCATCATGATCTTTGCCGCCCTTGGACTTGACCATGTGACGGGTGAATTCGTCCGCAGCACTAACCTGATCGTGCTGGTTATCTACAGCTGTGCCGCCGGCGTTATCCTGCTGTTCGCCACCCTCTTTATCCAGAAGATCCTTGGCAGCAAGGACGCCGGAGATATCCTTAACGAATTGCTGGGAAAGGTCCTCCGCAAGCTCCACCTGAAAAAATAAAAGGTCATTCCACCCTGTAATAGTTTCAGCTTTTTCTCCAGAACTCTTTTTTGTATTTTCGCATAGACACGGGGGTTTTTATGCGTTTTATTAAAAGTCTAATTTTTTTGTTAGTGATTCTTTGTTCTGCAGGGAACGCCCATGCAGGAAGTGCCGCATCCGATTTAACCAAGGGCACAGCTAAAATCCTCCTGTTTATTCCCGGGATGATGCTGGAGGAATATTTCGCAAGCCTATTTGACGGCGAAGGCCGAGTGGATTATTCCGAAGAATCAGTCTTTATTCCCTACATAAAAGTTAGCGGTATCCATCCCGACTACAAAAATTATATCGTCCAGACCTTCGGCCAGTACGTCAAGGAAGTGGGCCGTTACAAGCTCGTGGCCGCCGACAAGGAATCACCCTATGTCAAGTCCGCCTCCATGGCCATAGTCAGTAACCTCGCCAAGCGCAAGGGCTGCCCTTACATCCTGTACATCACCGTCAAGGAACAAGGCAGCGGCATGCTCCTCACCTTCGCCATGAAAGACACCGAAAACGATAACCTGGTGTGGCACGACGAATACCAGGCCATTATCCCCGAAGACATCGCTCCCATCTTGTTCCGCGTGGCAAACTCCATGGGCACCGGCAAAAAAGGAAGCAACCCCAAAAGCTTCTACGATTCCGAATATCCCATCTACATCAGTGAATCTAACTTCCAGCCTGTTGCCGCCACCCACGAAAGCGGCGAATCCAACCTTCCCAGCAATTTCGAAAACAAGCTGAACACTTCAAGGACCACCCGCGTGGCATTCTCCTTCGGCGTAGATTATCTGATCAAGAGTCAGCATGCCGCAGGCAATATCGGATTCTCCGCCTGGCACGACTTCACCTATTTTATGGTTGGCGCTGAAATAGACTTCAAGGGAATCATTTCCAAAGACACGAACATGATCCACCTGGGCCTAAATCTTGCCGCTCCAATCTTCATCCACGAAAACAACACGCCCTACGTAATAGCTGGCGCCGGATTATCCGGAACCAAATACACGACAACTAACTACCGCAACGAAGAACAAGACAAGAACGACCAGGGCGCAACTTTCTCGCTGGGCGCAGGCTATCAGTTCAACCGCTACGGAACCTGGACAGTCCGCTTCGGCCTCAAATACTTCAGGAACAACTACTACACCAACGGCCACAAGCTCCAGGGAATCGGCCTCGAAGCAATCATAGGTTACTGATGACTAGGCTCGCCCACATAATCGCCATGATGTTCCTTGCGGCTTACGCCCATGCAGGGATTTTCTCTGGTTGGCAAGAAATCTATGTGTCCGCAGACGACGGGAAAGCATACGATTTTTACGGGAACGGGAAATTCCTCTGTTCGGGAACGCGATGCCACTACACGAATTCAAGCGGAAAATGCAAAATCGAGTTCATTGCCAAAAAGGGGGAACGCATTTACGGAATCACAGAATTTGGTGACGACTACCAATGGGAACAGCGACCATTTTTAGCCAAGGCGCTTTTTGACAATCGGGATGAGGACCGCCCCTGTACCAGCACCAGCGCCACCGTACAAATTGACCCCGTGGCACACATGCACTTCTTTATGCCACCCATCAAGACAAATACAGATTGGGCCCGCCCTGCAGAAAACAAGGAACTCCTGGTTCCCCGAAAAATGCCAAGTCGCGCCGACTGGAAAAAATCTCCCTATAAAAAGTGACTAAAAAAAGACGCCTCCTCATAAGAGAAGACGCCTTTTTTGGATGTGTGGAGTAATCTCCAAAGTAGCTTCATCCAAAGTAATTGAAAAGGATTTTTTCAGAAACACCATGGACAAAATGTCCAATTAAGTCAACGATGGATAAGAAAATCAGTTTTAAACTGTCCCAAGCTGCGGAAGAAAAAATCATATGAAATCACTTTTTCTTCGCATCGTACTTCGCAGACGTATCTACGAGATTCATCCCGAAATCAAAATATGACTCCGGAGTCACATCGAAAACGGCTGCCAACTTGGTAGCCATTTTTCGTGAAACTGTACGACGGCCACGTTCAATTTCAGAAAGATTCTGAACAGAAATCCCCAACTTCTCGGAAAGGACTTTTTGCGTCCAGCCACGAAGTTCGCGGTCAGCCTTGACAGCATCGCCAGGAGACATTCTCTCGGCGATACCCTTAAGCACTTCTGAATTATCCAGATCAATAAATTCATCATCATCGCTGGTCTCTACAGAAGGGAAAAGGCTGCGCATGATTCCAATGACGCAATCAGGAATGTTACCTTTAATCTGGAATACAACAGGTTCCTTAGTGCCGGGCATAGGGGGCGCTTTCACGACTGCCAACATAATACACCTCAATGGTTAGCGTTCCGTTTTTACAAGTTCAACAGGCCACCCATTTACGAGATAAATGGCAATGATACTTGTCGGGTCCAAGTTTTGAATAATTCATAAGAGCCGGCTGCTCAGGGCCCTTCTCCTTAAGCAGTTGCTTCAAACGAATAAATTTATTTTGTTCGGCTACAGGCATTTTCTGAATACATTTTTCAACCGAACGTTTGGCGATTACAACGTTCATGAAAACAATATAGCCAAAAAATGGCTACAAAGCAAGACGTTTATTTACACTATAAACTTTTTGCTCTATGCATGTTTCATTTCTTCCATAAATTCATTTGCATCATCAAAATGGAATATGGAAATGCCACGACTACCAAGGAACTTTATAAAATCCTCTTCAGTCATTCCCGTCAAGCGAGGACAGGTGCCGGCTCAAGCAAGCTTGGCCGTCGCGACTCTCATGCAAACAGTTGTTCTTGACGCATTTATTTCATTTATGTATACTTTGAACATAAACAGGCCTGTAACGAAGTTGTCCCACCATAGGGGAACCAACGATGTTACGGGCCTTTTTTATTTGCGGTCGTAATCACATTCGCAAACTGCTTCTGTGCAGCATTGCTCTTGCTATAATTTTGCATCACATTTTTTATATCAAGCAGGACGCCGTGAATTTTGTGGTAAGGTTTTACAAGACCTTTTGCCACATCCGTATTTTTCCAATCACTATAGGCGTAGCCTAGATATTTCATTTTAAATGGGTACAAAAAATTCTCTGCAGTTACCGCACCCGCACAGTAAGGCATCAGAAAAACGTTATAAACCGTTTTGCCAATTTTTTGTTCAGCAAATTCAGCATAGGCAAGCTGCTTGGTGATAGATTCTGACTGCGGCAACGTTCTGCCATCAATGCCGTAAGTATAATACTTGGAATCCAGAACAAAGATTTTGTCATCCACTTTCATGATGGTATCAGGACGCATTTCAACACGACCCGCATTTTTACCATCAATAACCCAGCCGCAATTTGGATAATAATCTTCTCGACGTTCTGTTCCGAAAATGCGCTCAATCATCGCTTCCCAAACAGGAGCAAATGAATTTACCCCAAAATAAAATTCATTGGGAATCACATTTTCGTCAGACACATTTTTTCCAAGGTATTCCACAATCCTCAGCATATCCTGGAAAATTACAAGTGTGCGATCATGGAATGTTTTGGAGGCTTTCGTCATCAAGACAGAAGAAAACATCTCGTAGTCAAAATCAAGGGCGGGAGGTTCCTGGATATCAACGCCAAAAACAAAACCGATTCTTTTTGCAGCATCCCACACGCAGAATTTATGGATAAGCGAAATCAGTTCACGTTCATTATTGTCCGTTTGTCGTGTAACTGGATCAAGATAGACCACACTATCATTAACAACATCCGGCCTCAAAGTTTTTATTGTTCGATTCCAGTCGACCTTGCCGCTTCCACCTTGCCTAAAGACAACTTCCTGCTCGGAGTAATAGCCATACTCCATAAAATTCCGGAGTAGGTTGACATAAGCTAGCATAGGAAAATCTGAAGACGATTTTTCAACATCCCTTCCGATAATGTTTGAATTTTCGTGAACCTCGATTAGCTCCGAATCAGAAAGCACATCAAACAACTGCATAATATCCTGGCGAAGCTCATCTTCGTCAAGTTCTGCGATAGCGGCATCATTCTTAAAGTATCCAGCAGGAAAACAAATTTCAAGACAACCGTTATTACGAATGCCGACAAATTCGTCTCCGTTCAGTTTCGCTTCGCAAGTGCAGTAATCGTTTAGCTTTTGCATTTGTGATCTCACAAGCAGATTGCCATATAAGGCGGAATGCAAACAGTATCATCGTCCCGAATACTCAAATTCTTCGGATGGATTATATAAGAAGTCTTAATACGCTTTTTGAATTTCTTCTTAAACGATTCAAGCGATGTGGTGGTGTAATTTTTTGAAGACTTGACTTCGATTGGAATGATTCTTGAACCTACCGAATCAGATTCACTAATCATAAAATCAATTTCAATATCGTTGCGATGTTTTTCCTGATTGAAATGGGTATAAAAATAAAGCTTATGTCCTTGAGATACAAGCATCTGCGCAATGACATTTTCAAAGAGCATACCCTTATTAATCGCAAGCTTTTCGTTCATGATTTCCTTGTACAAGGATTCCTTTGAAATCTGATTTTCGCCAAAAGCCATAGAGAACAAAAGGCCTGTATCGCCCATATAGCACTTGACTGCGGAATCGTCCGCGTTCAAGCCAAAGCCAATATTTGGATCGGAGCACTTGAAACAGTTGTTTGCAATCATGGAATTGGAAAGCCACAGGAAGGTATTCTCATAGCTATTTTCACTACCGAGTCCCCCAGCGATCTTTGAAAATACAACTCGCTTTTCGTGCTTAGACAAAAATGCAGGAATCTGTTCAAATGTCGAAAGGACTTTCCCCTTATATGAGCCCTTGATTTTTTGAACATCCTTTTTGTAGAGTTCAATAATCTTGCGCTTTGCCTTGTCGCTATAATCAAAGCTGTAGGTGTTTTCAAGGAATGCGACAATGGATTGTGGCATGCCCCCTATCAGAATATACTGTTTGAATAGACGCATGCACTCCTTATGGAGTGGTTCATCCAACGCCTTCTTCCTTGAAAACGCATCGCGGATAAAGTCACATATATTCGGCTTATCCATCGCCCAGCAAAATTCCTCAAAATCCATGGGGAACATCTGGATGGATGTTTCTTCCGAGGGGATGGTAATATCCTTGACATTTTCGTAAATGGAAATAAGAGAGCCTGTTTCTATATAATCAAACCTGCCGTCTTTCACCAATTTTTTGATGGATTGCCTTGCCTTCGGAAATCTTTGCACATCATCAAAAATAATCAGGGATTCCCTCGGGTAGAGATTCACCCCATAAGTATATGAAAGGATATTGAAAAATGCCGAAAGATCATTCATTTTATCAAAGGCATCTAGTACAGCCTTTTCGCAGTCATTAAAATCAATCAGAATGTAGGAACGGTATTCGTTTTTCGCGAATTCTTCTACAATGGCACTTTTTCCAATACGACGCGCGCCCTCTATAAGAAGGGCTTCCCGGCCTTTGGATTCTTCCTTCCAATTCAGAAGTTCTTGATAAATCTTGCGTCTAAAAATAATCATGAAATCAGTCCCGGATGCTCATAATATACTTAATAAACATAAAAAAACGCAAGGTATTCTACTACTTATTCATGTTAAAAACGCAAAGTATTTTATACCGAAATAACGGCAAAAACGCAGAGTATTTTTTGAATTTTCATGACCCAAAATTCTTGAACAGCCCAAATTTAGCTTCATAGAATTTTAAAAACCAGAAGGTGACTACTCCAGTTATGCAATTGTTTTGTTGATAACCTGTGAATTCATGCAAACAGTTGTTTGCAAAATAAAAAGGAACAAAAAGTTTTATTGATTTAATTTCAGCCATGTTGTAAATTTGGCAAAAACCTACTTGACGCATTTATTTCATTTATGTATACTTTGAACATAAACAGGCCTGTAACGAAGTTGTCCCACCATAGGGGAACCAACGATGTTACGGGCCTTTTGTGTTTTTGGGGGCAACTTTGAAAACAGCAATTCTTGTTGATGGCGGATTCTATCGCAAAATGGCAAATCATCATGCAGGAGATTTATCTCCCATTGAAAGGGCGAAGGAATTAGCGGAGTACTGTAAAAAGCATCTTTATCAAAAAGATTATTACATAAAAAATTGAGGCATCATCAACATGTGTGGAAGCATTTAGGCAGCCTTGCTAGATGATTCTCTCGATTCCGATTCCCATTCGTAGGCTATCTGTACATCTACATAGGAACAGCTCAGCATTATCAGCGACAGCATGTTGTTCATGTTCCTGAAGCCATAGGCAGTCCGTATCAGTAGCTTTATCTTGTTGTTCGTCGCCTCGATCCTTGCGTTTGACACGCCCAGCCTGATTGTGTTGAG
>NZ_FQWP01000032.1:0-26199 GCF_900129715.1 Fibrobacter sp. UWH9 | reverse complement strand
TGCGGAACCTCGTCTTGGAAACACGCCTGCCGGAACCGTCGTAGGCCATGGTCAGCATAAGGCTGTCGCCCCTACTGCAACTACGCGTAGGTTGAAGCTCTTTATCAGCCTTTGTTTCCATCCTAAATTCCACCGGCATACCTCTCCAATCATAGGAAATTTTGAGGTTCTTGGATTTGTCCTCGATGAGATTTCCCTCGGAATCGTAGACGAAGGTGCTATCAAGCACTACACAATCATCTCCAAAAATCAATCACCATCTTCACATTTATTATTTCTTGATAAAATAAAAGATTCGAATAAAGTATTCTTTTTTATCATTTCTTTTGTTTTATTTTTTGAATCAGTTAACAAAATATTCTTTTTTAACATTTCTAAATCGCCATTGCAAACCATCATTTTTCCAAATGATCCTAGAACTTCTCCATCCATTTCTCCATAATAAAAAGCACGTTTATAAAATAAAATACGCTCATTTTGCTGCAAGCCAGAAATTCTTGTAAATATTTCATCAAGTTTTTTCCAATTCGAAAAAGCATCTTCAGTCTTGGTATAATAATTTATATTAAACAGGACGTTCAAATATTGACCAAGATATTCCTCAACAGAAGTTGCAAAGCTCAATGAAGTCATAATAAAAAACGAAAAAAGCAATCTATTCATCATCTGATACAGCCTCTATTTCTCCATAATCCGTTCTTTCAATGCCATCAGCATCAATTATTTTTTTCGTTTCAGTTCCTTTTATCCAGTTAACAACACCCAAATAGTCTTCAACATTTTCTGTTTTTGCACTAATACAACCATCCGTGCCACTAGAAAATCGATGTAAACGCATTTGTCCTCTATATGCAACACCATTTTCGTCCTGCACAAAATCATCAAATTTTCCATCATCTTTATTGTATAGGCCGAACCAATTTTTTCTACCCTTCCAAGGATCATTTATTATAGCATAGTTTCCTAAAGGTATAGGTCCACCCTTTGCATTTTGATTATCATGCCATCCAGAAAATGCATGGAATGTATATGATCCTCTTTCAGGATTTTCATCCTGCAAATAAACCTCTCCTGTAGAACGATTATAAGTTCCAAAGACTCTATTCCCATCCGGATCAAAGCTATTTATCGGATTCACCCCATTCCCCGCATACAGATACGGACTACTAAACTGACGGGCAGGATCCACGCTTGTCCACATTCCAATCATCGGGTCAAGATATCTTGCGCCGAAGTAGTTCAGCTCGGTCTCGTCATCGCGTTCTTTTCCGGTGAAATTTTCAGTAACTTTTTCAGTGGGTTCCGAGAGCGTCACCTGCTCACCGAAGGCGCGGTAGTCGTAGGCGGCCTTCACACTGCCAGCGCCATCACCTGTGCCGTACACCAGCATGGTGGAGCCCAGATGATTTTTGAGGTACCATTCGAAGGTGGCGTTGCCGGAAGACGGCTTTTCGGCATCTTCCACGCCGTAGCGGCCCAGGCCCTGGGGCATGTTCACCACGACCTTTGTTTCGCTGGGAGTGCCGTTGTGGAAACTTTCGCGGACCTCGGTGCCGATGCCGGTGTAGTGGGTTACAAGTTCGCGTTCCCAGTCGGCAGCATACACGCCGTCGGAGGAGTTTGCGTCAGCGGACTTGTCGGAAATGCAGGCCTTGCGGAACCTCGTCTTGGAAACACGCCTGCCGGAACCGTCGTAGGCCATGGTCAGCATAAGGCTGTCGCCCCTACTGCAACTACGCGTAGGTTGATGCACTTCGTCAGCCATTGTTTCCATCCTAAATTCCACAGGCATACCTCTCCAATCATAGGAAATTTTGAGGGATTTGGCTGAGCAACAATGTTATTTTTTTGTTGCATCGACGTTTTTCCAAATTTCGCTAACTAAATGATTTGCAATTGGTTAACCAAAGAATGCAATACAATGTAGGCGTAAATTCAAAAAAAACAAGACAAAAATAATCAAGAAACGCTTTACTTGTACAAATAAGTTTTTTAAATTGCCACGCCGTATTGAAAATGAAAAGTTTTTAGTTGGCTCCTAACCATGTTTTGGGGGTTAGAGTCTTAATTAAAAAATCGGGTATTTCAAGTACTGTATTTTACTTGTGCAAGTGAAATACGGGTTTTGGGGTATGCTCAAAAAAAATGATTGGGATTTTCAATCATGCACAAAGGATTGATTATGAATAAATTATCAGTAGTCGCTTTGTTGCTTTCCCTACTGTTTGTTGGGATCGCCTTCAAAACATTAGCAAACGATGCCTGTTATCCGTATTTCATTGACTCTACGGAAGTTCTTGCTGCTGACCAGGAAATGCAGGCGATAAATCGAAAAATTGGCCTCCAAGATGAAATCTTGAAGAAAAAGGAACAGAATTTTACTGATTCCATAATGGGCTTGTTTGATTCAACATCGGTTCGCAATGAAAAATACGATGCGCTTGTTGAATTACTGAATCTCGAAAGCAATGTGTACCGACACAACATGATTGATTCAATAAGCAAGGCCTCTCAAGCTGAGGTTGAAGAAGCTGTCAAAAAGTTTAATGAAAAAGTCGCTGAATACTGCAAGAGGAATGGCTTTGCAATCCTTTTTGGATCTAATGATAATTCTGTTGTTTATGGTACCGGCACAAAAGCCGATAAAACCAAGGAACTTATAACATACATTGGGGGAATCAATGAATAAAATGGGTAAAATTGCTGCTGTTTTAGCCGTAATTATCTCACTTGCAGGCATAGCCTATGTCTTGCAGCACAGTAAAGATGAAGTTCGATACGGCTTTGTGAATACTGAAAAACTTTTGAATTCCTTTGTGGAATCACAGAAGGCTTTGGATGAAGTTCAGCAGGCTGAAACCAAGTGGAATACAGAAAGGCTTGTTATCGAAGATTCCCTAAAAGCTTTTGAAGCGCGAGTGGTTGAATCTTATGAGAAACTTTCTGTTGCTGAAAAGACTGCGATGAAGAAGGAACAGGTATCTCGAATTGAAGAACTTGGCCGCTTTAATCAGGCTCGAGCAAACTCTATTCAGCAGCTCCGTGTGCAGAAGCTTCAAAATGTATACGAAAAAATCAATGCTGCCATGTCTGATTTTGCAAAGAAGAATGGCTTGGATATCGTTTTCGCGACGAGCAACGGAAGCATTGTATATGGTGAAGGGTCTAAGGTTGATGTTACCGATGATTTCCTTGTTTTCTTGAACGATCGTTTTAAATAAAAATGAAAAGTACTTTGTTTGCAACAACTCTGCTCTTTGGCTTTGTGGCGCTGTTATGTGGATGCACAAAGCGTTTGCCGGAGTCGGAATATCTTTCTTTTTATGAAGCCAACTGTAAGTCGGAATTTTTTCGAGGAGGTGTTACGTTCTATGCGATGCCTCTTTCTGCCGATTATGAGAAGGTTAAGTGGGGAACTCCTCTGGATTCTGGCATGAGAGTTCTGTTTTGGGCAACGCCTCGTTCTAATTTGGAATTCGAGAATGCATTCCTCATAAGCAAGAAGGATTCCTCAGCAGTTGTTGCCTTCCGTAAATCGGTAACATTTGAATTAGGTGCTGCAGATTTATTTGTATTAAGCTTCGCTGATAAAAAAAATGGTGCAGCCCTTTATGTAAGCAATGTCAGTCACGGTATTGGCGGCATTGAAATGAATCTAGAAAATTGTGACAATATTCGTTTGATTGAGAAATAACGATGAAAAAAGCCTATTACGTAGCTTTGCTTTCCTTTAGCTCTGTGGCCTTTGCTTTGCAAGGAGGCCCGTCACAGCCTGATTATATCCAGTTCGAACCTTCTGAATTACAGGATATGGTTAATTTACAAACTGGTAATTTTACTTATTCAATACCTTTAGGAGAACTTCCGGGAGCCTATGGAAATTTCCCTCTTAGTATGTCTTATCATGCGGGTATTACTCCTCAACAAGAGGCTTCTTGGGTTGGGCTTGGATGGACTTTGAATCCAGGTGCTATTAATCGAGATTTAAGAGGCGTTCCCGATGATCAATTCCATGGTGGAACATTAGGTTTTGTATATCAATATGCTGCATGGCATTATTGGAATTTGAACTTTGGCTATGGTTATGGAGCATTCTCTGTTGGTATGAATGTTTCTAGCAGTGGCGGTGTGGGAATGTCTTATTCTGCAGGGTTCAAACTTGGAGAATATGCGGGTGTTGGTTTTACAGTAAGTAATGAATCTTTTGGATTGAATGCTAGAGTTGGTGCTTTGAACCAATCTCTGGCATTTTCTACAAGTAATGGCTCTATATCTGGATCAACAACACTTTCTGTTGAAGGACGGAATGTTGGTGCGTCCATCGGTGCGTCGTATGGCCAGGGTCAAAAAACAGCTTACAATGTTGGTTTCTCTGTTTCAGGGCATGAAGATGTAAAAAATGGAGCAGGAAATGTCGTTGGTACCAAGACAAATACTATGAAAGTCGGCCTGTCTTCGGGAGGTGTTTCTGTTTCTGGAACTCAAAGTCTGTATGATGGAAATGGAAAATTTGTTTCTGAAAGTGGTGTTGGAACGACTGTTAACGTTGCCAACTCTGTTGTTTCTGGAAAAGGGTCGACATCAACAAGAGGTTTTAATCTTTTTGTTCCAACGCCCTATGGAACATTTTCTTTCGGATTCAATGATAACATTTATGAATATCATATGAGATCCGCTACTTCGGATTATGTTTATGGTTATATGTATCAGGCGGGACCTGCGATTGTTGCAGATGGTGATAATAACATCATTGGCATGCCGCAGAGTGAAATTGGCTCTGCTAAAGACTCTAAGTCTGATATGAAATGGTCATGGACTTTGAAGGGACGTAATCTTGAAAAACTTGGGGATCATAGAAAGTATCCTGCCTATGACTTGTTTAATGTGTCATCAGAAGGCGCTTCCGGTTCCTTCCGTTTGTTCCCTAGAGAAGAGCACCAAATTTATGAACTCATTAGTGATTCTTGGACTGTAGATGATGGAAGTGTTGAATCATATTCTCCGCTTACTTATGGCGATCAAGACTTCAAACCATATGCTGAGGAATTCAAATTTGATAGTGATGGTTCCAATATAAAAAGTGAATATTCTTCTTATGAACAGTGCTTAAATGATGAAACTTGCTCTCCGTATGCTCGTTATGCTACAAATATTCGTAATGAGGGAAATCGTTTTGTTTATAGAAAGAATAAATCTAATGTTGATACGATTTCTAGTGGAATGAACTTCTTGTTTGTGGGTGAAGGTGGCTATTACAAAACAAGCGATTTAGGTAGTACAAAAGCATACGATAGAAAGCATGTTTCAAAGGATTTACTGTATAGGACGGTTGGTAATCGCGAATATGCCTTGTATGGATCAAGGAAAATTGAACCTATTTTTGAAGATGATAGTCCGGTTGGATCTTTAAAGGGCTTTGTAATTACCGCTTCAAATGGTAATAAATACATCTTTGGTCAGCCTGTTAAGTCCTATTTAAAAGTTGATTACTCAATTAATAAAGAAAAGGGAGCTCCTGTTTTTGTTGATCAGTCAACGTCTATTTCAAATTCAAATTTCTTTGTTGATTTTGCAAAAGGATATTGGGATTTTCTTAAGGGTGTTTATACGCTTTATTACCAAATCGGTAAAAGCGTGGTAAATTTCTTTGCGAAAAAAGGACATTTGAATGAAACGTGCACTTCTGGAGCTGACGAAAAAGAAAAGGTTGCAGATTTATTCTTCTCTTATCAAGTAAATATGAATCCATATGCAACTCAATGGTTGCTTACTGAAATTCAAGGGGCAGATTATATTGATCTTGGAGAAAAGTCTATTGGTTATAATGTGAAATTTAAGTACACAAAACCATCTATTTATCGTTGGAGAACTCCGTATGGCCGCCCTGGCTTAAGTGCTGCTGATTTGCCGAATTTTAGAATGCCTTCCAATGGCTTTACTCCGGAAGGTTGTGATTCAAGAATGTATCAGGCATCATTTGGCGTGAAAGAATATGTGTATCTAGAATCTATTGAAACTTCAACTCATAAGGTTAAGTTTGTTTTGAATGATTCTGCTTTAGAAGAGCGTGTTGATGGAAAGGGCTGGGAAAAAGGACTTAACCCCGAAAACGGTTATTCTGATATTCCAATTTTTGTACAATCAAATTTGCAAGGAAAGGTAAAAAAAGAGAAAAAAGTATACTCCTATTATACTGAAAAGTGGTGCGTTGCGGCGCCTGCAGGTAGTCATGGGGGGGGGACAAATTGTATAAAAGCAATTACTGGTGAAGAAA
The DNA here is from genome assembly GCF_900129715.1 of Fibrobacter sp. UWH9. Classification (NCBI taxonomy): domain Bacteria; kingdom Pseudomonadati; phylum Fibrobacterota; class Fibrobacteria; order Fibrobacterales; family Fibrobacteraceae; genus Fibrobacter; species Fibrobacter sp. UWH9. The sequence continues at coordinate 19,925 of NZ_FQWP01000032.1, read as the reverse complement.
TTATAATCACTCCAGAATATCTGTATTTTAGTACGCCTGTTCCTGATGTTTTGAAAAAAGTAATTCAAAATAAAAAGACTATTATGATTGGCAATTTTAATACGGGAAATTTGCCTGATGGTTCGTATTCGCCTAATGAACTGGAGAAAGTCCGTAAACAAATGACGAATTTTAATATGGGCGAATATTCGCTTTTAATTGATGAAAATACCGAAATTGAACCTGTAACGGATGAAAAATCAAAGTATGGACTTTTCAGAGTGAAACTATCTGCAAATAATAGTCCTATACAAGCTTATTCATTTGTTGAAAACTCTTATGACGGAAAAGAAATTGTTCTTGGTGAAGCTGGTGTTGGTGAGGTATACCCTCTTATAGAATGGTCTAATATCATTTTTGATAACTCAGTTGATGAAGTTGGTGATAATCAATCCAGATATTTGAAGAGTATTGTCTATTACAATAAGAATGATACAAATCATGCTTATCAAATATTTGATTTTAAGTATGATTATTCTTTACAACCTAAGACATTGAACTCTTATTGTTCAGGTAAGTATCCGAAGAGTAATGAAGATATTTTGAATTCTCCTGATACTGCTAGTGTTGATGTTTGCTCAAACAAGGAGAGCGGAAGTTCAGAAACCGGTGCTGTTGAAGAAAAAAATTATTTGTATGGTAAATTAACTTTGAAGAGTATTTCTGAAAGAGGTTGCCGTAATGGCAAATGTTCTTATTTGCCTCCTTTCAAATTTGAGTATAATTCACCTTCGTTGACTTCGACCCGTCTAAGTACTAAAGATGGTTGGGTTGAATTATCTCAGCAAAAAGTTTCTGGATCTTCTAACGAAAATGCTGAATATCAGTATCCTGCTAGTTATTATGAGAATCTGTCAGATGTTGATGCTAGTATTATAGCTTCTTCCAATGTTGTTGATGATTGGGGTATGTGGAATATGCATGCCACATCGGAAAATCACAAGGTTGACCAGTCTTTTGCTGATTACGGAGCTTCAGCATGGAGTTTGAACAAGGTTGTTGATCCTGCTGGAGGCATTATGGAAGTCTCGTATGAACGAGATTCCTATCAAAATGGTGAAGATTTTGCTAGCGAAAAACGTTATGTTGAAATAGTGGGTTTCGAAAAGTGTTCTAGTTACAGCGATTATCAATTGTCTAATGATGATCGATATAAGGACAAATTGTGTGTTGAAATTGGTCAATTGTATTGGAGAGAGCAATGCCTTGGCCCTCGAGAGGCTTTCTGGGATACCAAAAAACCTATGGGATTCAATGGCTCTGGTTTCGAGTACTTAGATTCAATGGGCGTAGATGTTCGTTCGGGTAATACTCATGTTATGCTGAATTTAACTTCGGCGATGGATACTGAAGTTGATTGTGGTCCTTTTGGTTGGGGCAGTTGCGATCGTACAAGAAGCGTTGCTGTAGTTACAGAAGGTGCGGTAATTGCGGAATTAAACGCCGTAAGTGGAAAAAATTTAGTTAATCGATTGATTGTTATTGATAATGCCTACGAACTTATTGACGCTGGATTGAAGGAAGCTGCTTATAGAATTACTGAAGATCAATCTTGGAGCTCTTCCGGAAAGGATCGTAAGGGATTTATGTGGTCTCGACAAGAATTTGAAAGTATGAAAGGAGGAGATTTGCGTGTTAAGCAAATTTCTCGTACAGATATTGATAGAACAACTCGTTCTGAATACGATTATTCTCTTGGTGAATTGGCTTTGCTTCCGGATTCTTCATTCACGACTGTACTCGGCAATCGTTTCTTTGGTGATAAGGTCTCGTTTGCTTTACCGAATGTCGGTTTGAAACCTAAGTCTCGAATTGTTGGCTTTGATGATGATGATTTGCTCTATCTGCCTGGTTCAGGAGTCTCTTACCCGATGGTTTCTGTGAAGAATACAGATTCTCAGGGAAAAACTCTTAATGGTACAACAGTGTTTAAGTATATAACTCCAGAAAGTGGTGTACCAAAGGCGTTTATCGACCCTTCGACTTTGGCAATATTGAAGCCGTTCCTTAAGGTTAATGCAGTTTTATTTAACTATGAAGGATCTCATTTAGATAAGGATTATGACTACAGGTCTTTTTATGCGGAAATTGAACTGCTAGATGAACATAAACAGCAAATTAGCGGTATTGACTTGTTGAACGTGCTTATCGCGCAAAACAAGAGCAATAGTTATATGTTCTATGCGGACAATATTAAGGAGGCTAAATATCTAAGAGTTTCTGTAAAATATAAGAACAATGAGCCTATGCTGAGCGATATTTTCGTCCTTGATGATCTTACAGAATATAATGAAGTCGCTGTAGCATTAAATCTTAATCTAAGTAAAAAAGGAAAAAAACTTACTTTAAAACCTATGTGGGCTCGATCTCATAAGGAGGGCTTCGTTCCCATTTTGTATAGATCTGTCAAGTATGGTAAAGAAAAATTCCAAATTCAAGAAATAGGCGAAAAAACTGAATTGACTGATTTTGCAAATTTTGAACAGTCTATTGTATATCATGATCTTACATCCTTCCTTGGCTTGAATTATGAAATCAGTTACTATAGAGGGACCAACGAAAATTCTGTAAAGATAAAGAGCGTGAAGAATGTGTATTCAACGAAGGCTCCAAGTGTTGCAGAAGATGTTGCCGATGACAATAATGATATTGCAAATAAGGTTGGTGTACAAATAGAAAAATGGGCGTATGAAACGCAATTGCATTGTGAAACTTATGATGGAAAAGAAGATGCTGGTAAGAAAAATCAGTGCATGACTAAATATGCTCCATTGTATGAACGTGTTGACTCTAAAAAGAAGGATCATGGCAAGTTTGAATATGTTCGTTATCCAGCATTCTTGATATCAACCAAGACAACTGCTGGTTATGATAATCAAAATGGTGTTGAACGTAATGTGTTTACAGAAACTTCTATGGACAATCATCGTTTTGATCCGCTCACCGGAAGCCCTACTGCTACTGTTGCAAGAACTGTAATTTCTAGGGAAAAAGGAGGAAAAACCCTAGAAATGCGCAAACTTACAGTGAAGCATCCGCATTATTCGATTAAGGAAAATGGCAAGTCTACAGTGCTGGCAGACAATATGTTCTTGAAGAATATGATTTCTCAAAATTTCTATGATGCGATTTACTCAGGTACTGTTGACTCGGCATCTTCATGGAATTCAATTGAAATAAATGATAGCTTAAGAAGTTTCTCTTTTAGTCCATTCCGATTAATTCCAGATTCTTTGTATAAGCAGAATAATCGTCCCATTGTTGCTTGGGGAAGCTATAATAGCAAACTGCGACCTAAAGAATATTTAGGAAATGGAACTTTGCTGAATGCTTTGGTTCAGTATCAAAATGGTGATAATCTGCCGGAATTGGAAAGATTTGGTGGCACTCATATAAAAAGTGTTGATTCAAATCTTAAGATTGTGGAAACCCGTAATGTCTTTGGTCGAGTTCTCTCGACACACTATTCTGACGATGGAATGTATCAAACTTCTTTATTCTATCCCGCGAATATTTCTGAAACAGCATCTATTGTACCTGTTGGCAAAGGTCTTGCAAAAAAGAATTGCGAAGTAGAGGTTTCTTCTGTTGATTTGAATAAGGGTGGGGCGGTTTTGTCTTCAAAACCAATTTGCTCTGTTGATGACACAAACTTGGTTGTTGAATATAGAGCTTTTATTAATGGCTCCTGGAAAAGAGTCAGAAAAAAGTACTCCTCAAACTCGTTGTCCTCTTTAACATCTGGCGTTATTCTGAATTACTTAAGAATTTATCCAACTAGTGCAGAAAGTAAAACGTTTATTACGGATTTCTATGGAAATGTGGTTCAGATTGTTGCAGAAGACAACTTGTCAACATATTATGAGTATGATCCTACTGGAAGTTTAATCCAGATTAGAAATGATGATGGGGTTTCTTTTAAGAGCCATCATAGAGAATTTAGAAATGACACACTTGATAATATTAGTGTTGGAACTTTTATTGAAAAATAGGGGGGGGGATAAATGAGAAAAATCTTTTTGTTCTTGCTTACCATAGCAGTTGTTAATTCTTTTGCAACATTGAATATTTCCATTGAAAATGGCGATAGAAAATCGTTTTATGTGGGAGAAAAGGCTTTTGTATCTGTTTACATTCAAGAAACGGACGCTTTACTTGCTGCGGGGGGCTCAAGTGGTTATGGCTTAGATGGGTATGTTTTGGTTAATAGCTCCAAAAATGCTTCTTGGCTAAAACCAGAGGGGCGCCCAGAATATGCAGATGGAATCCAGTTGAATACAGAAGATCCTAGTAATCATTGGCAGAATAATCAAGCATTCTGGTTACAACTTTCCGGTATTGCAACAAAGGCTGGGACGTATAGTGGTACATTGACTGTTCGTAAAGGGATTGAATCTGCGAGCTTAAATTATTCATTTGAGGTCTTGGATTATCCCGTTAATACTCCTGTAATAGTGTCTTATGATAGTGCAGCGAGTTATGATAGACAGATTGATTTTCATTCTTATATAAGAAATAATAGCACGTATAAAAGAATGTTGGTTCGTCCTTATATGGATTATTATATGACTAAAACAACTGGACGTCAAGCAGTCTTAAATGTTTGGGAACGACCAATCAATTCATGTGTTCAAATTTTAGATTGTGGAAATGATCATTTTGTTTTTAGGCAGAAGTTTTTGGACAACCAAACTCTCGAAGTTGGGGAGACGTCAGAAGAATTTCTTTTGGGTTATAATGAATGGGCGAATTCAAGTAATTCTTATTATTTTAGTAGCTTGCAAGAAAAAGATGTTGATGCTTTTGGAGGGTATGGATATGATCTGACATCTAATTCCAATGAATTTGTAGACTATTCATATGCTGGTTATGCAACGAATTATGCAGCAAAGGCGATGCGCCGAAATCGATTTTATAATCCGCTGATGGCGTTGTATGAAAAAGGTGGCTCACTTGTATATGGTAGTTCGCCAGATTGGTTTAGTGAATCTTCTTGTAAAGAAGTTTCTCCAACTACAGTGAAAAAGCTTGACTATACAAAAGTGAGAACTGATACTCCCCAAAACTTTTGTAACGATGATGACTATATTAATCTTTCTGCAGGTGAAGATGTGATTTATGAAGGTGAAGATTATTTTTCACGATTAGATGTTCCGTCTGATTATAAAATCAATTTTTCTCTTGGTGATGGTTCTTATGGCTGGTTCGAAATAGGGTCTCCTGCGGATTATTGGGATGATTATAAAGATGTTGTTAATAATAACGTTAGTGGTTATCGAGACATTGTTTATATTCGGTCTAGGCATAATCAAGTTAGACAAGTAAATACGTTGGATCCAGAAACAATTGTGTATTCTTTGGATGCAGAAGATTCTTATGGTCATAAAACTTCGGCCCAAAGAACCATCGTTATCAAAGATGGAAAGGATCATCCGGAATCCAAGAAATTGCAAAGAGGTCTAGCAGTACTTTTGGGTGATGAAACGTGGTTTAAAAAGTATCAATTAGACATTGCTACAGGTATTGTCAATTATAGTGATCAAGATATTACTCTTGAAAATTTCTATTATGATTATTATGGACAAGTTGATGTTCGTGATCCTTCCCATGACATTAATCAACCTAATTTTTGGTATCCCAAATTAGGCGAAGAAGCTGATAAACTTCATATCGAAGAAACTTATACGGATTGTGGAAATAATCGATTTAGAGTTCGATATAAGTATAAAGGGAAGAAAATTCTGTACTCTAATCAATCTTTTTTTGATAATAAAGTTGGTTTTTATTATGGTACTACAAAGACTTATAATAAAACAGACGACTATTCTATGCAAGATTTTAAAAATGATCGCCTAAACCGTCGACGTTACGCCCCTCATGTTCCGTTGTATGATGGACGAGGTGAGCTGCTATGGGGTAATGCTCCTACTTGGGCTAAAGATTGTGTCGATGCTGCTAATGAAAATTCTGGTTTCGAAGATGAATTGCTTACAGAATCATCATCTAGTGCCGTTTCAACGCCTGTTTTTGAGTCTTCATCTAGTGCGCAGGAAAAGGGTGATAAACTTGTTGTACGTTTTGCAGATGCTAGCGCATATACTGATAGTCGTCTTGATATAAAAATGGATATTGTAAATAATGGTTCGACGTCCGTTGATCTTTCTGGTTATGAAATTCGTTTTTATTACGGAAAAACCTCTTTGTTGGATGATATTGATTTGTTGAATAAGAGTGCCACAAATTCTTCTGGTGTAACAATTGAAGATAGAAGATGTGCAGAAGATTTGTATATGCTTTCGGCAAAGTTTAATTCAAAGACAATGCTTGCTGCTGGCGAAAAATCAAATCCGATTGAATATGTGATGAAAAAATTGAATGGTGATGAGTGGATCGGACTTCCTTTTGGAAAGAAAGAATTTGCAAGTTATTTAGAAAGTAGTGCCTTGGTTGTTGACCATAATATCGCTCTGTACGACAAGAATGGAAAACTGGTGTTTGGTATTCCTGCATGGGAATGCGAGGGATATGAAAAGAAAGAATTAAAGTTATCTGTTCTAGAAACTCTTTCTTTAGTCAAAAATGAGAAAAAAAAGGGAATGGTTGGTAGTATTTCTTTAACTATCAAGAATGATGGTGATTCAGCTGTTGCTGGCCCTGCATATGTTGATTACCAGGTCACCCATTCTTTGGGACAAATACCCATTCTTGCTATTGGAAAAGATACTCTTGCAGTGGCAAATACGATGATGGATGTCTCTGATGGATTGCATGTGATTCGTTTGTCTTCTGGTAATAAGCATGTCTTCCGTTTTATCATTGTTGCAGGGATTCCTCAAGGGAAATATTCAAGAAATATTGACTTTACTTTGTTTGATCAATGCTTGTTTGACTGTACTAGTGAAACTGAAGATCAGTCTTTGATTGATGCTTGGAGTAAACAGTACTCCTGGAACTTTGTAGATGATTGGTCTGCTAAAGATGTCATTTCTTATGAAGGAACAACTATAAAATATCCTAAAAAGAAAGTTACGAAGAATGTTGCGATTTATAACAGCGCACTTGCATTGATTTATGGTTCTGTAGATTCAAGTTCTCCGATTCTTGCGTCACCAGTGATTGAAGGTGAAACTGAAGTTAGTTTGAAACATTCGTTTACAGAAAATAAAAAACAAAAAACCAATAGAACAGATGCTGTATCTTATGCTGGAGGACAATTGATTTCTGGTGGAGACTTTGAAACTGCTTGGCTCCAGGGATGGAATGTGTCAGATAATGTAAGCAGCATTCGTGGGGATGCGCCGCAAGGATCTCGTTATGTTCAATTGAACGCAGGCTCTCAAATCTCTCAAAAATTCAGCCCTGTTGTGAAGCAAACTTTGATTGATAGTGGTGCTACTATCATTGTTTGGCATAAGGGAGCTTATACACATTTTTATCTGAATGAACAAAATTTCTATTTGCAAGCGTTGCCATATTCAGCCTCTTGGAGACTTGATACTATATACATAGAACCAAACTATTGGAAAAACGTAGATTCTCTTTGCATTCGTGCGAATGGTAATTTGTCTTTGGATGATATGGTTATGATTCCTGGTAATAAATCCTTCCCATCTATCTATGCGGTTCGTTTTACTACCACTCAACATGATGAAGTTGAAACAAGATCCTTTGATGGTGATAAGGAACTTTTGGTAACAAATGCGGTTCGTGATGAGTTGGGACGTTCTTGGAAAAAATATCTTCCGTTTGCATTGCCTTGCTCTAGTGTTTTGGAATGTAATTCTGAAACGAAAACTCTGAAATATCCAGAAATGGCAAATCAATTCTATGTTGATGGCAATGAGGATTATCCGGATGCGGGAAAATATGCATACGTTGAAACGAAGTGGAAACCGGATCAAGTTGCTACCAAAAATATTGAAAGTGCTCCAGGAGCTGCCTTTAGTTTGACAAAAGAACATGTGATTCGATCTTATTCTTCTGGTGTGAATTTAAATATTGATAAGTTGAAGGATTTTGATTCGCTTGCAGAATCAGTTAAAGCAGTTCAGAATGAAGTGTTATTTGATGAAGGTAATGGTCTATTAAAGAAAAATTATCATGCAAATCATGATGAAAATCCAACTTATGTATGGTCTTTGATTGTTGATCAAAATAATAATGCGTCTTTTTCCGTTGTCGATGGTGACGGCCATACGATTGTTAGCGGAGCAATGAAGTACGATTCTTCTTCTAACACGTATAATATGATATCAAGAAGTGTTTATGAACTTGATTCTCGAGGAAATGTCATTAAGTCACATTCGCCATTAAGCTGCGAATATAATCCGATTCCTTCTAACTGTGTTTCTCCGAATAAATACGAATACGATGATGAAAGCCGTGTTATTTCATCGGTTGAACCCGATGCAGGGACAACTCGTTCTTACTATGATGTTGCAGGTCGTCTTAGAGCTACACAGACGCAAAATCAGATTGATCGTGGTGTAGCTTCTGTTATCGTTTATGATGATTTTGATCGTCAAATCTTTACTGGTGAGTGGAACGTTCCCTCAGATTTTGGGAAGGATTATTTTAAGGAACAAAAAAATTGGGAAAAGGCGGGGGAGTCTGATCTTATCCCAGGTACTGTGACTCGTATGATTTATGATGAAATGCCGAAGAACATTTCTCTGGGTGTAACTCTCTATCCGGCAGATATTGATTTTGACGAGACGTTTAAATATTCTAAGGGCCGTTTGGTTGCTGCAATCAGTGATGTATATGTCACGAAGAATACCTATGGTGCTGATTATGTTGTAAGAACGGCGATGTCCATATCTTATGATAAGTATGGTCGAATATTGGCAACCTATACTTACGATCCCACAATGCCCGCAGATAGCTTACGGATGATGGCGGTAAAGAATATTTACGATATTGGAGGAAAACTTGTTGAAACCATGAAATACCCTTTCGGGTTGTCTAATCGTGGTAAGGTTAGGATGGTTTCAGAATTGTATAGTTATGATCGTTTGGGACGTGTTAGCCATATTAGTGTAAAAAACGGAGAATCCCTTGCTACATCCTTGGTTAATTATACCTACTATCCCACGGGAAATGTCAAGTCAGTAAGATTGGGGAATAGTGTTACCATTGATTACTCGTACCACATTTCCGGTGCAATTAAATCAGCTTCTGTTAAACGTGCAGATGGAATGGAACTGTATAAGGAAGAACTCTTCTATGAAGATTGTGGCAATAATAGTTGCAAACCCCAATATAATGGAAATGTCAGCCGCATGGTTCATCAGCTGTCTTCTTACTCAAGATACCCCGAAAGACGTAATTCAAATTACTATTATGATTTAATGAATCGTCTGACAAAGGTTAGTGATGCTGAAGAAGCGATGTTTAATGAAGTTATCGCTTATGATGAACAAGGTCGAATTGTAAGTATGCGACGTGCAAAACATGCGGAAAATGCTACTGGTGGAGAGTATTCCTATAAGCAGGGAAAAAATCAACTTGCTAGTGTTGCTGCTGGAATTGGAGGAGGAAATTTTAAATTCCTTAGTGATATTTCTGCTGACGTAACTCGTAATATGAGTGATTCCGAGAACTTTGTATACGATGCGGAAGGTAATCTCATCGAGGACAAATCCAAGAACCTCAAAATTTTCTATGATTGGAGAGGTATGCCGGTGGAATTCAGGATGGAAACGAGAGCAGACGATGGGTCTCAACCTACGCGTAGTTGCAGTAGGGGCGATAGTCTTATGCTGACCATGGCCTACGACGGTTCCGGCAGGCGCGTTTCCAAGACAAGGTTCCGCAAGGCCTGCATTTCCGACGAGGCCGATGGCGTGTATGCTGCCGACTGGGAACGCGAACTTGTAACCCACTACACCGGCATCGGCACCGAAGTCCGCGAAAGTTTCCACAACGGCACTCCCAGCGAAACAAAGGTCGTGGTGAACATGCCCCAGGGCCTCGGCCGCTACGGCGTGGAAGATGCTGCAAATTCGGACATTGGGTTTGGCGCGGGGTATATCCCCAGCACAAAGTTCGAATGGTACCTCAAAAATCATCTGGGCTCCACCATGCTGGTGTACGGCACCCAGGGTTCCTCAAACACAGACATTGCAGACCTCGGTGAAGTGAAGAAAGCCTATGACTACCGCTCCTTCGGCGAACAGATCGATCTGATCGCTGATGCAGGCGACAAGGTGACGGAGAACTTCACCGGTAAAGAGAAGGATGACGAAACCGAGCTGAACTACTTCGGCGCACGATACCTGGATCCAATGCTTGGAATGTGGATTTCTGTGGATCCGGCTCGTCAGTTAAGCAGTCCGTATCTGTACGTGGGGAATGGGATGAATCCTGTGAATGGCGTGGACGAAGATGGAAATGTGTTTAATGAGTATGGCAATCAATTATTTGCCTATATGCAGTCAACGAATTTTAATGGTAGCGAAACTTTAAAGCGTAATATGACGAGAGCACATGATGATCCCAAACGTTATTTTAATATAAATCCTAAAAGAATTGCTAAAATTGAACCAAGTGCCCGTAATAAAGAAGGCTTTGAAAAGACATATGATGTATTTTTTCCAGTGGATATGAATGAAGACGGCACTGATTTGTCTATTATGACTTACATTCTTGCAGGTCATGAATTAAATCATCCATACACTACTCCGAAGCCTGGGCATAATTATACTGAAAATGTAAAAACAAAATCAGAATATTTTGAAAAGCTGCAACAGAAGGCTAATGAACCCGAACCTGATAAAATTTATTTAGACGATTATAATTCGGCGAAAGAGATGGGGGTGTATGATGAGTAAATTGTATTTTGCAATCCCCCTGTTGGTCGCAAGTCTCTGTATTGCCCAAAAAAATGTTTCTTGTAATTATAATGATTATGATACAACTGGACAAACTACAATTCTTTTAAAGGAAGTTGAATTTGATTGCGGAATATATTCAATATACAGTGTTCGATGTATTACTGATTCAAGTTTTTTTTACAAGTTTGGTATTGGTGCTACGCCTATTCCATCTTTAAAAATTAAAACAGATGATTTTTTGAAAACAATATATGCCTTGAGTTGCAAAACATTTAAACAATCTGAGAAAAAGGTAGTTCCTGTAGAACTGAAAAAGGAAACCATTTATCTAGAGCAGAATAAACGAATCGAAAAAATTGCAGTTTTCGATACCTTAGTTCGGGATTCATTTTATAACGCATATATAGAAAGCCTGTTTGAAGGTGATTCTTTGGTAAAAAGATCCTTTAATGATTCAATATATGCTCAATAAATACGGCAAAAAAACTCTTTTTTAACAGCGTCGCTCCTCGAATACATGTACCACATCAGCGGCTCCGTGGACAATCGCCACATGTCTGCTGACAGCAACTTCGTCTACGATTCCGAGGGAAATCTCATCGAGGACAAATCCAAGAACCTCAAAATTTCCTATGATTGGAGAGATATGCTTACTGAATTTTTAATGGAAGCTAGAACAAAAAATATACTGGATTCGCGGTTTTAGAATAGAATTAAGAGACCCAATAACAGGTTCGTCCGGAATAACAGATCAAAATGGGATAACGAGAACAAATGTTCAAATTCATGTAGGACCTGGGTGCTCTGAGGCCAGTGCATTGCTTCAAGACGGTCGTAAAGGAAGAAATTTCTTTGAAGATGTTGTTCGCGATTTTCTTAAGATAGATCAAAAAAATGGGTACTCGAATGATATAAATATAGAAACACAAGCATTTACTCCATTTGATCAGGAATAGTGATGAAAACAACGAATGGAAACTTCAGAACATTGATGGGATTTTTTTTCAAACTTCATCTTTTGTTGCTAACATTAGGTGTTCCATTGTACGCAGAACGAATGAATTTGCAAAAAGAATGTGTTTGGGACAAAGAATTGGAACTTGCTCTGGATAAATATGGAGATTTTCTCCAGGGAAACTTTGATGGTGATGAATCTGATTTTATGCTCTCATTGAACGAGAAAAAATTGAATTGTCTTTTAGATTCCGTTGTAAAAAAAGACAAAGTTGAGTATAATCCTTATACTCTGCTTTGGCTTGTGCAAATTCCGGATAGCATATTTAATTTGTCTCCTGAAAGTATACTGTATTTAACAAAAAACGGGGATGTTTTTAAGGAAAATGCAGGACGTCTGTTGGTCAATGAAAAAATGAAAAGAAAATTAGATATTAATAAGGATATTGTTGAAAATAAAAAAGCAATAGAATTTATAGAGTGGCTTATTTATGAACACAAATGAGTTTGGTTCCGGCAGTGTCCTCCATTCACCAAAATTTTGTCTATGATTCTACAGGCAATCTCATCGAGGACCATTCCAAGAACCTGAAAATTTCCTATGATTGGAGAGGAATGCCGGTGGAGTTCAGGATGGAAACGAGAGCAGACGATGGGTCTCAACCTACGCGTGGTTGCAGATAACGTATATTGTCTTTCGCAAATTCTTCTAAGGGAGGGGTAAAATAATGGTAAAGCGGTTCACTTTTTCACGGGCTCCCGTAGTCGGCTCCTTTTTACATAAAAAGAACTTTAAAATGGGGCTTGTTTTTTCTAAATTTGCCTTCGAAATCTCCATAGGGGAGTATTTCGGGGGTTATTTTGAAATTCTCTACCGGTTTTAGACTTTTTTTAGTCGTTTTTTGCTTTGTTTGCGTTTCTGTTTTTGCGCAGCCCTCTAATGGAGCGCAGGTGAATGTTTTGCCGCCATTGCCTATTGCAGATTCCTTGGTCATCAAGAATCTGAATGTTAAGAATACCGAAATTCGTGACTTGTTGCAGGGTATGGCTGTTCAGTATGGCCTGAACTTGTTCCTGGCTCCCGAAGTTAAGGGACCTGTAACGGTAAACTTCAATAATCAGCCTTTGAAGGATGCTCTTCGCGTTCTTCTGCAGGGTAATGGTTATGAGTATGTTCTGGATGGTAGCGTCATCCGTGTGCAGAAGCCTGTGGTCAAGGCTCCGGAACCGCCCAAGGCTCCAGAGAAGAGGTTTGTTGTTGAGTGGTCTAACGACTCCTTGACGATTGATGTGGAAGATGCGCCGCTGGATAAGATCATCCGAAAGATTGTGGAAGTGACCGGTCGAAACATCTTCCTTGAGCACGGCAATTCCAAGTCGATTTCGTTCTTTGTGCAAAACTTGCCTTTTGAAAAGGCGGTGAGCCATTTGGCAGAATCCGTAAACTTGAATTACGAAGAGGTGGACGGCATTGTCTCCATCAAGAAGGCTTCCTGGAATCTTGGGGCGAAGAATGCCGAAAGCAGCAACAAGTACAAGGTTCGCCTTGTCAACGATACTTTGCTGAATATCGAGGCCGACGATGCGCCGCTGGCATCTTTGCTGAGCGAAATTCTTTCACAGACAAAGTTGAACGCCATGGTCTATGGAAAGCTGGATGGCCAGGTGACAGCCCATATTTCCGGTATTTCCGTTCGTGAAACGCTCAAGTACTTGTTCCGTGGCACCGCATATACTTTTTGGGAACGTAACGGTGTTTATTTTATCGGCCCCCACGAAATGCAGACCGCCGACAACTCCCTGCTTATCAAGCTTAAGCACCTTAAGGCAGAGGATGTGATCAAGCTGTTGCCCAGCACCCTTACAAAGGGCACCCAGATTCAGGTGGTCAAGTCACAGAATGCCTTGATGGCTGCTGGTAGCTACGATGTGCTGGATGCTATTTCACAGTATGTAGAAAAGATGGATTTGCCGGTGGCCCAGATTTTGATTGAGGTCCTGGTGGTGGATATGGATATCGAGAAGGGACATAATCATGGTTTAAATCTTCTCTTTGGCAAGGCGTCTAAAAACATGGGCTCGGAAACTCTGTTCCCGAATATCGACCAAACATTGAATGCGAAACAGACGCAAAGTGTTGTGAATGGAATCGGGTTAGGCGACGTGATTCATGTTCCGAAGGATATGGTTACAAAAATCAGTGCCATGGAGCAGGAAAAGATTTTGGATGTTAAGGCCCGTTCACAGATTGCTACGCTGAATGGTGAAACTGCGGTGCTTACCATTGGTCAGACTCAGTACTACATGATGTCTTCTGAGGTGGATTACAACCAGGGGGATGCGGTTACCTCCAAGACTACCCAGCGTTTTGAACAGATCGAGGCCAATTCCAACATTACGGTGACTCCTTACGTGACTGGTGAAGGCGAAATCACTTGTGAAATTGTTCCTGACTTTTCTGAGCCGGAAGGCAGCTTTAGCAGTGATGTGCCGCCAACATTGAACAAACGTTATGTAAAGTCTTCAGTGCGTTTGCGCGATGGCGAAACCATTGTGCTTGGCGGCATGGTAAAGGAAAGCGTGAGCGATGTCCATAGGCAGGTGCCGCTCCTGGGTTCCATTCCTGTGATTGGCTGGCTTTTCAAAAATGTTGAACGTGTGAAAAGCAAAAGCCAACTGTTGATTTTCGTGACTCCCCATATTTACTATGGCGCAGAAGGTAGTGTTGATGTTGCCGACGAAATTGCCCGATCTAAGATGCCGATGGTTAGCGAAAAGAAAGTTGAGGCTAAAGTTCGTGAGCTAAAAAAGGTTAAATAGTGGCAAATGCTTTCCGCACAGCCCTGAGCGTTTCTACAGGTAGGTACTGGTGGGTACTTATCGTTAGAAATTGTGTGGGTGGTGGAACCGCCAAGATTCTTCGAGTACTTCGTGGCTGCGGTAATGGCCATAGTTTCGTAGACTTGTCTCTTGATGGAACGTTGGAAGAATGCCGGCGTTTTCAGGTGCAGAATGGCGGCTCTGCAGATGGTGTTCTGCTTGTAGATGATGCTACGCCTGCTAAGATGGTGCAGATTGGCGACGAGGAATTCAAGAAGGAAAACTTTGAGTACGTGAATTCCATTGACGGTGATTTTGCCGTTGTCGCCTTGCGCAGGTCCTTTGAGGACTTGGCCGAAGAAGTGGGGAAGGTGGAATTCAAAATTCTGGCCCACTTGCCGCAGGTGTTCTTTGAGATAGAAATGCTCCGCCAGAAAGACTTTTCTGGGAATAAGATCTTTACCAATAGTTCCGATGGTGTTTCTAGGTGTTGTTTTTTTGTGGATGGAGAACCTTACGCTGCTTACAAGGTCGCCGAGGATTGCCGAGGCGCCGACCTTGTCAAGTTTATCAAGGAACGTTATTTCCTGGATTCTGTGGAAGTGGAGGAAATTCCTCTGGAGAATGAAGCCTTGGCTAGGGCAGTTGCCGAAGACTCTTGGTTGTTTAGAACGGATCATTTGCCGGTGTTCTCCACTTTGCCTGATAGTGCTGCCGTGGCACGAATTCGCGAAGCGGCCATGTTCCGCAGGACATTCAAGGCTTGTGTTGGTATATTGCTTGCTACTTTGTTGGTGACGTTTGCGTTCTGGGGTGGTGTTTCTTGGTATGCCGCAGAATCTGAAACCCAGATTGCCGCCTTCGAAAAGAATATCGAATCCCGAAAGGAATTGGAACGTGTCTGGAAGAAGTTGGAGGCCGACAAGGCCGGAACAGAAAAGTTCCTGAGCCATCGTAGTCGCGTGGCGACCTCCTTGTCTATAATCGCGGCCGATCTCCCTGCGAATTCCTGGATTAGCCATTGGGTGGTTCGTGGGAGCCACCTTTCGCTGCAGGGGTATTCTGCTTCTTCCGAAGAGGTTTCAAAGTTCCTGTTGACTTTGGAATCTGAAAAGAAGTTGGTGAATGTACGTTTGCGTACCACAGAAAAGACCACGTTTAAGCGTAAACCGGTTGTAAAATTTGACTTGGGTCTGGAGGTTGTTCCATGAACGAATTTCTAGCACGCTACAAGTACACCTTGCTTACGGCCACGTCGGTGCTGGTGCTTCTTTTTGTAGTGGGATACTTCTTGTTCCCAAAAATGAAAAAGGCTAGCGAAATTCTGGTGGCTGTCCGTTCCGAAATAGGGGAGTCTAGCCTGCTTGAAAATAACACTGTTTCTCCGGATTCGCTTATTGCAAGTTACAAGAAGATTTCTGCAGACTTAGATTCCTATGTCAATGTGTCAGTTTCGGCATCAAAGATTTTGACGTTTATTTTGGATGCGTCCAAGGAAAATGGTGTTGTCTTGCAGGATCTTTCGACGGGCGAAGTCGTAAATCGTGGGGAAAACCTTGAATATCCTGTGAGATTCAAGGCTAATTCCAGTTTCCCGCAGTTCCATCGCTTTTTGACTGCTTTGGAAAATAGTACATACTGCGTGAAGGTGGAAAATGTTGACATGACCTCTGGCAGCGCCTCGGTTAATTTGTCTGTTCTGTCAAAGTCTTCTGCAGTGGACAAGGCGGGTCGTGATGAATAAGTTCCTTGTACTTCTCGTGACGACAACGGTCTTGGTCTGGGGCGTTTTTCTGTTCAAAATGTCCGACAAGGTGGATTCCCAGAAGTCCAGTGAAATGTCTATGTGGGAAGAGCTTTCGGGCAAGTCTGCGCAGGATATTGAAACTCGTCTAGATTTCAAGAGCTTACTTTCTCGTTTGATTCCTCAGGATATGCCTGCCGATTCTCTGCGTGATCCGTTTAAACAGCCTGTAAGTATTTTGCCGCCTCCGCCAAAGCCTCGTGTGGTAAAGGTTGCTGAACCAGTGGCTGCTCCGGTAACTGTTGCCGCTCCTCCGCCTCCCAAACCTCCTTCCATCACTCTGGATGCGATTTTGCCTGGAGACAATCCGGTGGCCATCATCAAGTTCCGTGGCGAATCCGCAGTTGTCAGCGTAGGCCAGGAAATCTGGAATGTGGTGGTGCAGTCCATTGAATCCAACCGCGTCGTATTGCAGTACGCTGGCGGAACCTTCGAAATACGATAAAAATTTAAGGTCGCGCCTTCATCGGTGTGGCCTTTTAAAATTACAAGAAAGTCTTTGGGGTTACAGAGTCTTTATTTCCTCAGGGGAGAGACCTGTTTGTTGGGCAATGACTTCTAAAGAAATTCCTGCATCGCGGAAGTCCTTGGCAAGTTCCTTGTTCTTGGCTTCGGCACCTTTCTTTTCGCGGATGTTGAGTTTCTGTTCCAGAGACATATAAGCCTTCCTTGCGATGGGATCCTTGCGGTACTTTTCAACCAGTTCGTGATTGGAGCAAGTTCACCACAGGACATACGCAGATATTGACGAGGTCAAGGAGGATTTATTCAAGTATATCGAACTGTTTTACAATCGCAAGCGCTTGCATAGCAGCCTAGGGTACATGAGCCCGGTTGCCTACCGTTTGCAAAAACTTAGCGCATAACCTTTAACAAACAATACGAAAAAAAAGCGTATATTTATTCCATCAGCTAATGAATATGGTTTATGAGAAGCCCTCTATTAAAAAATCAACAAGTCCAATCGGAAACTAGCGGCGTGTCCGTGTCCGAAACATCCAACCTTCTCTCCGTCCATAGCATTGCTGGACACCCCGCTGTTTACCGCCATCTGAAGACGGCGGGCAAGGCAGACGCCAAGCAGCAGAAACAGAACGAATTTTAAAACCCGTAGTAACCTCATATAAAACAAGAGCATTCCATGTTGTAATATGGGATGCTTCTTTTTTAAAAAAAATTTTTGTACTTTTAAGGGGTGTGGCTTTTTATAGGTTTCTTGCAGAAAGGAGATTTTTTATGATAAATCATCTTTTAAAGTTTTCAATTTCTTCAATGGCATTATTTTCTCTTTGGGGATGCCATTCCACGAATTCGGAGTACATCAACACGGGAATGTGTAGGGGCGAAGAATATGATGTCGATGAACAGGACTGTGTCGCCGGCTCCCTTGTTGATGCCTGTAATGACAAGAATCTTTATTCCATTATCCATTCCAAGGATGTGGCCTATGCCTGCCGAGGAGATAGTTCCTGGACTGAGGCCAGTAAAAACGAGGTCTATTTTGAACGGGGCTGCGACAAGGGTAACGAAAATGCAACTCTTGAATACGGTTACAGCACTATGGTTTGCATTCAGGATACCTCCCATACTTGGAAGTGGGTGGTAGATAGCGAAGTAGAGGCGTCTCGTCTTAAATCGTCGAGTAGTTCAAGTGACAAGAACACGACTGCCAAATCATCGACTTCAAGCAGCAAGCCGAAATCAAGTTCGTCTGCGGAAGTGCATCGTGTCGAAGGTACTGTAAAGTATGATGGATATACATACAAGACTGTAGGTATCGGCACTCAGATGTGGATGGCTGAAAATCTTCGTGCAACAACTGGAATTGATTCTAGCTGGTGCTTTAACGATGAACCTGAAAACTGTGAAACCTATGGCCGTTTGTATACATGGGCAACGGCAATGGGGATTGATGAGAAGTATCAGACGCAATCTGCGCTGAAGGATGGTGTTATTAGTGATACGAGCTACAATCGTGGAATTTGCCCCAAGGGTTGGCATATTCCTTCCGATGCAGAATGGCAAACTTTGTTCGACTTTGTAGATGCCAGCAACGGTGTTGCTACAGCAGGCCAAAGCCTTTGCGATCCTAATGGTGCTTGGAAGGGGTATGACGATTATCCTATGACAGATGACTATGGGTTCTCGGCAATTCCTGGCGGAAAGTATCATTATGCCATTGAGGGCAACAACAATGTTGGTTGGAAGGATTTGGGTGCTAGTATGCATGTTTGGAGTGCGACAGAAAGCGCCGATACCGCATCGACCAATGTCTATACACGTTACATTCAGCCGAAGGAAATTGACCGTAATGATTTCCCCAAGAAGCGTCGTCGCTACGTTCGCTGCGTGAAGGATGAATAAAGTAATTAAATAAATTAGTAAAAAAAAGAGGCGTCTTGATTTTCAAGACGTCTCTTTTTTGTAAAGTGTTTTGGGCGTGACTTAGTCTTCTAGAGGGATGTATTTGAAGGTAACCTTCTTTTTCTGGTTTCCCCAGGCTTCGCCATCTTTGGGAACGTCCCCGGCGGCAACAGGCCTACCTCTATAAGTATACATATAGACGATGGGATCTTTACCTGCGCTAGTTGTGGGGAACGTGACAATATTGAAGTGTCCGCTATTTTCTACAATGAGGACCATCATGTCTAATTGCTTCTTTCTCAGCGAGTTACTTTGATAAACGGCTGCAACGTTGCCGTCGGAATAGGATGTCTTGCTCCCTAATTCGATGTAGTTGCTGCCTGCATTTGCTTTAATTGCTTCAACGACAAGTTTATGAAGTTGAGCTTTGTCGCTGTTTTGGTTTGCTATAGCCCAGGAAATTCTCATGCGCATGACACGTTCGTCGTTGCTTATGGTTTTGTCAAATGCTTGTTGAAAACCATCGTCAAGGGTTGCGTGAACGACTGCGGTATTGACGGCGCTCAATGATTGAATATCAACAGCGATTTTGGCATTTTCGATCTGACCGAAAATCTTTGGCACTCCCACGGCGGCAAGGATTCCCATAACAACTACAACCACCATAATTTCAATTAGAGTAAAACCTTTCTTCATATTGACTCCTTGATTCAATGGAAAAATATGAATTTTCAGGGAAAACTGCAAGGCTATGAGAAAATTCTGTGCATGAACTGATGGCAGGTGTCGTAGACGTCCCTGTCATTTAGCTTTATGAGGCCCATGGAATAGGCCTGGATGCTGGCGTTGATGATGCCCAGGAATGTGTAGGCGTAGCGTTCGTGGCGGCCTTTCATGTTGCCGTGATCCTTGCTTGCGGCAAGGAAAAATTTGGCCAGCGTGGTCCACTGTTAGTGTTGGTCAGGAAATCTGGAATGTGGTGGTGGAACTTTTGAGATCAGGTGAATTTTTATTTCGCGGATTCTCATCGTCAAGTAAATCCGATCTAGGCTGAAAACAAAAAAAATCCCTAGAAAGTGAATTCTAGGGATGGTTAGGTTTCTAACTTG
>NZ_FQWP01000035.1:0-19124 GCF_900129715.1 Fibrobacter sp. UWH9 | reverse complement strand
TACCCGTTCCCATTCCGAACACGGAAGTCAAGCCTCCTATCGCCGATGGTACCTGGCCTACGGGTCCGGGAGAGTAGGTCGCCGCTGGATTCACGCCCCCCTTGAGGTAAACCTCTCGGGGGGCTTTTTGTTTTTGTATCCGCCGCAGGGGCTTCGCGATACGGCGTTGCTCGCCTCCTCATGTACACCCGGTACACCACGGCGGCTCGCGCCTTGTCTCCCTCGCCCCTCTCGCGGATACGGAATGCTAGGCACCGGACGAAAAACTGTCGGGCGGATGACGTGTACGCCTTCGCCCACGGCTCCTGCCGTCGCCAGGCGCAGGCCATGAGCTGTCGCAGGAGGCTTACCGGGAAAGGCGGACCCTGCCGGCGGCCTTTCCGCCTGTCCCCAGGTTTGCGGGGCCTGCCCGACGAATCATCCCCTCAAAAGAATACCTTAAAAAAATTTCTTTGAGCCCTCGCCAGGGGGCTCTTGTTTTTTACCAAGGGACTTCCACCTGGGAATGGTGATTGTGGTGTTCGTGCGAGCTTATGGCGTACGATTTTGCTATCCTTTATCTTATGAAACCGTCTCTGTCTATAGTATTGCAGCTGCCTCCGTCGACCGCTTACGCAAAGCTTGATGCTGTTGCGGAAAACTTGTTGTCTGGTATGAGCAAGGTGCTTGAATCTGGCAAGTTCCGTTTTTCGATTTTTATGGATGGACCTACGCTTGAGGCTGCAGGACGTGTTGCCAGGCCTTTGATGTTCGGTAAATTCCGCAGGGCTGTTGAAGAGGGATGTCTTGAATTTTTGGGTGGCGGTTTCCATGATGCGATGCTGCCCCTGTTCCCTACGGAATTGCAATCGATGCAGCTTCAGAAGCAGGCGGAGTTGCTCTGGAAATATTTTTCCATTGAGCCGACCGGATACTTTAACTCGTCCATGGTTTGGGAAATGGACATGACGGAACTTCTGGAAAAGCATCGGTTTGAATATGCCCTTGTGCAGGAGTCCGCCCTTCAGGATGCTCTTGGACGTACGACTCCGGTTTCTGGCTGGTACTCGGTAGAGGACAAGGGGTCCTTCTTGCGGGTGGTTCCTGTTTCGGAGGTTATCACCAATGCGATTCAGAATGACGATTACCGCTGGCTGGAATTGGCGGAACCTTATTGCCGTGGTGGCAAGACTGCCGTTGTGTTACTGGATGTTCCTCCTATGCCGGGCGACATCGTGCCGTTCTTTGAAAGGCTGCTGGATTTTGTAGAGACTAATGATCTGCAGACCAAGACTGTTTCTAGTTTGGTCAACGACCAGAGTACGGAAGGTCGTCTGAGTTCCCTGCTTTCTGCGGGTAGAAAGATTGGTTTGCCTGCAGCAGCTAAGACTTGCCGCGAGCTTCTGATCCGTCGCCCCGAGGTGAATCTGCTGCACAAGTGCCTGCTATCCTTGTATAGGCGTGCGGTTGGAAACCTGAAGGATAAGGCGAAGCAGGATTTTTTGGAAATGTTGTTGCCGCTGATGTCTCCGATTTATTATCGAGATATGCAGGATTGTGAAGGTATGCGTTCACCCCTGGTTCGCTGGTGGGGGGCCAGGTTCCTGATGCAGGCGGCAAACCGCTTGTCAGAGCTGGTTTCCTTTGATGGAATCAGGCTGGAAGTGGCTGACTTTATGTTGGAAGGTCGTAAGCAGATTTGGGCTGAGAACCATTCCTACTCGTTTATGCTTGATTATTTCGGTGGCGGTTTTCTTAGAATTCTGAATGGAAAGAATTCAGAAAACAGTCTGCTAGGTTCTTGGCGAGATGATGGTGAAGCTGCCGTGGGTTTTATGGACTTCATGATTCCCAATGTGGAATTGAGTGCGGCCAAGCTTGATCAGATTCTTGAATATCGTGAGGGTGCTTTGCGAGAACCCTACGATTATCAGGTGAAGCGTCATGAGGGGGGTACGGATATTCTCCTTTTGGGGGAACAGCATTTCTCGTTCAGCGAACAGATGGGAGTCCTTCTTGTGGAGAAGTTCTATGAACTTTCTTCTGAAGGGTCTGATTTTGATCTTCGTTTTAAACTTACGAATGCGGCCTTCTCCTTGGCCAAGGGATTCTTTGGCTCCCTTCTTGAAACAGGACTTCTTGCATGTAATGGCCGACGTCAAATTCTTGTGAATGGCAGCGCCATTGCTTTTGATTTTAGTTCTCCGTTGGTTTACCCAGAAGCCAAGGTTATTGAAATCCTTGACAAGGTGACTACCAGTCGCATTAGACTTGAGTTCGAGACTCCGGCTTCGTTGCTGGTGTCTCCGATGTTTGGTGCTTCGTCGTCTGCGGCGCCGGAAGCCTTGCAGGGCATTCGACTGTTCCCCTTCTGGAAGGTCGAGCTGGAATCCAATGCCGAAAAGAACCTGAACATGACCGTTCGATTTTCTAAGAGGTAACCGTGAAGTCTGACTTGATTGACATCCAGGTGGAATCTAGCGGCGATGATGTGGAAATCACACTTTCCGGCTCTCTGGGTTTTTCCCAGTTTTCTGCCGTGAAGGAAAAGCTGGCCATGCTTGTTGAAGGGCCTGGTTGCTTCTACTTTCTGAATTTGCAGAATTGTCATTTTACCAGTGAGCGGTATCTTGACTTCTTTCTTGACTTGTTGAATCGCGTAAAGGCCCGCAAGTCTTCCCTGATTCTTATTTTCGACAAGAACGAACTATTCCAGTATTTTTCCAGGTATCAGAACATTTTCGAGATTTATGAAAATCGTCGTGCCTACAAGAAGTCTGGAACCAAGAAACAGCTTCAGCAGATTGGCCTTTATTATGGTTTGCGTTCCGGTATTACGCTCAGTCCTGGTGTGGCTATAGCCTTTTTGACCTTGATTCTTGGTTGGATTGTTACTTTGTTCATTGTCGTATCGACGCAGGGGCGAGACTTGGCTGATAAGCAAGCCCAGATTATTGCCTTGCAGAACCAGAAAGATCGCTACATCCGCGAAATAGATAAACTGGAATCAACGATTGGTCCTTTGCGTAAGCTTGGGGTGATGCAAGATACCACAAGGCTCAGTTCCTTTGGCTTGATTCAGGACTGGGTCGGTTACCTGGAGTATCTGGAAAATACCCGCCGCGAGGAATAGGCTTCCTATGAAGACCAGTGTTCGTTTTCCTGCGTGGTTATTGGGCTTGGCGCTAATCCTATGGTTTGGCGCTTTGGGTCTTTTCGTGTCTAGGTGGTTTACCCAGCAGCGTGCGTTATCTGAAATTGCTGCACAGGAAATAGAATTACGAAATGATCTAGATAGGCTGTCTACCTGGGGAAAATGGACTATTGATTTTATAAAGATAGACAAGGCTTTGGCTTACCTCTCGAAGGACCGTCTAACAGAAGAACAACGTGCTCTCCTGTCGGAACAGATTTGGCAGATTTCCAGGTCCTATGCCACGGATCCCTTGCTGATTTTGGCGGTGGTGGCCCAGGAGAGTCACGGCAATCCCAATGCCCGCGGTAGAATGCAGTCGGGAAAGTTTTCTGGTGCCTTAGGTTTAATGCAGATCAAGCTGGAGACCGCCAAGAAAATGGGGGATCGTTTTGGCTTGCCTATTGAAAAGGAAGAGGACCTGCTCAGACCGGAAATCAACGTGACTGTCGGTACTGCCTATTTGATGCGCCTTATTGCAAAATATGGAAACTGGAAGGATGCCCTGATTGCTTACAACCTTGGACATTCCGCTGTGGATAAAATGCTGGAAAAGGGAACTCCCTTGCCCACACGTTATTATGAACATGTTGTTTCAAAGTATAGAAACTTGACCCAACTTTCATTCTTGTAAGAATTTGCGAACTCCGTTCGCATTTACTGCGGCTCAATTATGTCAAATCAGGTAAACTGATTTGCCGCAATCTTCGCCTTTTTAATTTGCGAACTCCGTTCGCATTTATTACGGCTCAATCATGGCAAATCGCATAAATGCGATTGCCGTGATCTTCGCCTTTTTGTAAATTTGGTCCATGTTTTGTTTTGGGAAGAAATTCCAAATTTTAGCCACGCTATTTTGTGCGGTTGGAGTCATGGCTGGAGAGGTCCGGTATGACTTGTCTCGCTTTGTAGAAGAGGGCTTGAATTCCGATCCCCAGCTGGCAGAAACAAGGTTTGGTGCCCAGTCAAAACAAGACAAGATTGCTCAGTTGAAGGCCGAGGCTATTTTGCCCACTTTCTATGTGGGTATGATGGTCGGTCCGGCTCCTGGTCTTCGTGATGAAATCGATAATGGCGACACGACCGAGGTCTATGATTTTTCCAAGATGGGGCCTTATTGGGGCGTGCAGGCTCGATTTGTGCAGCCTTTGAATCTGGGACAGTATCGTGCAGGCAAGGCTGCCCTTGAAGCAGACCTGGAACAGAAAAATTTTGAAATTGAACATCAGGTCCACAAGAAAGATGTGGAACTGCAGACTTACTATTACAACTACCTGCTTGCCAAGGAAATGATTCGCATTGCCGCTGATGCCCAGAAGCAGGTGGATAATGCCTACGAGAAGATGGAAGAGGCGCTGGATGATGATGACCCCAGTGTTTCCCAGATGGATTTGTTGAATCTCAAGGCGAAAATGCATACTGTGAAGGAAGGTGTTTCTGAAGCCAACCTGGGTATGAAACGCGTGTTGCTGGCAATTCGTTTTGCGTTGAACATGCGTGACGAAGACACTTTTGCTTCGGAGGATTCTGTCTTGACTCCCCGTAGTGAACGTCTGCCTTCCCTGGAAGAGGTTCGCGATATCACCTTCCGTAACCATCCGGAATTGAAACAGCTGAACGCTGGTCTTAGGGCTCGTAGACTTCAGATGGATCTGGCAGAAGCTAAACTGGCTCCCGAATTTTTCGTGATGGGCGAAGTGGAATATGTAAAGAGCTGGGCTGGTAACCGTAGCATTATGCAGAAGGATGCCTTCTCTGAAGACGCGGTGAACAAGTTGACTGGTGCAGTTGGTTTTGGTCTCCGTTATAACTTGAATTTCTGGAAGAACTGGGAAAAATTCAGGGCTGCGAAGACGGATTATCGTGGCTTGCAACTGAAGGAAGGCTATGCCGCCAATGGTTTGATTGCCAAGGCTGAAGAACAGTATTATATCGTGCAGTCCGCCAAGGAAAAGATGGATGCCATGAAGGAAAGTCTTCGCGCTTCGGAAGCTATCTTGAAGGGTGCGGCCATGCAGTATGACTTGGATAAGTCTAAAACGGGCGACCTGGTTTCTGCATACACCCAGAATGTGTCTATGCAGAAGGACTATTATTTTGCGGTTTGCAAGTACAATGTGGAATTTGCTCAGCTGATCTCCAAGATGGGATTGTCGCTGAAGGACTTCCAGTCGAATTTAATAAAAAAGTGAGGAAGAACATGTTCAAGAAAATGTTAATTGCTATTGCCTGTGCAAGCCTGTTTGCTTTTGCAGCCGAAGATCCCGTCGCTTCTATCCAGAAGAAGGATGCCGAACTGCAGGCCTTGATCAAGAAGTCTAATCGTAGCGCCAAGGAAACTGAACGCGTTAAGTCCTTGCTGAACGAATCCTTTGACTTCGAATTGCTGGCCAAGAAGTCCCTGTCTTCTAGCGACTGGAAGGCTCAGGATGAAGCCTCCCAGAAAAAGTTCGTCGAAGAATTCCAGCGCATGGTCAAGAACTCCAGCGCCAAGCGCCTTGAAGTTTACCGCGCCGACTCTACCGTTTATGAACCGGCCAAGCTGAAGAAGAACGGCGAAGAAGCTTCTGTTGTTGCTCACCTCTGGAACAAGGGCAAGGAATCTGTTCTTGAATACAAGATGAGCCTGGTGAACGGTAACTGGAAGGCCTGGGATCTGGTCATTGACGACCTTTCTACGGCTCGCAACTATAAGGAACAGTTCGGTCAGATTCTTAAGACCAAGAGCTTTGCTGAACTGATTGAAGTCATCTCCAAGAAAGCCGACGAGGCGGAGAAGTAAGCCTGTTGCAGTGGCTTACGCCATGGACTGTTATCGGCGCGGTACTTTGTGTACTGGCGTTGGTTGTCTTATTTTTCCCGTTCATTTTTAAGATTGATTTCGAGGCTGGGCTGAAAGGATTTGAGGCCCGGTTTTCCATATTCAAGAAACAGTTCTATAAGTACGAAAAGAAGTTTTCGGAAGACGAGACCGCTGACGAAAAATATTCCGTAGGGGATTTTGATAATCGCCCGGATAACGAGGAGGCGGTGGTTCCCACTTATGTGCCGCCTAAGAAAAAGGTGGAAGAACCGAAAATTGAATCGCGCCCTCCGGAACCTGCCAAGGAAAAATTGGAAGCCCCGAAAGTTGTGGAAACTCCTGTAGTCGACGAAGCTACAGAATCTGCTGAAAACGTCACGGAAATCGCTGCGGAACCTACTGAGGCTCCCGCTGAAGTCGCTGCGGAATTTGAAAAGGTTGAACCTCTCGTAGAAGAAGTAAAAACTGAAGAACCTAAAAAGGTTGAAAATTCTAAAAAATTCGAAGAATCGGTAAAAGTCAAAACGTCCGAAGAACCGGAATCTTCTGGAAAGGTGGACGTATCTGAGAAAACCGAAAAAACAGAAAAACCTGAAAACGCGATAAAGCTCGAAAAAAACGAAGAACCAGAAAAACCAGAAAAGCGTTCTTTGACAGATACGGAATTCTGGACGATTCTTTTGACGCCGGAGTTTGACGAAATTGCATTCTGGGCTTTGAAGAAATGGTTCTTCTGCTTGCTGCGCCTGTTCCGCATCCGTTTTGTGGATTGTTTTGTGGAAGGTTTCCGCGGCGAGGTGATGCACATGGGTTATGGTGCAGCCCTGAACGGATTTCTGAAGGGTTACCCGTACATTGGCGACTGGGATTTCAGAATGGACTGGACTCACAATCATGAACTGCGCTCTGCCGGTCAGGTTCGGGCCAGCATCAATCTGTGCCGCGTTATAGGACTTTTAATCGCAACGCTGTTTTATGGTGGCATCATTGCCTATAAGTTCTGGCGTCGCCGAGCTCACGTGTTGAAGACAAATGAATTGCCTGAACTGGGCTGGATTAGAAATAAAATTGTTAAGATGATGGCGGAGGAATAATGCCTGCTTTGACTTTGGAACGCCTGGTGGCGTCAATTGGTTTCGGCTCCCGCAAGGAAGCCCGCGCTCTTATCCGCGCCGGTATGGTGGAAATGGATGGCGAAGTGGTGGACGATCCCTTCGTGGAATTCAAGACCCGCCCCGAGACGATCGTTGTGAATGGAGAAGAAATTCCCACGGTTGAAAAATTGTACATCATGATGGACAAGCCTCTTGATGTGGAATGCAGCCACAATGCCCGCGACCATCAGTCTATCTACAGCTTGCTTCCGGATCGCTTTACCGCCATGGGCCTGCAGTCTGTGGGCCGCCTGGACGCGGATTCCTCTGGTTTGATTTTACTCTCTAACCAGGGTGATTTCATTCATAAGGTGGAAAGCCCCAAGAAAGGCTACCTGAAAAAATATCGCGTGACTTTGGCCCGTGAATTTACCGCCGAACAGAAGGCAGAACTTCTGAAGGGCGTGATGCTGAAGGATGAACGTCGCCCGGTTCTTGCCCGTGAACTTTCCGAAGAACGTATTGTGATTGACGGCGAAGAAAAGGATACGGTTGTCATTTCCATCGGTGAAGGCCTGTACCATCAGGTGCGCCGCATGTTTGCCGCCGTGGGCAACCATGTGATGACCCTTTCCCGCGAGGCCATCGGCCCTGTCATCATGGACACTACCCTGGGTAGCGGCGGCTGGCGCTTTATGACTGAAGAAGAAGTGGCTAGCTTGACGAAGTAAAAAATGTTTGCTTAAAAATAAAAGCCTCGGTTATAAAACCGGGGCTTTCATTTCTCTCTCTAAAAACTAAATTTGGTTCGTTAGAAATTTGGTTCGCTTGATTAGGCTTCGTCTTCGGTGGACTTGACGGCGATCATCACGTCCTTGTCTTCGGATTCCAGCTTTGCGTTCACGCCTTCCACAATGGCTTCCAGGGAATTGATCTTATCCTTGATGTCATTGCTGAACTTGAAGGAGGGAACCATGCGTTCCTCGATCATGACGGTTTCGCCGGTGCGGGGATTGCGAGCCGGACGAGACTTGCGAGGCTTGCAGCTGAAAGTACCGAAACCGCGGATTTCGATGGTGTTGCCTTCGATCAGCTTTTCGCCCACCAGGTCGAGGAACTGTTCGATGACGGTCTTAATATCGTTGCGCACAAATCCAGTGGACTTGGCGATTTCTTGAATCAGAGTTTGTTTAGTAATATTAGGCACGACGTAAATATAGGTTTATCAATGAGTTAGGCTAGGTGTCCTGATGAAATTAAATATTTTTTCTGGGCTGATACTGCGAACTTTTTGTGGATAATTGTGATTAGAATGTTGAAAGATGTTGAAAATTTAAAACCTGCTGTTAAGTCCTTTAAACTCCGTGAATTAGAGGTGTTTCCCAATACCATTTTGAGCCCCATGGACGGGGTGACAGATGCCCCTTTTAGGCGTTTATGCCGTGTTTTGTCGGGAAATCGCATGGGATTGTTGGTATCTGAGTTCGTACCCACCAATGCCGACGAGATTTTTAGCCTTACGGGCCATAAACAGCTGAAATTCTACCCCGAGGAAAAGCCTTTCGGTATCCAGATTTTTGGCTGTTATCCCGATAAGATGGCCGCTGCGGCCAAAAAAATCGCAGATGGGCTCCATCCTGACTATATAGAGGTGAATGCGGGCTGCCCGGCCCCCAAGGTGGCGGGAAAGGGTAGCGGATCCGGTCTTTTGAGGGATTTGCCTCGTCTGCAGGAAATTTTGCACGATACCCGTAAGGCCCTGGATACATGTCAGGTGAATGTACCTCTAACCTTGAAGTGTCGTATCGGCTGGGATGACGAGTCTATTAACGTCATGGAAACTTTGAAAATCGCGGAAGGGGAGGGGGTGGAACTTCTGGTGGTTCACGGCCGTACTCGCCTGCAGGGCTACAACGGTCTGGCCAATTGGGACTGGATCGGGAAGGTGGCCGCCGCCGCAAAGATTCCCGTGGTTGGCAATGGCGATGTGAATAGTGTGGAATGTGCCCTGGAACGCATCAATACCTATGGCGTGTCCGGCGTAAGCATTGGCAGGGGCGCCATGCACAACCCCTGGATTTTCGGGCAGATCGCCGACGCCTGGGAAGGTAAGCCTGCCCATATTATTACCGCTGAAGAGGCGCTGGATGTGTTCTCCATCTACTACAAGTTCCTGGAAGAAGAAGGCCGCACGGAAATGGGTGCCATGGGCCGTTTAAAGCAACTGGCCGCACGACTTTGTAAGGGATTTGTGGATGGTGACGAGGTTCCAGGCTCCGGGTTCGAGGCTCGAGAATCCGCCGCCATGGAAGTCCGTCAGACGTTGCTCACCGCCCAGACTCCCGAGGAATTTTTCAAACGCAAGGAAAAGCTGAAAAGTGGCATCGCCAAGAGCCTGCGCTACGAACCCAACCGCCTGGTGAATCTGAACGGCGCCAAGGACGACACTCTGGTTTTCGGGAATCGCTACGAGAATCGATAGGTGGTCGGTGGCTCCCTTGAGAACTGGTCAAAATTTTTGACCAGTTTGTCTTTCTTACACAACGAGGCTATTCTCGTCCAGCAAAAAGTCGAAAACGTTCAAGAATACGATACCGTCTTGATTCTGGTGTTTCTTTATAGGGTCCAGCAAGTGCATCGCGGATTTTAAGTTCGTTATAAACTACGTTTTCCATCAAGTGGGGTTCTTCAATTTGCCTAAAGTTCAATCGTGCATTTCGGAGTCCCGCATCGGTAAAGTAAAACTTCATGGGGGTTCCGATGTAGCTTGCTTGACGCTCTTGAATGTGTCGGACAACTTTTGGGGGTTGGTCAGACTGCCAATATTTGAAGCTAGAACGTCCAGAAGTTCCGAAAGTTCATCCTTTGAACGAATGTCGTTCCGTTCAAGAATATCGCCGACGTTTGTCATCTAGCGCAAATCCCTTGACGATGTACTCCTTGAGAATTTGGCTAGCCCATTTGCGGAACTGCGTTGCCCTCGAGGAATTTATTCGATAGCCTACGGAAATGATTGCGTCTAGGTTGTATTCTTCCAGTTCACCTTCCTCAAAGGTGTTCTTTAGGTGTTTGCTAATTGCAGGGACACCAACTTCAAATAGCTCTGCCATGGCTTTTTGCGTAAGCCACAAAGTTTCGTTTTCAAGCTTCACCTCAAGATGCGATGACCCGTCATCGGAAACATAGATTACTATTTCGCCTTTCTTATCAGTGGTATTCATTCAATTCTCCGTGACACTGTATACTTTCCGTGTTTATGACCATCCGCAGTCAAACCGCAGTCAAGCAGGGTCAGTTCAAGCGCAAATTCTCCCAAAATCGCCTAAATGTAAACTTGGGACAACATTTGGGTAGGATTTAAACATTGTGGGTATACAGTGTCCAGTAAAAAAAGTGGTTTTTACAAGCCCTTGTTTTTGCATGACAAATCCACCTCGTCGGAAAAAATTATCTTTCCACCCGATGAGACTGATTGTACTTACTTTATGCCTCTTGGCTGCGACCTGTTTCGCTCAAAGTGAAACGACGCCAATTGCAGAAGTAGATTCCGCTGCATACTACGAAAAGGTGTATGAGTACAATCATCAGAAATTTCGCACAGATGAATCCGTTTCGGACGTTCTTTTTTGGACGAGCGTTGGCTTGAGTGCCGTTGCTCCGATTTCGGCCATGATGTTGGGGGCATGGTCGATGGGTTGCAATGTGAACGAGGATAATGATTGCGAATGGTCCGCACTGGAATGGGGGCTAGCGACGCCGCTTTTTCTCGTTCTTCCGTCGTGGACGGCTTACGGCGTTTTCTCCTTGGCGAAAATTCATCGTCATAACAAATATAACCAGTACTACAAAAAACGTGAGGATTATATAAAGCGTAAACAACTTGAGAAAAACGGAGCTGAAGAACAGTTGCTGTCCATACAGGTGTTGTCCTTGGCGGATCCTGTGAAACAACGCTACGGAGCGTTGATTGCTCTGGGCTTTTAGTCAGGACATTTTTTACTTTATTTTCTTCTGCATTTTTTCGAAATTGTCCAGAAAGTCCTTTTCCACAGGGGAAAGTTGCAGTGCGGTCCGTTCGCTGAATTTTTCGTATTCCGAGTCCGCCTTTTTCTTTGCAACATCGGCGGAAATTTTGCCAGCATGATTTAGCAGAGCTTTGCCAGATAGTTTCAGGAAATCGTCCAGTTTTTGAATCCAGTCCTTCATGTACATAGGCGTGTGGCTTTGAGCCTGGAGTTCCGCAAAATCTAAGTACAGTGAAACGATTCTATTCAAAGTGTCGAGCTCTGTTTTTGACAAATAGTTCTTTGCAATTTCTGCATCGCCCTGTTTCGGCATGGCACCCGTCCATGACGTGAGTCCCATAAAATCTTTTTCTGCGGCAGCCCTTTCAAAAATTACTTCGGCTGCGGTGTGGCCGTGAGCCGAGAAGTGCGAGAAGCTCGTCAAAATAATTGCCGCCCCCGGCGCGTTTTAGCAAATCATCGTTCAGTGCAAAACCCTTCGTCAAGTATTCCCGCAAGACGTTTGTCGCCCAGATGCGAAACTGCACGCCTCTGTGGGAATTTACGCGATAGCCCACGCTAATGATCATGTCCAGGTTGTAGTAGGCGACGTTGTAATTTTTCCCGTCTGCGGCAGTTGTTGCAAAAAATGCAACAACTGAATCGGCGGTGAGTTCGCCAGATTCAAGGACACCCTTGATATGCCTAGAAATGGTAGACTTGTTCCTTTGAAAAAGTTCCGCCATTTGGTCTATTGAAAGCCATACAGAATCGTCTTTCAGAGAAACTTCAATCTGGGACTTTCCATCTTCAGTTTGATAAAGCAGCACGTTTCCAAAGTTATTTATATACACAAATGTACACTATTTTGCGGGCTCTGTCAAGCCAAAACATACCTTTTCACTCGGCTAGCAAAAGGTTTTGGTTTCGTAAACCCATTCTAAATTGTTTATTTACTGCACAATTACACTAAGTTCACTGTGGCGCCAAAGCCTAAAAATACAGCAAAATCGCAGCTATACAATCATACTTGACAGAGCAACGGCGCCTTCGCAATCGGAATACAGACTTTAAAATGCGTTTTCGCAGCAACGGCACCGTGTACGAATTGACTTGACACAGCCAAAAATTTTAGTAATCTGCCATTTTATTGCCATCCATCTTGTAATAAGGCCAAGTATGCCTAACTACATCAGACGGAATATAATTTTCATCTGCCACTGATTCTTCCTTCAAGACATTCAACAAATTTTCTGCATTCATTTCTTCTTTTAAAAATAAATCCATATATATTTCATGATAAATTGTAATACACGAATCACAGTATTTTTTTACTGATATTTCTGCAAAAAGATAATCGCATTTTATTCCATCTGTAGATTGGCAAAGAGCAAATTTCGCCCCATTATTATCTATATAAATAGGTCCCCGTTCAGACGCAAACGAATAAATGGATTTTACGGAAGAAGAACTTGAATCCTCGGGAAAATAATACATTTGTGCCGCATAATAAAAAAATAGAACATTTAACTCACCAACCCCACTCGCTTTTATTTGTAAAGTTTCTACATATTCTTTGAATGTTATATATTCTAGAGAACAAGGGTATAAAATTATTCGATTCTCTATTTTTTCTTCACACACATTATAGCGCAAAATAGACTTTTCCCCTGGTTCATACGTATACCTGCTATGGAACGAGTCCTTTATTCTCTCTGAAAAAATTTTCACACTCCAACGATTTCGGTCACCATTCAAAACAGCACAACTACTCATCACTAAAAGGGTTACAACAAGAAATCTAAAAGTCATCTTCGTTGCGTCTCCAAAAGAATATTGTACAAGCGTCTTCGGTTTCCAAAAGTTTCTAAAGTTTTTATAGTTTGTTTGCTTGTTGATTCTCTTTCAATAAATGTTTTGGCTATGTTCTTTCAAAGTGTAGATGTAATATAACTATCTAAAAAACACACCCTATTAGAAACTGAGATTTACCTACCTAAAAACTGTATCTTAGATACTTGGTCTAACCTAATTTTTGTTGGGTTAGACCATTTTTTAGTATTTTTTCAGCAAATTCAACCTAAAATGGCAGTTCTACACTCTAATAGAACATAGCCAAAAATTTGGCTGTGTCAAGCCGAAACGTACCTTTTTACTCGGCTAGCAAAAGGTTTTGATTTCGTAAACCCGTTCTAAATTGTTTATTTGCTGCACAATTACACTAAGTTCACTGTGGCGCCAAAGCCTGAAAAAACAGCAAAAATGCAGCCATACAATCGGGTTTGACAGAGCAACGGCGCCTTCGCAATCGGAATACAGACTTTAAAATGCGTTTTCGCAGCAACGGCACCGTGTACGAATTGACTTGACACAGCCATTTTGCAAGCTCTGTCAAGTCAAGTTGTATTGCTGAGAAAAGATTGTTTAGTTGCTATTAGAAAGCTGCGGCGCCAAAGCCGGTTTCAGCCAAAAAATTGCGCTTCTACAGTAAAAATGCAGTTTTGAAGGGGCTTACAAAATCCAGAAAGTTTGCTAGCAAGTCCCGACCATACGTTTCGGCTTGACACAGCCAAAAGAAAAAACTTTTGAAATTTTTCAAAGCGCAATGTATTCCGATGTTTTTTTCGCAACAAAATTTTTGATTTGTAGAAATGATAATGAAAAAAAAGTCCGTTCAAGTGACCGGACCTTTTTTTCCCAAACATCCGGGGTGTATAATAATTACTTCAGGATTACCTTCTGGCTGTAAACCTGGCTGCCCTGCTTGATCATGAGGATTGCAGGACCGCGGGTTTCTGCCTTCAGCTGAATGCTGTTGCTGCCTGCCTTTGCGTTGATGTTTTGAGTAGCAATCATCTGACCTAGTCCGTTTATAAGAAACGCCTTGGCCGAACCTGGTTCGTTTCCTATAAAGATTGCGTTTATGGGTCCCTGCTGGATATCAATGGAACGCAGGCCCACTCTAGTAAAGTCTGTGTTTGCAGGCGTTGTAATTCTTGTTTCGCCGTCATTGATGGTAGAGGGAGCAAGGCCGCCTACGGCAATGCCTTCGCACTTCAGTTCCTTATTGTCATTGAAGTCCAAGAACGTTACCTTGGTACCGTCCTCTTTCCACAGGATAATGTTGTCCAATTCCAGGGAGGCATCCACATCTACGCCTTGAACATTGATGCCGATGACTACCACCTTGGAAATGTCTTCAAAATCCATGCCCGGTTCCGAGGATCCGTCAAATGCAATCTTGATATTCTGCCATTCGCCTGTAAAGTCGTCAAAGTCACCAAGGCTCACCTGCTTCCATTTCCAATCTGCGGACATGTTGAACAGGGTTACTCCAGACCATGAGCTGCTGGATCCCTTGAACTTGATGTCAAAGGACATGGCTGTATATTGGCTCCAGTCCTGGGCGGCAAAGCTGTAGCTAAGAGTTCCTGTTTCTGCGGTGTCGCTTTGGGCTTTGTAAATCACCTTCATTTCACGATCGCTATTATCCAAGCTCTTTTCTACAAGGGCGTCGATGGAGTTGCCTTCGAACTTGGGCAAACCATAAGCGGCACGCATGGCGTTCAGACTTTCGTAATCCAGGATGCCGCGGTTCTTGTTTCTGCGGATGATGGTCATGTTGCCGTTGCCTTCGTCACCGGTATCCCAGATGCAGGGCACGAAGCCGTACTTCTTGGAAAGTTCCGCAATTCTGCCGTAGTAGTCGGCGCGAGACTTCAGATGCAATCGAAGGTCTTCGCCTTCAATTCAAGACGCTTGATGACGCCGAATTCACCGATGACCATAGGAATGTCCTTGAAATCTTCTCCTAGCATGGCGAAGACGGAATCCACATATTCGGGGCTGGCGTAGGCGCCTTTCTTAACATTGTGAGCGACATCTGTGGTGGAGTAGTTGCCTTCGCCCCAGTAACGCACGGTGTTGCCCCAGTCAGCATCCTGTTCCATCAAGGCGAACGTATAGGGATAGAAGTGGAATTCTCCCATCATGTAGTCGGTGCCGGCAGGGTCAGCAGGGAAGTTTCCCTTCAGGTAATTGTGGGCCTTGTTCTCGTCGGTGTCGGGTGCCTGCACGATGATGGTGCGTGTAGCGTTGTTGCCGCCGGAACTGCGAACGGCCTTGATCATGGTCTCGTGATAGGCTTTCAGTGTGTTGGCGTTGTCCTGTTTCAGTCCGTCGCCACTTTCGCCGGGCTCGTTGGTGCTGGCGAACAGCAGATGTTCATCGTAATCCTTGAACTTGGCGGCAATCTGTTCCCAGTAGGATTTCTGGCGGGCATTGATCTTTTCGTCTACGGAAGTTCCGATATGGTCTTCCAGCCAGCCGTTATCCCAGTGGATGTTGAGGATGGCGTACATGTCTCGCTTGACTACGTAATCTACCACGGTCTTTACGGAATCCAGCCAGGCGGCATTAATGGTGTTCTCGTCACCGTCAGGAGTATAAAGTGTCCAGTTGGAGTCTACGGCGATGGCGTTGGAATGGCTGTACCAGGCGCAGGGAATGCGGACCGTGTTGAAACCCGCGGACTTGACGGAATCGATCAGCTCCTGGGTGGGAAAATCGTTACCCCAGGCGGATGGGTTCATGGGAACTTCCAGCGTGTTTCCGATGTTGTAACCCATTCCCATTTTCGCGAAGACTTCTTTTGCAGTGGGAAGTGCATTGGCTGAACTAAATAGTAGACCAATGCAGCAGGGAATGCTGAAAATTCTTTTGAAATTCATCGGAAGGTCCTCTGTTTTTTGCCTTTCCATAAACTATTCTAAAAAAAAAAGAAAGGCAATGTTCTTTCAAAGTGTAGACCTAATATAACTAAGTAAAATATCACACCCTTTTACTTACTGAGATTTACCTATCTAAAAACTGTATCTTAGATACTTGGTCTAACCTAATTTTTTGTTGGTTTAGACCATTTTTTAGTATTTTAGGCTTTGGCGGCGAAGCTAATAAACTGTACTATTTTGGCGATTTTACAGCAGAAATGCAGTTTCCAATGGGTTTACGAAATGAACCTTTTATGCTAGCCCTGACCAAAAGTACGTTTCGGCTTGACACAGCCATTTTGCAGATTATGTCAAGCCATTTTGTATGGCTGCGTTTTTACTATATAATTTGTAATGCGACTGTGCCAAACAGTGCAAAAACAGCGTAATTTCGACAATTTATGCTCTTTTGTGTGCTTTAGCCTGACAAACCATTTGATAAAAATGGGCAATAGGTGCGCTGAAAAAATTTGAGTGACACCTACTGACATGCTGGATTATCTATATTCCCTGTGTACATAAAGAGTTTTGCTCTTGTCCTCGCTTGAAACTTCGACAATTTCAGATCAGAGTGCAAGGCGACGCTCACGCTTGCTACCGGGCTATGCTTGGCGGCATCGTTTTGCTATATGCATATTTAATAGATCTACCTGTACGCAAACGACTCTTTTGGGTGCATCTTGCACCAGCTGCCGTTTTTACGGCACGCTTTTGGGGCGTGGGTTGTTTGCGTTTATTTGTTCAGGGCAGTCGAAGGCCTGCTTTGCGATGGGATTCTTTACGAAGTTCACTTCTACGAAATGCTTGTAGAACTTGCCTGCGAATTCGCGGACAGCCGTAGTTTTGCCGACCTGGCGGGCGCCTGTAAGCGGCAGTGCCTTTTCATGACCCGACTTTAGCCAGTTTTCTAGGACCTTCGTTAGCTTTCTTTTTAACATTTTACAACTTTTTGCAATGTTTTTTAATGATGTTTTGCAACTTTTTGCTTTGCTTTGACATCAGTCCACGATGGCTTGAACGAAGAGAAAGCCAGCGTCATTTAGGCGCTGGCAGTAATAACCCCTTAAGGGGTGGTTTGTGATTCTACCTGAATCTGTAGGAAATTTTGAGCAACTAGTTCGCGAACTGCCAGGTATCGAACTGCACTTCACCCTTGATTATCAAGTAGACGGTGTGAACGCCGCTTGTGATGCCACTGCACTTTGCTTCCAGTTCCTGCCAGTCGCTTGCAGAACTGTTGACTGTGGCAACGTTTGCACCATCCCGTTTATCAAGACGGAGAGTTACAGAACCCTTGCCCTTCACCAAAGCCTTCAGAGTTTTTGCACTGCTGAAATTTACATTACGAACTTCGATGATGCCTTCTGTAGGTGCGGGACCGTCCTTGCTGGGAGTACCGATTGTAGCCACCATGTGGCCCGGTTCCTCTGTCTGCACGTAGCGAATGCCCAAGGTAGCCGCAGCTGTTGATGCCTGCTGCACAATATAGGGGTCAAGATTCTTGATAGCCTTTACGCCCTTGTAAGTCGGCTTAGCTTCCTTGATGACAACCTTTGCTTCGTCCACCTCGATTTCGTCAACCAAGATGCTGCGGAAACCGCCATGGGAACCGATGGAAGCCTCAAGAATTGCCGCCTGATAGAACAGATACCACTTGTCCTGATACTTATGGAGATGGGTGTGGTTGTTGCCGTAGGTCATGCCATTTTCACCCATGTTCTTGAAGTAGTTTCCGCCGTAGGTCCAGGAATCGGGATTCAGCGGCTCGGTGCTGGTAAAGTAATTCATGCTGCAGGCAGTTGGCGCCTCGCCACCCCAATCCCAGGGCGTATGGTCATCCCAGTCGTTGTTGAAGGTGTACACGTACTTGCCGTTAATATAATTGAGCTCATTAGCCTCGAAATGGAACGGGGACGGAAGCTTGACCGGATCCCCATCGAGAGAGTGCAGATCTGGTTTGAGCTTGGCGATCCAACCTTGACCATTACCAAACGAAAGCCATCCATCGCCATTGTCGTCAATTACAGCACCTGGGTCAAATATGGAGCCGCTGCCCTTTACAACGGGATGGTCGCCATCGATAAGGCTCTTGCTCAAAGGAGATGTCCACGGGCCTACCGGAGACTTTGCCTGGATAACACCGGTGCCAAAACCGCTATTGGAGAAATAGAGGGAGAAGAGGGTGCTGCCATCGGCCTGTTCCTTGCTGATGATGCTTGGTGCCCATGAAGCCATAATCCAGGGAGCCACCTCGCCGACAGGAATCAATCCGTGGTAAGTCCAGTTGACCATATCGTCGGTGGACATCATTACCAAAGTCTTGATCTTCTCGTAAGTATTGCTGACGCCTTCTTCGTACTGCTGATGGTCATTGGTTCCATACACATAGAGGCGTCCCTTGTATTCAATGGCGGTCGGGTCTGCGCAGTACTGGAAATCCAGAATAGGGTTGCCATTGCCCACGCCCAGTTTTGGGGACTTCACTGGCATCTTGCTTACAGTGCCGTCAGAGTCCTTTGCGCGGATAATGATTTTACCGAAATTAATGGTCGCTGCATCACTAGGTGTGTTGGGGCTTACGACCAGTGCCAAGCTAACGAGAGTTTTGCCCGGTTCAAAGGTCAACGCAAAACTTTTTGCACCGCTAGAGATTCTTTCCGTTGTCTTGGTTTCGTCGCTGTAGGTTGCGATTACGTCAATATTGTCGTATTCGACGGCCTTGGTAAAAGCTATCTCAACCTTTGTGAAAACGTCCGTATCCAGGTCGTGAATATCCCAATAGTTGTTGGCGTATTGCTTGTAGGTAAAGCTGTTGTTAGTTGTGTCCTTTTCGCCGCCGCCGCCAAACCAGTCCACGATGATATCTTCAATAGTGAGAGCGATATCGTACTTTGCTACCGCATCCTCATTGTTTATGCCATCATCCTTGTCGAGAGGGTCGCTAGGCTGTTCCTGAGAGACGCTGTCCTTAGGCTGAATAGGATTGAGGGAATCCTTGGGCTGTTCCGGGTTGAGTGTATCCTCGGGAAGTTCCAGAGAGGGGTCGTCATCAGGGTTCTTGTTTACGGATTCATCGTCTCCGCATGACATTACCATGGACGAAACGGACACAAGTGTTGCCGCAAGAAAGATTTTCTGGCTCTTCATCAACATGTGTGGGTGGCTTCGCCACCCTTTTTTGTTGACATTCGCCTAAATTAAACAAAAAATGGGCTATTTTCTAAAATTTAATCGCCAAAAAAAACAGAAGAAAAAGCCCATGTCAAAATTATACAAATCCAT
>NZ_FQWP01000024.1:0-41616 GCF_900129715.1 Fibrobacter sp. UWH9 | reverse complement strand
ATTAAATTTTAGAAAATAGCCCATTTTTTGTTTAATTTAGGCGAAAGTCAACAAAAAAGGGTGGCGAAGCCACCCACACATGTTGATGAAGAGCCAGTTTATTTTTGCAATTTCACCTTGCACGCTTTTATCCAAGAAGTTTTACTATACTTAGGGGAGGAAACATCTTCGGAATACAGGGAGGCAATCATGGACCGTCCAGAAATTATGGCAGAACGCAAGCGCAACGGCTTTGTGTCTGTTGCCGATGTAATCCGTGCCGAAGGCCGTGAAGAAGGCCGTGCCGAAGGTGAAGAAATTGGCGAAGCTCGAGGCCTTGCAAAGGGTTTCGCTAAACTTGTGCAATCCGCGAAGAACTTCCTTGCCATGGGACTTTCACTGGAACAGGTTTCCAAGGGCACTGGCCTCTCCATCGCAGAAATCCAGAAACATTGCCTTTAGGAATGAGGCTCGTCTGCAAAGACGGGCTTCTTTTTTATTTTATTCACGTATAAGGAGGTCTGATATGTTTTCTTTTGTTCGTAAAATCTTGTTCGTTATGATTTTTGCTGCTGTATGTTCTTTTGCTGAGCTGGCCAAGGATAATGTTGTAAATGTGAACCGAGGAAACAGCGACGTCTTCGCCCCATATATTGAAATGGCGAAACGCACTTTCCCTGAGGTTAAGAAAAAGTACCTGGCTGGTGTATATCAAAAAGAGAATCAACAATTGCAGGTTCAAGTTCAATTGTCCGACAAGCAGGGCCATAATGAATTGCCCTTCGTCGGTGTGACTAAATGCCAGGGCGATTTATTCGAAGGCATCATTACAAATGAAATCCGTAAGTTGCAGGGGTATGCCCGTGGTGACCGCATTTCCTTCAAGCAACAAGATATTAAGAATTGGGTCGTTTTGGACGAAAAGGGAAATGAGGAAGGCAACTACGTGGGAAAGGCTGTAGACGCTTATCACTATGAAAAGGTGGGCGTTTTCTTTGAAGTCGTTTATTCCAAGGGCGAGTTTAAATTAAAGTACCTTTATTCCTTGGTTGGCCAAGACGTAAATGTGGATGGAATTCTGTCCGCCGAAGTAATTGATCAGGCTAAAAAGCTGCTCGTTGATGGTTTCAAGAAAAGAATTGGTGAAGGAACGACGTACGAGGAGAATAAGCCTTTTTACACATACCATGTCTATGACTTTATAAATCAGAAGTTTGTAGACTAGGACTTAGGTTTGCGCGCCCTTTTCTATATTTGCGTTCGTTTATGCTTCTCTTGATTCTTGATATTCTGGGTACTTTTGCCTTCGCGATTTCTGGGGCGGAAAAGGCGGTGCGTTACCGGTTGGACTGGCTTGGCCTTATTGTGCTTGCCACGGTTACGGGAGTTGGGGGAGGTATCCTGCGCGATGTGATGCTGGGGGCTACTCCGCCAGCGGCCTTGACCAATCCGATTTATTTTCCTATTTGTATCGTGGGAGCTTTTTTCTACTTGCTCATGCGCAAGAAGATTCGGAAAATCCGAGTTTTTATTCTTGTGGCCGATGCCTTGGGGCTAGGCTTCTTTACTGCGGTTGGTGCAGCAAAGGCTAGCGCTATGGCGGCTGGACCTTACTCTGTTATTTTGTTTGCCGCCATTACTGCGGCTGGTGGTGGGTTGATTCGCGATTTGCTGGTCAGCGAAATCCCCCAGGTGCTAAAAAGCGACTTTTATGCAACGGCGGCCCTGATTGGCGGTATATTGTTTTATGTGTTAGAGTTTGCCAACCTGGGCAGTACTCCGCGAATTTTAATCACTACGGCTTTTACCTTTAGCCTTCGTCTTTTGGCCATGCGCAAAAAACTTGAATTGCCTAAGACACGTGAAAAAACATTTTAGATCGTTCAAAATTTGACTTTTTTATCAAACAAAACAAGCCTGTCTTCACGAATCGGGCGACAATATCCTTTGATTCTCCGTTACTCATTTTGGCCTTGCCGAAGTAGGTGTAGTCGACCTTTCTGGATAATTCTACCTCTAGGCATTGGACTGAACTAGGCTTAAGGATTTTGTCGTTAAGAGTGTTTTTGGCCTTGCTTTCCATCCAGCCGAATCCGTCTGACGTAACGGGGCCTGCAATGATGGCGGTCAGGATTCCCACGATAAAAAGGACTGTTCCTATGGTGCGCGGTTTTGAACCGTCGGCATCGTTGGTGGAGCCCTTGATAAGGTTATTCCATTGTTTGAAGAGAAGGCTTAGTGCCAAGAGCAATATGAATCCGGAGGGGAATATCATCTCCGCATCAAAAAGGAACTCTAGAGTGACGCACATCTGGTCCCATACCGATCTGGCGGTAAAGGCGATCGCGATATAGCAGGCGATGGATTTGAAGAACACGCCTGCGGGATTCTGCAAGTAGCCGTCGTATTTTTCTCGTGCTGTATGGATTCTATCGGCTTCTACGCTGGAGACGGCTTTCTTGCCCTTGCAGGTTTTGCAGACGCCTCTGTCTCTTGAAACTCCGGTTCCAAGGCAGTCGGGGCAGTCCACCAGGTAAAGGGTTCCTGAACCATTGCAATCCGGGCACGTTCTACGACCACGCTTTCCTGAACCCTTGCACCAGGAACATGTGCAGGTTCCCTTGCTTTGGGTGCTATCCTTGTGCTGCAGCTCCACGATGTTCTCCTTATAGGTTTGCGTTCCTTGTCTGCGAAAAATAAAAAATTACATCCCTTATTAACGAAAAATAATGAAAACAAGTTCAACGCCCTTGTCTTGCGACTTTACCATCTTCTTTTTTGCTATCTTTATTGCCGGAAAATTTTTAACAAGGATGATATAATGTCCCTTAAATTGATTTCTCGTGGTGCTGCCGCTCTGCTTTTGACTGCTAGCATCGCTTCTGCACAGTTGATGAATTCCAAGAGCCTGGATGTGATTCGTGTCGAAAAGACTGGTATTTCTGCAGGCAAGATCGATAGCCTTGCCAAGATGCTCGGCGAACAGCAGTTCCGCGGCAAGAAGATTGACGACCAGACGATGACACAGCTCCGTTACGCAGTCATCGACAACCTGGTTGGCCAGGAACTTATCAAGCTGGAATGCAAGAAGCAGGGCATTAAGGTTCCGGCAGCCAAGGTCGACAGCCTGACCAAGCTTTTCAAGGCTCAGTTCCCCAGCGAAGACGCTTTCCAGAAGGAACTGAAGAAGTCCAACACCACCATGGCTCAGTTCAAGGAAAAGATCGAAGATCAGCTGAAGAGCGAAGCTATTCTCGAAAAGAAGGTTCCGTATCCTAAGGATCCTACCGAAAAGCAGCGTGAAGCTTTCTGGGAACTGAACAAGTCTAAGGTTGCCATTAACGACTCCGTTAGCGGTGCCCGTATCGTGATCAGCACCAAAGGCAAGTCTGCTCAGGAAGTGGCTGACGCCAAGGATATGCTGAAGGGTCTTGCAGCACAGGTTCGCTCCAAGAAGGCTACCTTCGCACAGCTGGCTGCCATGTACAGCGACGACCAGACTGCCAAGAAGACCGGCGGTGTGGTTCCCAAGTTCGTTAAGGGTAACGACGCTCTGGGCAAGGCCATTGCCAAGATCAAGGTGGGCGAAATTACCGAAGTCTACACCGACAAGGACGGCGTTGCAATCTTTATGCTTACCGAACGTAATGACGGTAAGTATGATAGCTACAAGCACCAGATCGACTACATCCTGCGCGTGCAGGCTGAACAGGATCGCCAGGCTCAGCTGAAGGCTTACCTGGATGGCCTTGGCAAGACTTACAAGGTTCAGTACCTTGATGCCAAGTACACTCCGCCTCAGGCAATCGGCGGCAATAACTAATCCGCTTACGGTTTAGTCCGCTTAAATAATTGAAAAAGGCAGCGGTGGATTCAAGCCGTTGCTTTTTTTAATAGAAGTTTTACTCCGGGCCTCAAACCTGTGGCCTCGAACCTTGAATGGAGATTTTGAATGGCTTTCCAGACTACACATACCGGGCTGATTGATTTGCGTGCGCGTATCGATAAGCTCTGGGGGTATCTTTGACTTAGAGGCAAAGACCGAAGAACTTTACGTGTTGGAAAAGGACTCCAACGACCCGAACCTGTGGAATGACCAGGAAAAGGCTCAGGGCATGATGAAGAAAATCGGCAACCTTCGCGATCTTCTGAACAAGTGGACTGAAGTTTCTTCCATTTGCAATGATCTGGCCGAACTTTATGAAATGAGCAAGGACGAAGAGTCCGAAGATTTGACCAAGTCCATTGAAACGGATATCGCTGACCTTAAGGCCAAGATCGAAGAGATGGAATTCAAGAAGATGCTGAATGGCCCTGACGACGCTTGCGCCTGCTTGCTGTCTATCCACCCGGGTGCCGGTGGTACCGAATCCCAGGATTGGGCCTTGATGCTGTTCCGCATGTATACCCACTTCTTTGAACGTGAACGCATGGACTTCAAGGTGGTAGACTTCCAGGAAGCGGAAGATGCCGGCCTTAAGAGCGCAACTATCGAAGTGACCTGCGAAAACGCCTACGGCTTGCTCCGTTCCGAAATCGGCGTGCATCGCCTGGTTCGCATTAGCCCCTTCGATGCCAATGCCCGTCGCCACACCAGCTTTACCGCAGTGTACCTGTACCCCGAACACGAAGACGTGGAATTCGACCTGGATATGGCTGATGTGCGCGTGGATACCTACCGCAGTAGCGGTGCCGGTGGTCAGTACATCAACAAGACGGACTCCGCAGTCCGTATGACTCACTTGCCTACGGGTATTATGGCGAGCTGCCAGACGGAACGTTCTCAGATCCAGAACCGCGAAACCTGTTACAAGATGCTGAAGACCATGGTGGCCGAACATTACCGCCTCGAAGAAGAAGCCAAGCGCGACGCTCGCATGGCTGAAAAGAAGAAGGTGGAATGGGGGAGCCAGATCCGCAGCTATGTTCTGCAGCCTTACCAGCTGGTAAAGGACCTGCGCACTGGCGTAGAAACCTCTGACACCGCCGGCGTTCTGGATGGCAAGATCAAGCCTTTCATTAACGCATACCTGCTTAGCACCAGCGAACAGCAGAACGGCTAAGTGAATGTTTCGCCGAGGGTGCTCGGCAACGACTAGAATTTGCCCCGGATTCGTCCGGGGCTTTCTTGTTTACAGCACCTTCCTGATTCCCGGTACCTTGCGGAGCAGGTAAACGGCTCCCAGCGAAATTCCGAAGAAGCCTATGGCGGCCAGAGGTGCCGTAATGATGGGGTGGGGCTCCAGCACCGTCAATTTGAGGCCGTAGAACGTTTTGATAAACAGCGGGTGGAT
Source organism: Fibrobacter sp. UWH9 (assembly GCF_900129715.1). Lineage (NCBI taxonomy): Bacteria > Pseudomonadati > Fibrobacterota > Fibrobacteria > Fibrobacterales > Fibrobacteraceae > Fibrobacter > Fibrobacter sp. UWH9. Next base: position 36,343 of record NZ_FQWP01000024.1, on the reverse strand, counting down.
CAAGTACACGCCCATCATGCAAGGGGTGAGTGCGGCAACCCAGCGGAGGCAGCTTGCGATACGGCTGCCGTGTTCGGGCTCATTGCCGTGTTGGGCATTGTCGCAGTGTTGGGGTGCATTGTCGTGTTGGGTTTTGTCGAGCTTGCGGCTGAACTTTGCGCGGACGGCGGCGAATATGGCTGCGGCCATTAGGAAGGTCATGGGCCTGAAATTCCCGAAGAAATATTCGTTGGGCGTATTGCGCATCTCGCTAATGTAGGTGGCCGCCACGAAGGCGATGATCCATGAAGCCAGTGCGGCGCCGTACAGCCATTTGCGGGCGGTGGCTGAAATCCCGAAGTGGGCGAGGTAGAAACCCGTGAGATAGAAACCGGCGAAAGAGGTTACGCCCTGGATACTCAAGTTCTTGTACATCCTGAAGTGGGCGAATTTTACAAGGAGGTGATCCGCAGTCGGGAGTAGCAAACCAAAGGCGAAGAAGATGGCGATTACATACAGGACCATCTTTCGTGAGGCGTGTTCCGTAAACACCCGCAGAGGCGGCGTCAGAACGTACAGGCCCGCAATGGTATAAAGGAACCACAAATGTGAAGCGGGCTTGGTAAACAGCAATAGGGGCGCCGACAGCAAATCCAGAACGTCACCGCCGGCAATAACTTGCTCGATGATTCCGTACACAATCACCCAAAACAGGAGCGGTACTAAAGTACGGGGGAGATTATGGGTGAAAATTTTGCGAGGTGGGTGAGGGTACTTGGGTGAAAGCATAAAAGCACCGCTAACCATGATGAATACACCCACGCCGAACCTGCTCAAACTATTCAAAAAGTTTAATGCGGCAAAGTCACTGGAGTCAACCGGAACCGTGTACCAAACAGATGTGACCGTGTGCTGGAATACAACGACGAATGCGGCTAGTATGCGCAGCAAGTCGGCGTAAATTTCGCGCGAGGCTTTTTTATACTGTTTCTGTTCTGTAGCTGAATTCATCGTGTTTGAAATTTAGAATTTCAAATCGTAACGTTTGCGCATTTCTTCTTGCTGTTCTGCGCTGAGGCTATTGAAATACTTCTTGAATCCTGGGCAGAACTTGGTGTGAAAATGCCAGAATCGTCCAATCAGGGACTTGGGATTCTTGTCGTACTGTGCGCGGATTTTGCAGTTATCGCATGCCATAAGTTACCTCGTGTTTTGGGAAATATTAAAAAAAAGGCAGTGGATTTCTGCAAAAAAAAGGAATTCCACTGCCTTTCGGCATTGTAAATTGAAAAATAATGACCAGAGAATGACTTTTTTCCCTAAAAGTGCTGCCCTTAAGGAGTAGTTGACAAGATTTTGGGACAATATACGCTTGATTTTGTGTGTAAACTAATAAAAAGGCGGTGTTTTGCTTTGATATTCAGTGATATCCACTGCCTTTTTTCAAAAGAAAGGTGCTTAGGGTAAAAAAGAAAGGCTCCCGCGCAATTGCGAGGGAACCTCTCTTTTAAAGTTGGCAATCGAAACGATTACTTCTTCTTGGCCGGAGCCTTCTTAGCAGCAGCAACCTTCATTGCGCCGCGTTCCAGCTTGATGGTGAAGTTGGTAACGTCGCAAACTTCGCTGGGACCCCAGTACTGGATCGGACCCGGATAGGTGTAGGATTCAGTCTTGGCCCATTCTTCGCGGTTAGCAGCAAAGAACTTGAACGGAGCACCGTCGAGAACGACGAGAGCCTTCTGGATAACCGGCTTGTCTGCACCGTGACGGCGTTCCATGTTCATCATCATGGTGATAGGAATGCCACCGGCGGTCCACTTTTCGATACCCTTGGTCAGGTCGCGAACAGAGCTCATGTAGCCGTTCATCTTGTTGAAAGCGAGAACGGAAGCGGTGTAGCCCAGGCTGTAGCAGTAGTCAGCGTCGAAGTTGGACGGAGCTGCGCAACGGCCTTCGTAACCGAAGAAGTGGTTGAGAGCGGAGAACTTGCCCTTGAAGTTCTTGCGGCTCTTGAGTTCGCTCTTCACCATGTCGATGATGAGCTTTTCGGTTTCGATGAGGGAAACCTGAACGTTGCCATGAGAGTCGCGGTCCAGCATGAGCTGAGCCTGAACGAAGGAAGGCAGAGAAACGAGGACTTCAGCAGAAGCCTTGGAAACCCAAGCGCAGAGCTTTTCAACCTTAGCAGCGGTGTCGAGGCCTTCGACTTCCTTTTCGTGGTGAGCGAGAGCTTCGGAAAGTTCAGAAATCAGAACGCCAACATCCGGGATGAATTCCAGGAGGCCTTCCGGAATGAGGGCAACACCGAAGTTCTTGCCGTCAGCAGCACGTGCAGCAACGATGTCTGCAACGTACTTGATGACCTGCTTCAGCTTCATCTTCTTAGCCTTGACTTCTTCAGAGATCAAGCAGATGTTCGGATGGGTCTGGAGAGCAGCTTCGAGTGCAATGTGAGAAGCGGAACGGCCCATGAGCTTGATGAAGTGCCAGTACTTCTGAGCGGAGTTGGCATCGCGCATGATGTTGCCGATGAGTTCAGAGTAGGTCTTCACAGCGGTGTCGAAACCGAAGGAGGTTTCGATGTATTCGTTCTTCAAGTCGCCGTCGATGGTCTTGGGGCAGCCGCAAACAACGCAGGAAGCGCCGTTAGCCTGGAAGTATTCACCGAGAACAGCGGCGTTGGTGTTGGAGTCGTCACCGCCGATGATGACGATGGCGTCCAGCTTCTGAGCCTTGGCAACAGCCATGCACTTCTTGAACTGTTCTTCAGTTTCCAGCTTGGTACGGCCGGACTGGATGATGTCGAAACCACCAGTGTTGCGGTAGGAGTCCATGATCTTTTCGTTGATCACGATGAACTTGCCGTTTTCGAGGCCAGACGGACCGCCGAGGAAGCCCAGGAGCTTGGAATTCTTGTTGATGGACTTGATACCGTCGAAGAGACCTGCGATAACGTTGTGGCCACCAGGTGCCTGACCGCCAGAAAGAACAACGCCAACGTTCAAAGCCTTGGCAGCGGCAGCAGCCTTGCCAGCCTTGAGCTGAATGTAGGGAGCACCGTAGGTGTTGGGGAACAGAGCCTTGATCTTCTTCTGATCAGAGACGGATTCGGTAGCCTTACCCTTGTTGAGTGCGACATTGAGGGCGCCCTTACGGAGAGCGACGGGGAGTTTCGGCTGGTAGGCCTTGCGAGCCTTGCCGAGGACGGACAGATTGTCAGCCATTGTTTCTTCCTTTGGTTAGAAGTCTGCCTTTTTCGACAGACGGGTTAAAAAATATACGCAGAGAAATATAGTAAATAGATTCTTTGTTGTTATTTAAGCCTGTGATTTGTTTAGTCCTTTACGCAGCGGATATTTCTGGCATCATCCTTGTCGGCGTATTCTGTTGTGCTACTGCTTGAACTGAAATAAATGTAATAGCCGTTGTTCGAGGAATACTGGTCTGCAGTCCAGTAATCTGCACGGGCTCCTACATTGCTGAACGAACCATTGCTATAAGGATTGCTTCCGTAAGCCTTAAGATCAAATCCGTAATCGTCTGTGGCATTATCAGAGGTTGTCCATGTGGTAGTGGCTCTGAGAGCATATACGGCGTTGGAGTATTCTGTTTGCACGAATGAAATTAAGGTATTCCATTCGGCTCTAGTGGGAATGTGCCAACCTGCAGGACATGATCCCTGAATGGGGGTCGAATAAGAACAACTGGCTCCGTATCCACAAGAAGATCTTGTCTTATTCAGTGCTGCATTCCAGCGATAATATCTGCCTCTTTCAGAGCAGGGAGAAGTTGATTGGACTGGACTGGATCCTGCATAGCACCAGCTTTGTCCTGATTCTACTGTAGGCACGAAATTCAGGTTTTCTGCCATCCAGGTCTGGGTGCCGATTGTGACATAGGTGTATTTTTGGCCGTCTCTAGAGTCTGTAAATGTTGCGCGACTCCATTCCTTTTCTGTGCAGGACATCGTGCATGCCTTAACCGGAATTTCTTCGCCTTCACGATTGGTTGTGCATGCGCCATAATTTTTTTCGAATTCATCCTTAGCTTCGCGCCATGCAGATTCATCGCTATCCCAAACATAAATGATGGTGGTATTTATGTTTCCTGCCTTGAATTCGCCTTCGGTACCGTCGGCCCAGCCATAAGTGTCGCACATGGTTGTTGCTGTAGCTTGCCAGGAATCCACGCTGTAGATGTAACAGTTTCTTGTATTCACGGATCCTATTTTCACATCGCCATCAACACCGTCTTCCCATTGGTAGGTGTCTACTTCGACGGTCTTGGCTTCTCGCCATGCGCTGTCGGCTACATAGTAGTAGTAATAATCAGGGTTGACGGAACCAGTCTTGATTTCACCTGGGGTTCCTGCTTCCCATTGGTAAGTGTTGTATTCCAAGGCGGTAGCATCATCAATACCGGATTCTCTACAGATCTTGTAAAGATTGCTTAGAGTGTCCAGCAGAATCATGCCTATCTTAGTTGAATCGCATTTCTGGAACAAGGTCTGCAAGGGGTCATAGCTCCATGTGCCATTATAAACGTAGAATGAATCTGTTGCGCTACCTTTTTTAACGGCTCCCATTTCATCATTCTTCCAGCCATAGGTATCCTTTTCGTAGGTGGTTGCAGAATCCCAGGCGGAACCATAGCGACAAATGAAGTAACGGTCCTTGTTAGAACTGTTGGGATTCTGATTCTTCATGACTTCGGCGTTACGGGTAGAGGTGCATTTTCCGATGCCATAGGCGTTCTGCCAGAAGTCATTCATACTGTTATCGAAATATGCGATTTCCGCAATGTTCCAGCTGGACACCGAAGCGCGAACAATGTTCTTGTCAAAACTATAGGCCCAGTCGGCCATGGCGATTTTCTGCGCAGAATCTTGCCAGAGGCCATCTTCGGCAATGTCCTGCCTAAAATGACTGATTTCTTCTGCGGTAAGAGAATCGCTCAGATCCCTGAGGAACAGCAGCGAGATTGTCATCAGTACGCCGTTGTTGTTGGCTGTGCTGAACAGGTCAAGATCTTCGGCGTTGGTAATCTTGGTGGGGAACCCGAATGCGTTCATGATTTCCTGCTGTGCCTGTTTTTTTGCAGCAGCTAAAGAATATCCCATCCGATAAAGTTTTAATACGCGGTCATATTCCAGGTGGGTGAGGATATTGATGTTCGCTTTGGTACGTCCAACCTTTTTCTGGTCGCCTGCAGAAATTTCTACAAGGGACTGTAATGTCATATAAGTTGTCGTCCATGTGCCGGTGACTTCATTGTAATATCGGCCGGATGCTTCCATGGACACGATGCCGTTTTCAAGAGTTACGGCGGGTATCACGAAGTCACCCTTGTTGCCAGAAACTTCGTCGGTATAGGAACGGGTTGTCTTTGAAAGGGAATCGCCGTAAAGTTCCGTGAGATTGATTACGCTATGGAACATGAAGGGGCCCTTCTGGGCGACGCCAGTAATGGTGCCGTTTGTCAGGGCATAAGGTTCTGTGCGGTCAAGAACCCATTGTTCATCTTTACAGACATAGGTGTATCCACTGGTGACGGTGTATACGCGGTTTCCTTCCCATTCATCAAAGCAGTATTTGAGTTCCTTGAACGACAGGACGGATTTCATTTTTGCCGTATCCGCAATGACTGCGGAATCCTTTAAATAAATAGTGTCATGATTCAACACCAGGACACCAATGATGGAATCCACAAAAACCGTGTCGATACGATACAGCGTATCAAGAATTTTTAACGTGTCAATATTGAATACGGAATCATTGACATACACGGTGTCATATATAAATGCATTCCCATTTTGTTCAGTTGCACTAGATGTTGAGTCATCGCCACATCCGTAAATGAACAAAGCTGCCCAAAGGCTGAAAACAAAGAAAATCGTATAAATCTTTCTATTCAACATAATTTATCCTTTTTCTCGCCTTTAGGTTAATCCTTGATACAGCGGATATTTCTGGCATCATCCTTGTCCGAGGATTCTATTGTGTAGTTATTGTATTTGAATGAAATTTGATAGCTGTTGCTTGTGGATATCTGATCTGCAGTCCAGAATTCTGCATGGGTTCCCACATTGCTGAACGAAGTATTTCCATATGGATTACTTCCGTATGCTTTAATGCTAAATCCATAAATATCGGTGGCGTAGCTGGAGTTTGTCCATGTGGTTGTGGAGTTTAATGCAAAAACGGCATTGGAATATTCATTCATCACAAAATTAATGAGAGTATACCATTCTTCTAATGTGGGAATATGCCAACCTACAGGACATGATCCCTGAATGGGGTTTGAATAAGTGCAACTAACTCCATATCCACAAGAAGATCTTGTCTTATTTAGTGCGGCATTCCAGCGGTAATATCGACCTCTTTCGGAGCAAGGAGATGTTGATTGAACAGGACCCAATCCTTCATAACACCAACTTTGGTCTGATTCAGCTGTAGGCACGAAATTCAAATTCTCAGCCATCCAGGTTTGAGTTCCAATCTTGGCCGTCTTATAAATCTGGCCGTCACGAGTGTCAAGTACGTATGCGTCATCAACATCATATTGGACAAAGCCTTCTTCCGTACAAATATACAGGGTTTCAGTGGAGTCTTCCACAACTTTGCCAATTGAGGACTCATCACAAATCTGGAACAAGGTTTGCATGTAGTCATATGTCCAATTGTTGCCTAATCCGCAAACATAGACTGAATCGGTAACATTACCTTTCTTGATGTCTCCGGTTTTGCAGGAATTCCATTTATAAGTGTCTTTTTCAATGGTGGTTGCCTCGCGCCAGTTGGTGCCATTGCAGATATAGTACTGTTCAGTGGAACTTGCCGCTACAGACTTGTTGTGAAGAATGATGTTTTTTCTGTAGGAGTTGCATTGGCCCAGGCCATACTTATTTGACCAGAACTGATTCAGATAATTTGTATATGAAGAGATTCCCGCAATATTCCAACTGCTTAGGTTTACGGATATATTGACGGATTTAACGTCGACGTAAAATCTGTAGGCCCAGTCGGCCATATCCTTCTTCAATGCAGAATCGTTCCAGACACCATTGATCGCCAGGTCATTGCGGAAGGATTCAATGTTTGCCAAAGCGGTTGAATCGTCAAGATCTCTCAGGAACAGTAACGAAACCGCCATCAGCAGGCCATCACCTTCTTTCTCGCCATACAAATTCAGGTCTTCGGCGTGTTCTACGGTAGTTCCCAGTCCTAGTGCATTCATGATTTCCTGCTGAGCTTGCTTCTTGGCGGCATCAACGCTGTAGCCCTTCATATACAGTCTTTTTACGCGGGGGTACTCCAGGTGGGTCAGCAGATTCACGTTGACACTGTCGCGGCTGATGGTTGAATCCTTGTGGCTCAACTTGGAAATTGCCTGGAGCGTCACCTTCTGTAAACTCCACTTTCCGGTAACTTCGTTAAGGAATGTTCCTTCGGCTTCTACTTCTACAATGGGATTTTGCAGGGTGACCTTGGGAATCACGAATTCCCCCATATTACCAGAAATCTTGTCGCTGAAACTATTACTCGTCTTTTTAAGGGAATCCAGGGTTAATTCGGTAATGGTTACGTTAGACTGGTAGGCGAGAGGCCCCTTCTGGGCCATGCCTGTAACTGCCGCATTATTCAAGGTGTAGTCTACGTAGACAGACCAGGAACCATCTTTACAAATGTATGTCTTTCCCTTGGGGATGTTTACCCTAAAGTTTTCCCATTCCTTTGCGCAGGAATCCAGGCTTACCAGTTTTTCAAATTCCTTGGCGGCAGAGGAATCTACCAGGTAAGTTATGCTATCTAGATAGATGGTATCGTTGTGAGTGACAATGACTGCCCTAATTGAATCCAACTTTACCGTGTCGACATTGTCGATGGAATCGTTGAGGATGTAGAATTGTCTCAGGGAGTCAGTAGTATACACGGTATCGTGGTGAATACCATTTGCATCTTCGATATTTTTGTCAGCAGCACTAATTTCAATTGTACTACAGTTCGTAAAGCACAAAGCCGTCAAAAAAACTAAAAAGGGAAAAATTAAATGCTTAATCATAAAATTCTCCATTCACACTTGATTAAGATATTTTTTTTTAACTAAAAAGGTAGGGACGTTAACCTTTTTTGTGTTAAACTGTGCTTTAAATCGCAAAAAACGTGATGCCGAAGCACCACGTTTTTCTGAAATCTTCTAAACCGATAGAGAAATCTTATTTGAATTGAGCCGTCAAAGTCATACCTGCGCTAGGTTCAACCAGGCGAGGATTCTCAGTAGATCCGTCAGACCATCCCGTGAATACGCCTCCCGATACGGCCACGGCGGTAAGCTTCAGCGGGTTTCCTGCCAGGAATTTGCCCTGGTAAGTGGTGCTGGGGAGGGCCATTTCATCGACATAGATCTTGCCGTTACCGCTTGCAGACAGGGTTACAGAAACTTCACCGGAAAGGCCGAAGTAGTTGGCCAGTTCCTGGCGGGTGGTTTCGGTGCGGTTCTGTGCGAATCGCAGCAAATCGCTGCCGGAGGGGGCCCAGGTAAAGCTGCTCTGGTTACGGGGCCAGCGCTGTTCGTCGCGGGACTGTTCGCTACTGGGAATGGTGGCCAGCATATTCTGTACGGCGGCCTGGACCTTTTCGTAAGTCAGGTAGCTGTTCAGCAAGATGCAGGACTGGTTAATGAACAGACGCTTGAAATCGGGGTTGGCCAGGAGTTTCTTTAGCATGTTGCCCAGTGTGGTGGTGGAGCCCATGCCCCAGCCGCCCATACCGCCGCCGAAGCCGCCGATACCACCTATGCCGCCCTGGTTGCCACCCTGGTTGCCTCCATTGTTGTTATCCATTGTTGCGCTTCCCAGAACCCACTGGAACATATTTTGGCTTTCGGTATCGAAGCCGGTAATACCCGGGCTAAAGCCGTAACCATGGTCCACGTCGAAGATCATGGCCTTGAAGGGCTGGCCATTGGCGGGGCTACCCCAGAAACGGATGTTGTTGTTGGGCCAGTCGCCGTTGTGGATATACATTTCGGCAATCATATACTGGGCGAAACTGCTTATGTTCAGTTTCTTCTTGACTTCTTCGTACTGCTGGTTGTTTTCGCCTTCGAAGTTGCCACTGGTAATCGTATTTACCAGCTGTGCGAATTCATTAGCCGAGGCTCCGTTGGTACCGCTGGGGCACCAACCATTCTGATAGCCTTCGTCGCCGTTGCTGCAGTTCTTGACAACGTTGATGCTCTTGCTGTCGACACCGTAGTTGGTTTCGGCAAAACTGCGGTTCAGGCGTTCGCGCATGTCGTGGATGCCGAAGTATTCGCCGTTGTAGAATACCACCACCTGGCGGCTACGCTGGTAGTCCACTTCGGTACCTTCCATGAGGCTTACCAGCATGGGGTCGCCAAAGTAGTCTGTCCAGAAGCGGTTACCATTGTTGCGGAGGTTGAATGCCTTGAACTTCTTGGCTTCGGGGCGGGTCTTGAACAGGGAATACTTTAAGGTCTTGTCGCCATAGTTGTCATTATCCATCTTGATGGCGACGCTCTTCTTGGGCTTATAGCGGCTGTAGTTTCCGATAATAGAGATGCCGGCATCAAATTCCCAGTTCTTGGTCTTGGTGGAACTTCCGTTTTCGAAGAATTCTACATGGACAGGGAGTTCTGTATCCTTCCAGAAGTTGGCCTGCTTACAGGGTTCGCTGCACTTGGGATTGTTGTTGTCGGTGGCACCGAAACCGCCTATATCCCACATGCCGCCGCCCTGGTTGTTGGTCAGGGGGCCTGTAGCATAAAGGCCATCGGTGGAGTCGAACATGTCGTGGTGATTCACCGTCAGGGCGACCACAGGCATGGTCACATTTTCGTTAATAAAATATGTTTGCGTTGTTGTATCTGCGGCTTGCCCATTTACAAATTCAGAGCAGCGGATCACGGTGTTTTCGGTAATCGGCTTGGCTGCTGTAATGCTTTCGGAATTCTGGGTGGGGAAGGAGCCATCGAAGGTACACTTGATCTGGCCTCCCTTTTGGGGGGTAGGCGGATCGATGGTCAAACTGGTATAGAAACCTGCCGGCGGCAAGAAGCTCTCCTTGGGAGCGTGGTTGTCGTCATATTCCTTGAGGGCGCTGGAAGAAGGTTCCGTAATGACGCCTGCGCTGCTGGTAGGTACAGGATTATTGGGGTCCACCGGGGTGGGTTCCGTGGAACCGTTGGAATTGGGGGAGGGATTGTTCGGGTCCACGACACCGGCGCTGCTGAGGGGGGCAGGATTGTTGGGGTCGACAGGGGAAACATCTCCGCTTGCGCTAGAAATGATATTGCCGTTTTCGTCGTAAATAGGTTCGCTAGATTCGCTGGAATTGATCAGCTCTCCGGTGGTGCTATCATCAGCGCCGGTTGAACTGTCGTCGGAACAGGCTGTTGTTCCAAGAGCTGTACCCAAAATTAAAGATCCTGCCAGGGCATAACGTGCCATTACAGACATACGGACGATTTTCTTATTCACAAAACACCTCAAAGTGAAACTAAATCAATCCAAAACCACACACTACCAAGCCTCAAATTAACTAAAGATTCCCATATAAGTACAATTATAAGGTTTTCTTTACATTCTTTGGGCATAAAAAAAAGGATGGCATGACCGAAGTCACGCCATCTAGAAACTAAAAGTTCCGTTATTTTGCCTTTAGAGCGGGCAAGTACGTTTGACGATTACTTGGACTTGCCCAGCATCTTGTAGGCGAAACCGCCGATGCAGCCGCCGAGAATGGGGGCTACCCAGAAGAGCCACAGCTGCTTGATAGCTGCACCGCCAACAAATACGGCCATTGCAGTGGAACGGGCCGGGTTCACGGAGGTGTTGGTTACGGGGATAGAAATCAGGTGGATCAGGGTGAGGCAGAGGCCGATGGCGATGGGGGCGAAGCCTGCGGGAGCGCGGCTATCGGTTGCGCCCATGATCACGAACAGGAAGATGCCTGTGAGGACCATTTCGACGATAAATGCGGTGCCCATGCCAGTGGCCTTGCCACCGAAGGCGTTCACGCCGTTTACCAGGGAATCGGACCAGCCGTTAGTGGCGAAGGCACCGATGCCTGCGTTAGTCAGGTTGGGGCATGCCACCAGCAGAAGGATACCTGCTGCGACGATACCGCCCAAAATCTGTGCGACGATGTAAGCCGGAGCTTCCTTGGCAGAGAAACGGCCGCCCATGACAAGGCCCAGGGTAACTGCAGGGTTCAGGTGGCAACCGGAAATATGGCCAATGGCATAGGCCATGGTCAGAACGGTAAGACCGAAGGCGAGAGAAACGCCAACGTAACCGATGCCGGTTGTGGGGACGCCGCAAGCGAGGACTGCGGAGCCGCAGCCGCCCAAGACCAGCCAGAAAGTACCGATTGCTTCTGCAATTGCACGAGAAAACAGTTTCATGTTACATCTCCATATTTTGCCCCCGTGGGGTTAGGATGGGGTGGGGGCAGTGTTTTTTGGTTGTTTTCTAAAATACAAATTGTGTATATCACTGGCTAGTGACTAGTATCACCTCTCCAAAATATTACATAAATGTTATATTTGGCACCACTAGGAGTATTGTATGGAAACGAACGAACAGAAAGCGACTATCAATTTGGCAGGTCTGCTTCCCCAGAGGGCTGGGGATACCATCACATTGATAGAAGCCATTGGTATTCTCTGGTCTAAGAAGTTTTTTATTGCAGCCTTTATGGTTGTTGGCGCACTGATTGGCTGTCTGGTCATGAACTGGATTCGTCCCGAATTTACAAGCGACGCCATGCTGCAGATTGATATTCGCGGAAACAAGGCTACCCGAGCCATGGGCGAAATGGGTGCCCTGTTGGATATGACTAGCCCCGCCGACGCCGAAATCGAACTGGTTAAGAGCCGTAGCGTGCTTGCCTATGTGGTTGAAGAGGAGCATCTGCGCTTTAATGCCATTCCGGTAGGCAAGATGGATCGCCTGCTCCATCGCGAAGGTCGCATGGACATCGACGAACTGGATATTCCAGAAATTGCCCGCCGTGACCGCTGGACTGCCACGGTGACGGGCGCTAATTCCTATGCCGTCATTACTCCCGAAGGGGCAAAACTTGTAGAAGCTGAAGTCGGCGAAACTGTTCGCGCTCCCTATGCCGGTGATACGTTGGTGATGCGTGTGCGCCTGATTCGCGCAGCCGTCGGTCAGGAATTTGTACTACAGCAACTTAAGCCACTGGCCGCCATTCGTAGCCTAGCCCGAAAGTTATCTGTTAGCGAAAAGGGGAAGCAGACCGGTATTCTGGCCGTTTCCCTTAAACATCGCTATGCTGATCGTTCCGCAACAATCCTGAATGCCATTGCAAATACCTATGTGCGCCACAATGTAGAAAAGCGTAGTGCCGAAGCCGAAAAGACTTTGGAATTCCTAGAAAAACAGTTACCCGGTGTTAAGGCCAAGTTGGACACCGCCGAAAAGATCCTGGCCGATTACCGCCATAAGATTGGTTCTGTGGACATGACTGGTGAAACTCAGGTTCATTTGCAGAAAGAAGTGGACTTGCAGAAGCAGTTGCTGAAGCTGCAGCAGGAATATCAGGAAGCTACTCGCTTGTTCAAAGATGAACACCCGGCAGTGCGTACCATTGCTAAGCAGCAGGACAAGTTGAAGGGCGAACTTTCTAAGTTGAAGGCTAGCGCAGCTAAGATGCCCTTGACTCAGCAAGAAGTGATGCGCCTGCAGGAAGATGTGCAGGTGAACAATGCTATTTATAATACCATGCTCAACAACATCCAGCAACTTCGCGTGGTTCGTGCCGGCGAAGTGGGTAACGTACGCGTGGTGGACTATGCCATGGTGGAAGATCGCCCCAGCAAACCCAAGAAGTTGAACATCCTTATCTGCTGCGTTGCCGCATCCTTCATGGTTGCGGTGTTGCTGGTGTTCCTTATGCGTATGCTCCACAACGGCGTCCGTAGTACAACTGAGGTGGAAAAGGCTACGAGTATCAGTGTTTTCGCAAAGATTCCTGAACGTCGTGGTAAGGTCATGAAGGCACGTCGTCGCAATTTGGTTCCCTTGGTTGTTTCTCAACCTGAAGATCCGGCAAGCGAAGCCTTCCGCAGTTTGCTTACCTCTGTGGATTTTACGGTTCCGTCTCAGACCCATCCTGTAATCATGGTGTCTGGTCTTATTCCTGGTGTAGGTAAGAGTTTTGTTTCTTCTAACTTGGCTGCACTACACGCTACGTCTGGCAAGCGCACTTTGCTGATTGATGCGGATATGCGTCGAGGCGTGCATCGTAGCAGTTGTAAAATGGGTCTGGCTGAAGTGCTGGGAGGTTTGTGTGAATTTGGAGTTGCAGTTGCAACCTCTGATATTGAAAACTTGTTTGTTATTTCTGCTGGACACACGAAGCTGTCGCCCAGTGAACTATTGCGTGGTGAAAACTTTAGGAGCATGCTTGATGAGGCCCGCAAACAATTCGATGTAATTATTGTGGATACCCCACCCATGAGCATGGTGACCGATGCCGAATTGATTTACCCTGCTGCCGATTTCAGCCTGTTTGTTCTGCATTATGGAAAGCATAGCATGGATGAAATTTCCGAGGCGATGACCAAGATGAATCGCTTTGGAGAAAAGCCAAAGGCCTTTGTGATGAACCACTGCGAACGTGAAACCGGCCGTTATGGATACGGTTATGGTTATGGATACTATGGGTATTACTCCAAGAAAAAGTAAGGATGATTCCGAGACCCGTGGCGTTTTTGCTTTCTTGGGTGCGGTTGCTGTAGCCTTTGCCTTGCTTGGTTTGTTGGCAAATACCGCTTTTGCTGCATCTCCTGTACACGGAACCGAACATAACCGTAACCTTCGTGGGCTGGATTATATGCCCATGTTGTTGGAATACCATAGGCATACCATAGGGGAGGGTAGACAGTTCTTTGCATACCCTGCCCGCGATACCACCTTCCGCACACACTTCAATGAAACGGAAGCCCGCGCCATGGCAAGCATTGCGGATACTATCGGCGATGTGTTCGTTGGCGGTCCCCACGTTTATGCAGTTGCCGTTTCTCCTATACTTGGAATTGACTTTCGCGGAGGCGAAGCCCTAGACGATACTATTTGGCCTGGTGTTGATGCTGGTCTTTACATTCGAGGCTTTGCCGATTCCCTGGATTTTGACCTTGATGCCCGTATGTATTCTGAAGCGCACAGTGCAGGAGTCAATAAGGGCGCCAAACGTAAACCCAAGAGTTATGATGGGGAAGTCTTTGATGTTCAAAGTGAAAATAGCAATGACGGCGGAGCCGATTACGTTAGCTATTCCCGTTATCGCGCCCACCTTGGTTTGAACTATGCTTTTGCCAGGCTGGAACTTGCCCGAGATGTAATGCACTGGGGGCCCGGTTATTACAATAATTTGTCTTTAAACCAGTTTGCGCTCCCTTATAACATGATTTCCCTGGATTTTAAGTTTGGTCCCCTCCATGTACTAAGCGCCTACGCAGACCTCCGTGTCAACAGCTGGAGTTACAGCAAGGATAACCTGAATGATCGTAATCTGTATGCACACCGTTACGAACTTAACTTGTTCAAAAACGACTTGGTGGTTGGCATAAGCGAATTGCAAATCCTGTACAACGAAAATAAACCTTGGCTCTTTGTTCCCGTGGTACCCCTGTTTATCGAAAAGGGCAATTACACCGAGCGAGTGAATAACGGCGCTCTATCTATGGATTTGAATTATCGTCTATTCAATACGGCTCGAATCTATGGTGAATTCTTCTTGGATGACCTGGAGTCTCCCATGGCCGTATACGAAAACAAGTACAGCAATAACCGTTGGGCTGCCATGGCGGGTATGCAAGTGTCCCATGACTTTTATCTTAAGGAAAAAAAGATTGAAGCCGGAACTATCGCAGAAATTGCCCGTGTAGAACCATACACCTATGGTCATTATGATACAGCTATGGCCCAGATGGCTCACCTGGGAATGCCTCTAGGAAATCCCAATGGACCAAATAGCTTGAGTATCGACTGGGCCATATATGGTAGAATGACTTTAGATAAGTCTGCGACGACTCGCAGTATATTTATGAGTTACCGTAGTCAGTGGCTCTGGAAGGGTGATGATTACGGCAGCAGCATTGATGACCCCTACAAATGGGCAGAAAAGCACTTTATACATGGTGCAAAAATGCACTACAATGGCACCGTCGCCCTTGATTTTAGGGGCGTGTATGTTGGATTCATGGGGGAATACACCTTTGGAAGCGACCCTGCAGTAAATGTGCGCACCACACTCATGTGGTAGTTTCTATATTTTACGAATCCTGGAGCATGGGTATATAAAAAGGGAGTGGCTTATGCTAAATAAAATTCGTCTACTGTTTGCCAACTTCAGGTTGCGAAAGCGTTTGTTGGCTGTAGCGGATGCATGCATCGTTGTTTTTGCAGGGCTAGTAGCGAATGTTCCTCTCCCTTTGCTTGCAGAACGTATCGGACGCCCCGACCTCATTGTCATTTTTGCATTGACTGTATTGACCTGCTTTGGTTCCCTGATTTTTATGGGGGCCTACAATAAGCTGTGGCGCTATTTTAGCAAGAAGGATTACCTGAGCTGTATCTATGGCTGCCTTTTGGGCATGTTCCTGGGCTACTTCTTGCTGTACCTGACTACCGAAAAAGTATTCATTGAGTTTCAGATCCTCCACTTTATCGTGGCGACCTTTGGCATTTGCGCTTTCCGCTACCTGTTCAAGGATGCCTTTATGGTGCTCCTTAAGACCGGCATGGACGAAGCCCACCGCAAGCGCACCATGATCATTGGTGCCGGCAGCGCCTCTTTGGCTTTGCTCCGTGAATTCAAGGTGGCCTCGGAAGATATGTCATCTGACAATGCGGCCAGCAAGATCAATCCTGTTTGCCTGATTGATGATGACCGTGATAAGATCGGTAAGACCTTTGAAGGGGTTCTTGTTGCCGGCGGTACCAGCGAAATCCCAAAAATCGCAAGGCTCGAACGCATCGAAGAAATCCTTTTCTGTATTCCCAGCTGCCCGGCCCCCGACCGCCAGAAAATTTTGGAAATCTGTAACGACACCAACCTGCCTGTAAAGGTGGTCCCCTTCCTGGGCAATATTGTGGAATCCGGCAATTACGTGGGCCAGATCCGCGACATCAAGGTAGAAGACCTGCTGGGCCGTGAACCAATCAAGTTCAACAACAAGGATGTGCGCAACTTTATCGAAGGCAAGGTCTGCATGGTTAGTGGCGGCGGTGGCAGTATCGGTAGCGAACTGGTACGCCAGATTGCCAAGTACAATCCCAAGCAGGTGATTATCATAGACATTTACGAAAACAATGCCTACGATATCCAGCAGGAACTGGTCATGGAATATGGCAAGGAACTGAACCTGGTGACCCTGATTGCCAGTGTGCGAGACTACTTCCGCATGAACGAAATCTTCAAGACCTACAAGCCCGACGTGGTGTTCCATGCCGCCGCCCACAAGCATGTGCCCCTTATGGAACACAACCCCATGGAAGCCATCAAGAACAACGTGATGGGTACCTTTAACATGGGTTGCCTGGCCCTGTTCAACAATGTACAGAAGTTCGTGATGATCAGTACCGATAAGGCCGTGAACCCCACCAACGTCATGGGGGCTAGCAAGCGCTGCTGCGAAATGATCGTGCAGTACCTGAGCCAGCAGGCCGGCAGCAAGACCGAGTTCGTGACCACCCGTTTTGGAAACGTGCTGGGCAGCAACGGTAGCGTGATCCCCCTGTTTAAGCGCCAGATCGAAAAGGGCGGCCCCGTGACCGTGACCCACCCCGACATAATCCGCTACTTTATGACCATTCCCGAGGCGGTGAGCCTGGTGATGGAAGCGGCCTCCATTGCCAAGGGTGGCGAAATCTTTGTGCTGGACATGGGCCAGCCGGTCAAGATCGTTAGCCTGGCCGAGAACCTGATTCGCATGTACGGCAAGGTGCCCTACAAGGATGTGGAAATCAAGTTTACCGGTTTACGCCCCGGCGAAAAGATCAAGGAAGAACTCCTCATGAACGAAGAGGGGTTGCTGCGCACAAAGAACAAGCTGATCTTTATCGGAAAGCAGATCGAAATCGACATGGATCAGTTTATTGTGGCGCTGTGGACCTTGCGTAATGCGGCCAAGAAAAATGACGACAAGGCTGCCATCAGCGCCCTGCATGACATAGTGCCTACTTTTACTACACCCGAAGAATTCAACAAGACCGTAATGATGAAGGCCCTATAGGGGGTCGACCTAATCGCATTTCTTGCGGTTCTGCCAGGTGCTTTCGTTGAAGAGCTGGCCTTCGCTGAGGCCGTACTTTTCCTGAATGCCGGCTTCACGGATGGCATCTTCGATGGAGACTTTTCCGCGGATGGCCTGGGTGTAAATTAGCACCTTGCGTCGGACAGTTTCTGGATCTTCGTTGAGCATTTCTAGGCGGAAATGGTTTACGCCGGAGGTGCGGAGTTGAGGCATCAATTTAAGCGCAGACTGGGGACGGCCTACGAATAGGGTGTTGCGGCATTCTGCGTCGGATTGCAGGAAGTGGCGTTCTCCCTTGTGGTCCAGGATTTCCACCTTGTGCTGGGTGCAGATTTTTCCGCATTCCGGGAAGCGGCGGCCTGTAGTAAGGCTGCGGGCGAAAGCGCAATATTCCGAATGGAAGGCGGGCATGTACTGGTGAAGGGTCAGTTCCAGGCGGCTGCCGTCGATGTTTTTCAGCAGGTCGAAAAGCTGGGTGCTGTTTAGATCCCAGGAGGGGTGGATTGTCTGCAGTCCCTGATCCAGAAGCCATTCGTAGCTGGCGGAGTTGGCGGCGTTCAGGCTGTAGTCGCCTACGAGAGGGATCCCGCTATCCTTGAGGATGGACAGGGAACCAAGATTGCGGACAAGGGCGAAATCCGGGCAGAGTTCCAGAATCTTTTTCAGGTAATGATTTTCGCCGGGCTTGTGGATTCGCAGGGTGGCCATGCCAGCCTTAAAACCAAGTTCACGAATCTGCTGGAGGGGTTCGTCATATTTGACGCCCCAGTCGAAATCCATGATGACGTTGTCGATGTCTAATCCCTTGAGGGCGGCAATCTGTTCCGGGTTGCGGACCAGCACGGAGATGACGGGCTTTGCAACTTTGTGGACGATGCCGAATTCTTTTTGCGTGTCATCCTGAGCGGAGCGGAGCGAAGCCGATGGATCTTGAGCAGCTGCGGACTTCTTGGCGGCGACGGCGAACTTTGCAGAAATTGTCTGCAGGAATTTTTTTCCGTTTGCGGCGCTGATATTCATTTCCTTCCACTGCAGGGAGGAGGCTCCCAGCTGTTGAATTGCGGACTGTCGCAGGTTGCGCAGCACCTTTCCGGGTACGAAAGGTGCGCCGGCCACGTGGACCATCAGACTTCCAAGTTCATAGGGCGTGGCCGACAGGCCCCCAAGTTCCTTGCGGGCCAGCGCTTCCAGAGCTGCAGGGTCGACTGCATTTTTCGCCTGTTCCAAAATCTGTTCGCTTTGTACTTCTGCGGCCTTATCCATCCCTTGCATCAGGGGGGGGGCCGCCAGCCAGACTTTCAAGGTCAGAGGTTCGCCCACCGCACCGGAAAGTTCCATGTTCACCGCACGCTTGGTTTCCTGATTTCGGTCGGTAAATGTCTTGCGCAGTTCCTTTTCCAGGGTGGGGGAGTCGTTGCGGAAAACGTCCATGTTGCGGCCGATCTTTCGTGTGTCGAAATCGTAGCCGAAGTCCAGGCGCAGCAGCGGACCCATGCCACGCATGCCGTCTCCACGCTTGCTGTGGGCGTTATGTACAATCTGCGCTCCGTACAGGCGGCTTCCCAGGGAGACGTCAAAGCGGTAATCTTCAAAGAGGATGCCGTCGCCGGGGCGGGGGAGCCATTCCTTTTCGGCGGTTACAAAAACAGATGAACGCTCTACCTTGACGACTTTACCTAAATAAAGACCGTGATGATTGCTGAAGGTTCCGTTCACCAGTTCCTGGTGGTTGTCGCCATCAAGCCAGCCGGTAGTCAACCCGCGGGAGAACAAGACTTCCAGCGGTTCCAAGTCTGAACTTTCCAGACCGAGATCGCCCCGCTTGCTGGTGGCTGCGGAAATGTTGTCCAACGCCTTTCTATAGGCTCTCGTTACGGCAGCCACGTATTCCGGGCTCTTCAGACGGCCTTCCACCTTCAGGGATTCCACGCCGATTTCGGCAAGTTCCTCAAGCTTGGGGAGGGCGCACAAATCGCGGGTGCTGAACAAATACTGGGCGTCGGTTTCGGTGAATTCCTTGCCGTCTACAAAAATGCGGTAGGGGAGGCGGCAACTTTGGGCGCACTGGCCTCGGTTTGCGGATCTTCCGCCGAAGTTTTCACTGGTGAGGCACTGGCCGGAATAGGAGACGCAAAGGGCTCCGTGTACGAACACTTCGATTTCAAGGTCGGTTCCGCTCTTGACGGCGGCAATCTGCTTGGCCGAAAGTTCGCGGCTCAAAACGGCGCGGTTAAAGCCGATGGATTTTACCAGGTTTACGCCCTCGGCGCTGGCCAGGGTCATCTGGGTGCTGGCGTGGATTTCCTGTTCCGGGCAAATTGCGCGAATCAAGCGGGCGAGGCCAATGTCCTGGATAATAAAGGCGTCGGGTTTCAAGGCGATAATCTGGGACAGGAATTCCGGCAACTCCTGCAGCTCACGCTCGAAAACAAGAACGTTCATGGCCATGAAACTGCGGACGCCTCGGCTTCGGGCATACTCGATCATGGCCTTTACATCTTCAAAAGAAAAGTCTTCGGTACGGCCGCGAGCGTTCCAGTGGGGAACCCCGAAATACACGGCGTTGGCCCCGTTCTTGACGGCGGCTTCCAGCATTTCCCAGGTTCCAACAGGCATCAAAAGTTCTTGTTCTTTCATCATTGCGTACCGGATTTTAAATTACGCTCCACAAGATAGAAATTACCATCCATTCTAATTTCTATTATTGGGAACATGAAGTTTTATTCCCTTTTGTCTTTGATTTTTATTCTAATGGCTTTCTCTTTTATGGGCTGCGCCGATAAGGATGCACAGGCCGAAATTACACGCCTGAAACAGAATAACGCCAGTCTTCAGCACTCTGTAGATTCGCTTCAGCATACCCTGGATTCCCTGAACGCCTACGGCGATTCCGTGAAGAAATCTTTACAAAAGCTGGATATGCACCTCTAACTTTGGGGCCTTCGGCCTGAAAATTAAGGAAACAGCGGGTTATGCCCGCATTTTTTATATAAAAAGTCAGATATTCCAACTTGAACTGCCACCTCTAGTCGGTCGGTGCGGGGGATTCGTTGTGAATATTTTGTATATTTGGCCTCGTGGCAAAAACTCGTCTACCGCTGCGGCGGAGACCCCTTTAAATGCTTCGCCGGCCCAATTTGCCCGAAGCCTTATGGCCAGTCAAGCCTCTCCGGAGGCGCTAGTAAGATGGCTTTAAGCATAAATCCGAATACGGATTACATTAACCCAACGCCACACCGCCTGCGGGTTCTTCCAGCCTGTAGTCGCGGTCAACCCTTATTTATGAGGTGCCCCGAATGGAATACATCGCAATCGCTCTCTCACTCGTTGCAGTGATCTTGAGCATCGTTATCCTGACTAAGGTTAACAAGCTCCTTACTATGCTTCGTACCCCGATTTTCAAGAAGCTCACCCCCGACATGAACCTGAAGCCGGGCGCACGCCGCCCCGTTAACGCTCAGGAAATGGCTCAGCGCGGTGAACGCAACAACAAGGAAAATCGCCAGAAGGAAAATAAGGAACGTCCTGCAAAGGAAAACCGCGAAAATCGCGAAAACAAGGCCGCCAACGCTGCACAGCCGGCTGCCCGTAATGAACAGCGTGAACAGCGCGCTGAACGCAACGAACGTGGCAACCGCCGCGACCGTCGCGAAGGCCGCCCGGAACGTCCCCGTCGTGAATTCAACGCCGCCGCTGCAGCTCCTGCCGCAGAAGCCGCCGCTCCCGTAGCTGCCGCTCCCGAAGCTGCTGCACCGGTCGCCGCTGAAGCTCCTGTTGCTGAACGCCGTCCCCTCGCTCCTCGCATCCCGGTTGAAACTCCGGCCGCTCCCGCAGCACCCGCAGTTGAAGCCCCCGCCGCAGCTCCCGCAGCTGTTGCAGCACCGGTTGTGAACGAAGCTGATATTGCTCCGGTTGAAACCACTTTCGATCCGTCCAAGGTTCGCTATGGCCGCCGCAACGTGATCAAGAAGGCTCCGGAACTGGCTGACGACGAAGCTTAATTAGCTTGGCTCAAAGCATTAAAAAATCCTCCGCAGAAATGCGGGGGATTTTTTTAATTACGAATTACGAGATACGAGTTATGAGATATTTGTCTGCGTTTGTCATCCTGAGCGGAGCGAAGGATCTAGTGGCGCAGACTCAAATTATGAGATACGAACTGTGAGCGATGAGCTGTGAGTAATGAGCTGTGAGCTAAAGTAAGGCGCCTTCGGCGCGATTATCTAGCTCAAAGGAGCCGAAGGCTCCGTCCTCATGCCTGAAAGCGAGCTTTGCGAGCGCCCTCATACCTAGAACCTCGTTCCTTAGAATTCGATCAGTCCCTTTTCTTCGTCGGCGAGGATTACCTTGGTTGCCATGTCGACGAACAGACCGTGACCGACGATACCGACGATGTGTTCCAGTTCGCGAGCCAGCTTGTCTGCATCAGCAATAGGAGCAAACTTGGCGTCGGCAATGAGGTTGCCAGAATCGCTAATCACCGGACCGTCCTTACCGGGAGCGCCCATACGGACCTTGACTTCGCCACCCAGCTTGGCAACGCGTTCGGTTACGACTGCGATTGCACCCGGGATGATTTCCAGAGGAACTGCGAACTTGGTACCCAGCTGGTTCACCTTCTTGCCGCTGTCTGCGATAATCACGTAGTTGTCGGTCATGGAGGCCACAATCTTTTCAAGCAGGTGAGCTGCACCGCGGCCCTTGATCAGGTTGCGGTTGTCGTCGATTTCGTCGGCACCGTCAATGACCATGTCCAGGTGAGAGACTTCGCCCATTTCCTTCAGGGGGATGCCCAGAGCGCGGCACTGCAGGGTGGTGCTCCAGCTAGTAGAAACGCCAACCACCTTGATACCTTCGGTCTTGATGCGTTCTGCCAGGCGGTTAACCATGTGGGCTGCGGTGCTTCCAGTGCCAAGACCGACGGTCATGCCGTCCTTGATCATGTCAGCGGCGCGTACGCCTGCGGCTTTCTTCAGTTCATCCATGTTGGCCATTATCGCCATCTCCTGTTGAAATTATCGGGGTTGTTAAGATCGTCGCCGAATTCGTCGAACTCATCCTGTTCGTCAAATTCGTCCTTATCGGGAAATCCTGATTCCAGTTCGGTAAAGCTGGGGGATTCTACGGCAATGACCTGCACGTCAAAGGTCAGGTCCTTACCGGCAAAGGGGTGGTTGCCGTCTACGATTACGGTTTCCTTGCGGATTTCCTTGATGGTGTATATACCGTCAGCTTCGTTATCGTCGTCGCTGTCCAGGTTCAGTCCATCTACAAATTCGTCGGCCGTTTCGGGTAACTGGAACTCACGGATGTCTTCATCCTGATACATTTCCAGTTCCATGCCCAGCCAGATTTCACCAATTTCTTTCAGTTCGTCCTTAGGGACTTCCAGGATCAAGTCATCGCGGAAAAGACCGTAGCCGAGATTCGCGTCAATGTCGATTGTGAATTTCTCGCCAACGCGGCGACCATTCAAGGCACTCTCCAGACCGGGGATAATGTTGTTGTACCCATGAATGTACACGAAGGGGTGGGATGCCGGCACTTCTTCCAGAATCTTCCCGGACCTTTCCATTAAAGTGTAGGCAATGCTGACCTTCAGCTTGTCTTGAACAATTTCCATACGACGCAAAAATAGTAAATAGAGCCGTATTTTTAAATGCGTATGACGTTTAAGGCCTTAGCTTTGTAGAAAAGAAAACTTAATTTTTGCTTTTCTCGCCACCTAATTCTCTCATATTTCTTCTTTTTTATTTAAATTAGGCTCATGCTTTACGGAATTTGCTCTGATATCCATTCTAACGCCGAAGCTTTCAAGGCTGTGCTCCAGTCCATGGAAGATAATGGTGTAGATCGGAAGGTTTGTCTTGGTGATTTGGTGGGGTACGGCGCAGACCCCGATGAATGTGTAGCCCTGGCTCGTGAAAATATGGACATCTGCATTATCGGTAATCACGATAGTGTCGCCATCAAGCACGAATCCAGCGAAGGCTTTAACCCCTACGCCAAGCAGGCTATCGAATGGACCCAGACCCACCTTTCCAAGGAATCTGTGGAATACATGCGCAGCCTGACCTACATCCGTGAAGAAAACGATATTTGCTTCGTTCACGCATCGCCCCTGAGCCCTGCAGACTGGGTCTATGTGACAGAACTGGAAGATGCTCTGGACGCCTTCGATCATTTTTCTGGCCGCTACTGTTTTGTGGGACATACCCATAGCCCGGTTATCGTGGCAAGCCGCCCCATGGCCATTCCCAAGATTCTGGATGAATACGAATATACCATCGAGAATACGGAACGTCTGCTGGTGAACGTCGGCAGTGTGGGGCAGCCTCGTGACCGCGATCCCCGTTCCTGCTGGTGCCTGCTGGATACCGAAACCAAGTGCGTGCGCATCATCCGCGTGGATTACGACATCGCCAAGACCCAGGAACGCATGCGCAAGCAGGGAATGGCAAACTTCCTGATCGACCGCTTGTCAGTTGGAAGATAACGAACAATGTAAAGGAGTGGTTAGTAAACAGTGGTTGGTAGACAGTATAAATATCGCGCACCAGCGCGTCTCTATAGAAAAAACTTCCCAAATCCTGCTTCTTACTAATCACTAACCACCAACCACTAATCACTATCATGAAATGGGTTCTCGCAGTTTTTGGTAAGGCAGGTTCGCCTTTTGTTGCCGACGAAGTCGACAAGTACGTCAAGCGTCTCCGTGGGGGAGCCATCCCTCTGGAAGTCGTGGAACTCAAGGAATCGAAGCTGGACGACCGAAACCAGTCCCTGGCGCAGGAAGCTGCCCTTTTCGAGAAGAAATTCCCCAAGAGCGATTTCAAGCGGATCATTCTTTCTGAAGAGGGGAAGCTGATGGACACGGTCAAACTATCTGACACGCTCCGTGACCGCTTCCCGGGAAATGTGGTATTTCTAATCGGTTCCGCATACGGTATAGACGAGAATTTGAAGAAAACCGCCGATATGCTGTTGAGCCTGTCTCCTCTGACTTTTACCCACGACCATGCCCGAATCATCTTTGCGGAACAGCTCTACCGGGCCCAGATGGTGATGCAAAATCACCCGTACCACCACAGGTAGTGGCTGGACCATACAGGTTGTAATAAAAATATCTGTTTTTCGGGGTGTTTTTGTATAGTTAGATGTTCTGAACCCGACGTAATCATCTATATTCTTGTCCATGGGTTCCGAATATTATGACAATCATTTCTCGTATTTTCTAGACAACAACGAAAAAAGGATGAATGGCATTTTTTGCCGCATCCTCTGGTATTGCTGCCTTGTTTCTCCGACGATCGCCTTAGGCGTTCTTTTTGCCGCCTTTCCTGGCGTCACTTATTGGGCCTGTCTCCAGTCTTTTTTGGTGATTTTCGTTTTCGCCATCGGCCATTCGGTGCTTTATAAGTTCAAACCTGAAAGTTCCATTATCAAGTACATTGGACTGGTAGGTGCCTTGGTGACCATCTACGTCATGAGTATTGGCCACATGGACATCTCGCTAAGCTACTTCTTCGTGCCCATGACCAGCCTTCTGTATTGTAAGCGCAGGACTTTCGTCACCATGAGTATCCTCAGCTATTTGATGATGTTGGTCAGCAACTGGCAGATTTCAGAATTCGAGGCCAGCGCCCTTGCTAATCCGGATGCCGTCGAATGGTTTGTTACCCACATTGACGGAATGACCATCGAGTTCGTGGTGATGTTCGTAAGTGGCTTCTTTATTAACAAGGCCATGGTTAAGCACCTGAAGACCATGTACAGTAATGAAGTGAATATCAATAAGAGTGAGCATTCCGCCTACACAGATCAGCTAACTGGATTGTGGAACCGCAGGTACATGGAACGCGCCTTTGACAAGTTCATGGTGGTTCAGCACAATTCCGGAGCCATGCTGGTGGTGGATATGGACCATATGAAGGTGGTGAATGACTCTTATGGACATCTGGAAGGGGATAGAGCCATTAAGTTGTTCGCAAACATCTTGCAGAAGACTTTTGACAAGTCTGAATCCGTGACCATCTGCCGTTTCGGCGGTGATGAATTCGTGGTGCTCTTGCCCAACGTGAAGAGCATGGCCGATTTGACCTTGTGCATCAGCCATCTGATTTCTAATTCCGACGAAGCTTTCTGCAACGACGAAAAATTGAATGTCATCAATATTTCGATAGGGGCGGCCTTTGCAAACGACCTGGATATGAACTATCAGGCCCTATTTGATCGCGCAGACAAGGCCCTTTATGATGTGAAAAAGTCAGGTCGTAACAGCTACCAGATTTACACCGAGATGTAATAAACAGTTAAAAGCCCTGTCAAATTTAAGGAGAACAGTCGAGGTGTCGGCTGTTTTTTCTATCTTTACCGCCGCAAAAAAATGAACCCTAATTCTTGAGTTCCTGGCTTCAAACCTTTTGCCTTGAACCTAGAGCCTTTTTATGAACGAAGAAATTTCTAAACGCCGCACTTTCGCCATCGTTAGCCATCCTGACGCTGGTAAGACAACCATTACCGAAAAGTTCCTGTGGTACGGCAACGTAATCCGTGAAGCAGGCCATGTTCGTGCCAAGTCCAACCGCAGCTACACGGTTTCTGACTGGATGAAGATCGAACAGCAGCGTGGTATTTCTGTTTCCAGTTCCGTTCTGAATTTCCCCTTCGAAGGTTGCATGTTCAACCTGGTCGATACCCCGGGCCATCAGGACTTCTGCGAAGATACTTACCGCGCCCTGACCGCTGTGGACGCCGCCCTGGTGCTTATCGATAGCGTGAACGGCGTAGAAAAGCAGACCATCCGCCTCATGAACGTGTGTCGCATGCGCCACACTCCGATTATCACCTTCATCAACAAGATGGACCTTGATGGTCGCCATGTGCTGGACCTGCTGGATGAAATCGAAAATGTCCTGAAGATCAAGGTGGCTCCCTTTACTCTGCCCATTGGCGTGGGTAAGCTTTTCAAGGGTGTGTACTGCATCGCCGACAATACCTTCCATACTTTTAACAAGGAAGAAGGGGAGCAGCAGCTTATCCAGATGACTGGTCCCGATGATCCCCGCCTGGTTGAAATGTGCGGCGAGAACTGGGTGGAACAGTTCAAGGAAGAATACGAAATGGTCACTGGCGCTATGGATCCGTTTGACCACGAAAAGTTCCTGAAGGGGGAGATGTGCCCCGTGTTCTTTGGCAGTGCCGTGAACAACTTCGGTGTACGTCAGCTGTTGAATGCCTTTGCTCAGTTGGCTCCTCCTCCCATGATCCGCGATACCGACAAGCGTCCTGTGGATCCGGGTGAAGATGCTTTTAGCGCATTTGTGTTTAAGATCCAGGCTAACATGGACCCCAAGCACCGTGACCGTACCGCATTCCTGCGTATCTGCTCCGGTAGCTTTACCCGTGGCGAAAAGGTTTTCCATGTGCGTACCGGCCGAGAAATCCGTCTGGCTGCTCCTACCGCATTCCTGGCCAAGGACAAGGAAGTCATTGACAATGCCTGGGCAGGCGACATCGTGGGTATTAACGATCCCGGTCTGTTCCGCATCGGCGATACTCTGACCGATGGTGAAAAGATGAGCTACACCGGCATTCCTGACTTCGCTCCGGAACATTTTGCCCGCGTCACCCTCCTGAACCCGCTGAAGTCCAAGCAGATGGCCAAGGGCCTGGCTGAACTTTCTGAAGAAGGTGCTACCCAGCTTTATGAACCTATGAAGTCCGCTATTCCGGTGATCGGTGTGGTGGGTGAACTGCAGTTCGACGTGCTGAAGTTCCGTCTCCAGAGTGAATACGGCGCTGACGTTTCTTTGGATCGCGTACCCGCTCACGGTATCCGCTGGGTCTCCGGCCCCGAAAAGGACGTGAACAAGTTCGCTGAAGAATATGCCATGGACTGCATGCTGGACAAGGAACGCAACTTAGTTTGTCTGTTCCCCAACGAATATCGTCTGAATCTGGCTATCAAG
This sequence comes from Fibrobacter sp. UWH9, assembly GCF_900129715.1. NCBI lineage: Bacteria > Pseudomonadati > Fibrobacterota > Fibrobacteria > Fibrobacterales > Fibrobacteraceae > Fibrobacter > Fibrobacter sp. UWH9. Next base: position 9,086 of record NZ_FQWP01000024.1, on the reverse strand, counting down.
AATTACGAAAACTTGACCTTCGCAGAAACCTCCCAGGGATAGTTTCAACGAATCGGCCTTCGGGTAAAAAAATTACGAGATGCAGTAAATTCGCTGCATCTCTTTTTTAAACATCAGGCAAACACCTTGCTTTACTGTTTATTGTATGAACACATCGAAAAAAAACAAAGTTTTTTGCTAAATTTACTGCACTTATGAAATGCTTTATCTATGACACCACGCTGCGCGACGGCAATCAAGATCGCAAGATTAGTCTCTCTCTGGCCGATAAAATCCAGATTACTCGAATTCTTGACTCTTTCGGTATTGATTACATTGAAGGCGGCTGGCCCAACCCGAGCAACCCCACCGACGAAGAATACTTCCGCGAAGTAAAGAAGCTGAAGCTGAAGCACGCCAAGATCGCTGCTTTCGGTAGTACTCGTCGCCCGAAGATTCTTCCCGAAAAGGATCCGCTGCTCCAGGCATTGGTGAAGTCCGAAGCTCCAGTAAAGACCATCTTCGGTAAGAGCTGGGACCTTCACGTTACAGAAGTCATTCATACTACTCTGGAAGAAAACCTGGACATGATCCAGTCTTCCATTGAATTCTTGAAGGAACATTCCAAGGAAGTTATTTACGACGCCGAACATTTCTTCGACGGTTATAAGGCCAATCCTGAATATGCCATCGAAACTTTGAAGGCTGCCGCCCTCGGTGGTGCGGACTTTATCGTTCTGTGCGATACCAACGGCGGTACCATGCCTTGGGAACTGGAAGAAATTTTTGAAGCCGTCAAGGAACATGTAGACGTACCTCTGGGCATCCATGTTCACAACGACTCCGGCCTGGCAGTGGCTAACAGCATCTACGCCGTGAAGTCCGGCGCATCCATGATTCAGGGTGTCATTAACGGTTACGGCGAACGCTGCGGTAACGCCAACCTCACTACCATCATGGCTGACCTGAACTTCAAGATGGGTGTAAAGTTCTTTGCCGCCAAGAAGATGGCGGGACTCCGCAAGCTGTTCTTGAGCGTCGACCAGATCGTGAACATTCCAAGCGACGTTCGCGCTCCGTATGTGGGCGAGGCCGCTTTCGCTCATAAGGGCGGTGCCCATATCGATGGCGTCATGAAGGTTTCCCGCAGCTTTGAACATGTGGACCCGCATTCCGTGGGCAACGACCGCGTGTTCGTCACCAGCGATCAGGCTGGCGGTTCTCTGGTTGTAGAAAAGCTGAAGGCTATCAAGCCGGGCATTGACAAGAAGGATCCCATGGTGGCAAAGCTCCTGCTGGCTATCAAGGAAAAGGAAAACGCCGGCTGGCACTTCGATTCTGCCGAAGCAAGTTTCAAGATGCTGGTTTACCGCCAGCTGGGTATGTTCACTGAACCTTTTGAATTCATGAACTATCGCGTCACCGAAGACAAGACTCCTCAGGGACTCTCTGTTTCCCAGGCTTCTGTAAAGCTTAAGATTGGCGACAAGATCAGCCATCAGGTAAGCGAAGGCGACGGTCCGGTGAACGCTCTGGATGCCGCATTGCGTAAGGCTCTGCTGCCGTTCTTCCCGTACATGGCCAAGGTCCGCCTGGACGACTTTAAGGTCCGCGTTCTAGGTTCTTCTGTGGGTTCCGACGCTCTGGTCCGTGTGTGGACTACCTTCGGCGACGACAAGGAACATTGGAATGTGGCAGGTGTCAGCACCAACATCATCGAAGCCAGCTGGCTTGCCTTGATGGACGGTCTGTGCTACAAGATTTTGAAGGAAACTAAGAAATGCAAATAATTAAGGCTACTCCTAGCTCTAAGGAAATTGAACGCATCTGCGGTCGCGAAGTTGCTCCCAGCCGCGAGATTTATAACAAGGTTGTAGATATCCTGGCTGACATCAAGAAGGGTGGTTACGCCAAGGCTGTGGAATACGCTCAGAAGTTCGACGGCCTCAAGGGCAAGAACATCCGCGTTTCCGAAAAGGAAATTGCAAAGTTTGCCGCCAAGTGCCCCGCTGAATTGCAGAAGGCTCTCAAGCAGGCAATCAAGAACGTCCGCGACTTCCACCAGAACCAGATGGAAGAATCCTGGCTCATGGAAGGTAAGGACGGTGTAGTTCTTGGTCAGCGCATCCGCCCCATGAAGCGTGTGGGCCTCTATGTTCCCGGTGGCGCTGGCATTTACCCCAGCACCGTGATCATGAACGCAGTGCCCGCTCTCGTTGCAGGTGTTCAGGACATCGTTGTGGTTACTCCCATCAAGGGCGAAATCAACCGTGCCGTGGCTTTCGTGCTCCAGCAGTTGGGCATTACCGAAGTCTACCACATCGGTGGCGCACAGGCTATCGGCCTGTTGGCTTACGGTGCCAAGGATGCCAAGGGCAAGACTATTGTTGAACGCGTCGACAAGATTGTGGGCCCGGGTAACGTTTTCGCCGCCGTCGCCAAAAAGGAAGTCTTCGGTGTCGTAGACATCGACATGGTGGCTGGTCCCTCCGAAGTTCTCGTCATGGCCGACAAGACTGCCGATCCTGACTTCGTTGCAGCAGACCTGCTTTCCCAGGCTGAACATGGTTCTGGTTTCGAAGCCGCCATCTGCATTACCGACGACATGGAAACCGCCCAGATGATTTCTGCCTGCGTAGACGTCCAGGTTGAAAACAGCCCCAAGAAGGAACTGCTTCAGAAGGTGCTGGACAACTTCGGCCGCATCCTGGTGGTAAAGGACTGGTTTGATGGCGTTGCCATTGCAAACAAGATTGCTCCGGAACATCTGGAAGTCATGACCGACGAAGCGGAATCCATGGCTGCCCAGATTGAAAACGCCGGCGCCGTGTTTATCGGTCACTGGTCTTCTGAACCTGTAGGCGACTACTTTGCCGGCCCCAACCATGTGCTGCCCACTAACGGCACTGGCCGCTTCTTCAGCCCTCTCGGCGTATACGACTTCCTGAAGCGTATGTCCATCATCCGCTACAGCGAAAAGGCCATCAAGAAGAACGCCAAGGCAATTGCCGCTGTTGCAATGGAAGAAGGCTTCTACCATCACGCACAGGCTGTGCTGAAGCGCCTTTAGTTCAGCGCCGCTTCTTTAGAATAAATTTCTTGAATAAAGAAAAACTTTAAAACCGAGATGTTCATCTCGGCTTTTTCGTTGCATAACTGAATAAAATCGCAAAAATCAGAAAAGTATCCTTACGGCTTAAACATTTATGCCAAGAATCGTGCCGTTTCGGACCAGTATGTCTATGATCGTCTGGGAAGAATTTCATCTATTTTCGTCAAGAATGGTGCATCTCTGTCTACGGAACTTGTGTCCTATGCATATTACCCTACAGGAAATGTTAAGACCGTAAGGCTTGGCAACAATGTTACAATTGATTATACCTACCATATCTCGGGTGCTGTAAAAACAGCCACTGCGAAAAATGCTGACGGGAAGAAGCTATTTGAAGAAGAACTCTACTATGAAGACTGTGGCAACCACAATTGCGTTCCTCAGTACAACGGTAACATCAGCTACATGGTTCATGAACTTGCTGCTAATGGGGAACAAAAACGTAGTAGCAAGTACGTGTACGACTTCATGAACCGTCTCACGTCTGTGGAGGATTCTGAACAGGATATGTTCAATGAATACTTTAAGTATGATGAACAGGGCCGAATTGTAAGCCAGCGCCGCGGCCAGGGTCGCGGGGGTGATGGCGCTACCGGCGGTGAGTACGGCTACTATGCAAACACGAACCGTCTCGAGAAGGTCTCCGGTGGCATGGGCGGAATGTCTGCTGCAAACCGCGATATGAGTGCTGCCGGTAACTTTGTCTACGATTCCGAGGGCAATCTCATCGAGGACCGTTCCAAAAATCTGAAAATTTCCTATGATTGGAGAGGAATGCCGGTGGAGTTCAGGATGGAAAGCAAATCAGGAAATGTACTTGAGAATACGCATAGTTGCAGCAGGGACAGTGTCAGGGTGCTGATGGCATACGACGGCTCCGGCAGGCGCGTGTCCAAGACCCGTGAGCGCAAGGCGTGCATTTCCGAGACATCCTCTGGCGCGACATCCGAGCGAACATACGCCGCCGACTGGGAACGCGAACTCGTGACCCACTACACAGGCATCGGCACCGAGGTCCGCGAAAGTTTCCACAACGGCACTCCCAGCGAAACAAAGGTTGTTGTTAATATGCCGCAGGGTCTTGGCCGCTACGGCGTGGAAGATGCCACGGATCCCTTCTATGGTGTCGACAAGATGCAACTCGCGGGATACATCCCCAGCGCAAAATTTGAATGGTTTCTCAAGAATCATCTCGGAAGCACTATGCTCGTATACGGAACCTCCGCCTACAACGACACCTATTTTTCTGGCTACAAGGGTGGTGTGCAGGCCGCCTACGATTACCGTGCATTCGGCGAGCAGGTCTCCCTCATGGAACCCGCCGATAAGGTGACGGAAACGTTTACAGGCAAGGAACGCGACGACGAGACCGAGCTGAATTACTTCGGCGCAAGATACCTGGATCCTATGCTCGGATTGTGGACAAGCGTGGACCCCAAGCGACAATTCGCAAGCCCGTATTTGTATGCGGGGAATGGAGTGAATCCCGTGAATGGGGTGGATGATGATGGGAAAGCCTTTAATCCTTTTGGTTTGTTGGTTGGTGTTGGGACAGGTGTTGCTGCATCGTGGGATGCTCAGGCTGAATATAGGCGAGTTAGTGGAGAGAATTACAATCCCGTGACAGAAACTATTGTAGGCGTGGTTACGTATGGCGCCTATGTTGCTGCCGGAGCTGTGGGTATCAATGGAGGTCTTCTTAAGGCTACACTTTTAGGTGGTCTTGTTGGAGGATTAACTAGTGGTGGCTCAACGGCATTTGCTGAAATTCTAGGGTCAGAAAAACTTGAAGGTTTTGATGGAGATAAAGTTGCTGAAGATTTTACTAAAGGGTTCGTGACAACTGCGTTCGGAGCAATGATGGGCGCTGGTGCTACAGAATTATTGGGTGGAGCTGCTCCTGCGGGCTATGTTGCTCCTTCCTCTGCGGAAGCTATCGGTGGTGCTGTTGGTGGTGCTGCTGGATTCGTTCTTGACCAATGTACAACGTCAGAATGGAATAAGGAATTTGCCGAATGATTTATTTTATTGCAAGTATTCCTTTTACTGTTGTGTTTCAAATACATGTTTCGGCGTTGAATAAAACTAAAAATCGTAAGTTTTGGCATTTTTTTTTACAAATACTAGTAGGCCCCGTTTTTTGTTTTTCTTTTTTTGGTCCAGCATTTTTAGGAGCTTGTATGAACGATTCCAGAATTGCTGAAGGAATTAGTATTTACACAACTTCTTTAGTTTTTCTATTTAATATGTCTAGATTTTTTTATGAATTAGTTCGATATGGGAAGGAAAATGAAAAGAAATAATTGGGTTGAATATTGATTAGTATTTTTTTGGTGCACCCCTTAAATGTATCCGTTGTCCTTTTTTAAGCAACAAGTTGCTAATTGCTGTCCGCCATTTGGCGAGCAGGTGGACTTGATGGAACCCGCCGATAAGGTGACGGAAACGTTTACAGGCAAGGAACGCGACGACGAAACCGAGCTGAACTACTTCGGCGCAAGATATCTGGATCCAATGCTTGGATTGTGGGTGAGTGTGGACCCCAAGAGACAATTCGCAAGCCCGTATCTGTATGCCGGAAATTTTGTCAACCCTATAAATGGATTTGATCCGGATGGGAACTATTATGAGGACGGAGAGCGTTGTACCGAAGGCCAATTTGTACCTACTGATTACCAGGGAACAGTAAGCCCAGCCGAATTAGATATCTTGGCATCTGCTGAACGTAACTTTATGAGTAGTCCAGGAATTGAAGAGACACTTGCGTCTGTGGCTCGTTATTCTTTTGATAATGGTGTAGAAACAAGGTTTTACTACAATCAAAATGGGCAAAATGGAATTGCATATGGTGGAGACGATTATGTAAGAACAGGATTTGGAAACGGAGATTATATCCACATACATAGCTGGAGAACGATTCGTCCACTCAAAGGACCTAATGATCATTGGTTCCAAAGCGAAGGGTTGTCAGGTCCTGATGTTGATTGGACAAATGGTCCTACGAACGTAAAACGCGCTTCAATGATGGCTTTAGAATTAAGGTCTGGACACCTGTATTTTGCTTATCCAAATTCTCCATCGCAGTATCACATAATGACTATTCCTGCTGGAAGATATCTTGATGCAAAGCCATATTCTGGGAAAATGATCGATGCGAAATAGACTTATATTTTTAATTATTGCAACTTTATTTTTGAGTTCCTGCGAAAAAGAAGAACTATCAGAGGATGAGTTGGCTCAACGTAACGTGAAAATTTTCGGAAATAATGAAAAAAAAGAATCATTAGAGTCTGTAGAAAGAGATTATTATCATCAATTATATTTTGATAATTTGGCTCAAAATATTTTTTTCAATTTGTTTTTTGAACAACGTGTGAATGTTGATTTTTCTCTTGATGAAGAAATAATGATTTATGCATTTAGGGGTTTTTGTACGGTTTTGCTAGCAGGGGATAATAACTGTGAATTATTTCTGTACACAAGAAATCGTTCTAAAAATAAAGTATGGTCTAATCGTTGCGGAGTAATGGAATTTTTGACTCAAGAACAGTCAAAAAAACTGCAAGCTATTGAAAAAGAACTTATGTTAGAATTGGATAACCAAAAAGAAATTAGAAATCCAAATTTTACCCTTTTTCACTGGGGAGGCAAGAATCGTTTTGAGGGCGGTAAAAATGTCGGTAAGAGATTTGAATATTTTTCGCGTGGTGATGATTGGTTGAATGCAGACTTGTTGATGTACGATTTTTTTAAAAATGAAATTTTTACTCACGGATGTAAAAAACATCCTCTATGAAAATGTGATGCCTAACTGCAATTTACACAAATGTGTTAAAGTTAATTAGCAAAGCTGGACAACTTCGTCTACGATTCCGAGGAAAATCTCATCGAGGACAAATTCTTACAAGGTGAGAGCAGTGAAAAATACATTTGTGTATTTTCATTGCCGATCCGCAGTGAATTGCGCTCTGCGCAAGTCCAAATCCCTGAAAATTTCCTATGATTGGAGGGGAATGCCGGTGGAGTTCAGGATGGAAAGCACACGAGTTTGCAGTATAGGCAATATGGACGCTGGAGGCGTCAACATGCCCAATGGCCTCGGCCGCTATGGAGTTGAAGACTAGCATTCTGACGAATTCTACCTCAAAAACCACCTTGGCTCCACCATGCTGGTGTACGGCACAGGTGTCGGTGCTGGCAGTGTGAAGGCCGCCTACGACTACCGCGCCACCGTGGTGGCCATGCGCACTAAGCAACAAGTTGCTAAGTGCTGTCCGCCCTTCGGCGAGCAGGTAGATTTGGAACAGAAAGGTGACAAGGTCACCGAGAACTTTACGGGAATATGTCCGCAAGGCGAGTGCTGCGAAAATACACTTGTGTATTTTCATTGCCGAGCCGCTGGACATAGCGCTTTGCGCCAAGAGAAGGATGACGAGACCGAGCTGAACTACTTCGGCGCAAGATATCTCGACCCCATGCTCGGATTGTGGGTGAGTGTGGATCCGGCTCGTCAGTTTGCTAGTCCGTATCTGTATGCGGGGAATGGAGTGAATCCGATTTCAAGTGTTGACAATAAGGGCAATTATATGGTAAGGCAACGAGGGGGATCTTATGAGATTCGTCCAATGAGCTATAGCGAAGCTACTGTCGGATGGGTGATAAGAGACTTTGCTGTTGCTGCAGCTTCCATTGTTGGTGCATATCTTTTGACAACAGGTACGGCAGCAGCTGCTTTTGTTGGAGGATCGACTGCTTTATATGGCGCTACAAAAGGATTTGTTACAGGGGGAACAAATCGACTTGGTGGAGCTTCTATTGGAATAGGAGAAGCCGGAGTTCAGCATGTTACGGAAAGAATTATTATTGAAGGATCAGCAGCTGTTGGAAAGACAATGGCCGTCGGCTTAAATGCTTTTGATGCCTTGCTTGGTGCTTCAGATTTGTATTCAAAAGCCGATGATGAAGCTTTTATTGAAGATTTTAACAACAGCTTCGCAAATTGTAACAATGGAGGAGATTGTAATTCATTCCCGACACAACGTGCTGCAGAAGAGTTTGCGGAAGGTCTTGGCGGTGGTAGGGTTGATGTTGGTGACATTATAGTTGAAAAAGAGTGATTTGATATGAAAAGGTGTATCTTATATATTTTGGCATATGTCTTTTTTTCGGTAACGTACATTCTCATCTTTGATCCATGTCCAAAGATTTGTGTTTGGTCTTTTGTTCCGCCGTTTTTCTTTTGGTTGATATTTGTGTTGATGCATTCTCATGGTTGGAAAACAAATGCAGATGTTGTATCGGCACAAATGAAAAGTGGAACATTATTTGATTACGAACATGATGATGAGTTTGACAGAGCTTTGATGAATAAACCTCGTGATGAGAAATTCATTTTAATGGATAAGTATTTAAATCATGATTTTATTCATAATCCTGAGGATGATTTGTTTGATGAAAATATGAAAAAATTAAAGGTGAATAAAAAAGATTCAGAAACAACAATGGTCAAGCGTAATACTCTTAAGGAAAAACCATAACTATCACTACAAACAAGGGTCGCGCCTCCAATGGTGCGGCCTTTTAAAATTACAAGAATGTCCTAGGGTTACAGTGCCTTGATTACAGCAGTTCCTGAACCCAATTGGGCAATATCTCGGCGTACTGCTTATACAAGGCTCCGTCAACCATTCTGCAAATCAGCTTAGGCAACTGATTGTCGACGGAATTGTCGTAGATGTAAGCTCTGTCTACTATGGAGATTGCGACGGCAGCATTCGCTAGTGACTTGTAGTAGCGGGTCACGATTTTAGAAATAGGGACTTCGTGGCCGCCTGTGAGGAAACGGTTTGTTACACGAAGAACGTTAATTGACGGCTTTTCTGTGCATACAAAGAAAAATCGTATGAAGAACCCTGCATCTTTTGCCTTGCGTATGAATTCAAGCTTCTCGTCTGAGGAAAAAACGGTCTCAAAGACGAAGTTTTTCTTTTCTTCA
>NZ_FQWP01000031.1:0-28222 GCF_900129715.1 Fibrobacter sp. UWH9 | reverse complement strand
ATGGATTTGTATAATTTTGACATGGGCTTTTTTCTTCTGTTTTTTTTGGCGATTAAATTTTAGAAAATAGCCCATTTTTTGTTTAATTTAGGCGAATGTCAACAAAAAAGGGTGGCGAAGCCACCCACACATGTTGATGAAGAGCCACAAAAAAGAATCGCTAACCTGTAAATCCTATGCAAAAAAAACAGACCCCCGCATTTCTGCAGAGGTCTTGTTTAGTAGGAAGTAAAGAGTGAACAGTTATGAGCGTTGAGCTAGAGTTAGGCGCCTTCGGCGCGATTATTTACCTCAAAGGAGTCCCTCATACCTGCTCTCTCGTCTAATTAGCCCAGCTTTGCACGGATCCAGTTGTTGGCGTCCTTGATAGCTGCGGAAATCTTTTCAGGTTCACGGGTACCGGCCTGAGCACGGTCCGGACGGCCACCGCCCTTACCGTTACATGCTGCGGCAAGATCACGGACCATGTCGCCAGCCTTGATGCCCTTAGCCTGAACATCCTTGCCCACGATAACGGCGATGGAACCAGCACCGTTTACCTTGTTAGCAATGACAGCCACGGCACCCTTGTCCAGCTTGTTCTGGATACCGTCCAGGAGTTCCTTGTACTTATCTTCCGGCATATCGAATTCGCGAACGTAGAGCATGACACCCATGACGTCGAGGCCGCCATTCAGAACGTCGCCAGCGATCATTGTTGCCAGTTCCAGCTTCACGGACTGGAGAGCCTTTTCAAGGGACTGTGTCTTTTCGAAGGACTGCTGGATACGATCCAGAACTTCGGCATCCTTACAACGGAGACGATCGCGGAGAGCATTTACAATCTGAGCGCCAGCACGGAGCATAGACATAGCACCGCGGCCAGTGACAGCTTCGATACGGCGGACGCCGGCAGAAACGCTGGATTCGCTAATGATCTTTACCATGCCGATGTTACCGGAATTGGAAACATGCAAGCCACCGCAAAGTTCCTTGGAGAATTCTTCGCCAGCGGCACCCATCTTCACAACGCGTACGGTATCGCCGTACTTTTCGCCGAAGAGAGCCATAGCGCCAGAAGCCTTAGCTTCGTCCACGCCCATGACGTCGGTATTCACCGGCAAGCATTCCATGACCTTAGCGTTGACGATGTCTTCCACCTTCTGAATTTCTTCAGCGGTCATGGCGTTGAAGTGAGTAAAGTCGAAACGGAGGGAATCCGGAGTCACCAAGCTACCCTGCTGCTGCACATGGGAACCAAGCACTTCGCGGAGAGCGGCCTGGAGCAAGTGGGTTGCAGAGTGGTTGCGACGGATGTCCATACGACGTTCGTTGTCGACGGTAGCCATGAACACACCACCCATGGTCTGTTCGTTAGCTTCACCCTTCACCACCTTGGCGCGGCAGAGAGCGGTGTCGTTCACCTTGACAGTATCAAATACGCTCAGTTCCAAGTCGGCAGAAACCAGCATACCCTTGTCGCCAACCTGGCCACCCATTTCGGCGTAGAAGGGAGAAGTCTCCAGAACGATGGAAAGAACACCCTTGTCTTCGCGATAGCGGACAACCTTAGTTTCGCAAGCGGACAATTCGTAGCCAACAAAGTTGGTGGAAGCTTCGGAGTACTGGGTCCAGCCTTCGGTACCCATGGTGTTGATGCCCTGCTTCATGTTGGCGCGGGCACGTTCCTTCTGTTCTTCCATGCACTTTTCAAAACCGGCTTCATCAATGGTGAGGCCCTTTTCTTCGGCGAGGATGCCAGTGAGGTCCGGCGGGAAGCCGTAGGTATCGTAAAGCACGAAGACCTTGTCACCCGGCACAACCTTGGCAGAACCCATTTCGGTAACGATGGCTTCGAAACGTTCGAGACCTGCATCCAGAGTCTTGATGAAGCGGTCTTCTTCGCTCTTGATCACTTCGGTCACGAAAGCCTGACGCTGACGGATTTCGGGGAAGGCTTCGCCCATGGTATCAGCAAGAACCTGGACCAGCTTGTAGATGAAAGCTTCCTTCTGGCCGAGCAGACGAGCAAAGCGGCTTGCGCGGCGGAGAATACGACGGAGCACATAGCCACGACCTTCGTTAGAGGGCAGAGCGCCATCAGCAATAGCGAAGGAGACTGCGCGGATGTGGTCTGCAATCACGCGGTGGGGGGTGCCGTTTTCGTCGTCAGTGTAAGGTACGCCGGAAAGTTCAGCAACCTTGGAAATAATCGGGGTGAACACGTCGGTGTCGTAGTTGCTACGCTTGCCCTGGAGGATAGCGCAGATACGTTCGAAACCCATACCGGTATCAACGTTCTTTGCCTTCAGCGGAATGAGGGAGCCGTCGCTGATACGTTCATACTGCATGAACACATTGTTCCAGATTTCGATGTAGCGGTCGTTTTCGCCGTTCACGCCCAGGATAGGATCCTTGAAGGTTTCCATCTGGGTAGCAAGGTCGCCGCGGTCGTAATGAATTTCGGAGCAGGGGCCACAAGGACCGGTGTCGCCCATTTCCCAGAAATTGGAGTGAGCGTCGAAGCGCATGATGCGGTCATCGGGAAGACCGGAAACGTCCTTCCAGATCTGCCATGCTTCGTCATCATCCTGATAGACAGTTGCAAAGAGACGTTCCTTGGGGAGCTTCCAGACTTCGGTCAAGAGTTCCCATGCCCAACTAATAGCTTCCTTCTTGTAGTAGTCGCCGAAGGACCAGTTGCCCAGCATTTCGAAGAAAGTGTGGTGGTAGTTGTCACGACCCACAACGTCAAGGTCGTTATGCTTACCAGAAACGCGGAGGCACTTCTGGCTGTTGCATGCACGCTTCCAGCCCTTGGGATTGTCACCCAGGAAGATGGCCTTGAACTGGTTCATACCAGCATTGGTGAACATCAAGGTGGGGTCATCGTGAGGAACCACGGGAGAGCTACGGACGAACAGATGATCCTTGCTCTCGAAGAACTTAATAAAAGATTCGCGCACCTGCGCAGAAGTCATAGTAGGCATATTGTGTCCCTTATTGTTTTTTCGGCGGAAAAGATAGAATTTTAGCGCACGAATTCGAGGACTCTTGTTCTAGGGATGCATATAAAAATGCCCCGAGTCTTCTCGACGCAGGGCATTATCTAGAGAGGATTCAACAAGAAGGGCTTTTACTTGGCTTCGCGAGTCATAAGAAGCTTGCAGTATCCATCTTCCACGACCAAGTTTTCCTTTTTCAACATGACGTGTTCCATTTCCCAGTTACCGGCAGACCAGCGAGAGGCATCCAGTTCACCGTCAAAGTTGTCAGTCCAGGATTCAGTGAAGGTCTTTGTTGCAGTGTCGTAAGAATAGACTCGAACATAGTCAATCCACTGAGCGACCGGACCATCAGCCAATTCAGCGCCAGTAAACTTGCCAACCCAGGATGTACTCTTGGAAGCCCACAAGTTGAAGCGCAAGGACTGTTCCTTAGTCATAAATTCGACCTGTCCCTTAGTCATTCCCAGAACATCACGACGGACCTCGACACTATCAATTTCCCAGGAAATATATTCCGGAGTCCAGACCATGGCAAATAGGTGGAAATCTTCAGTAGCGTTGAAACCAAAGCCAGTCTTCGTTTCGGAAGTTTTCTTAGGATTCTTACGGCCACCTTCCACATCCGCTTCACGGGTAATCAAGTTAGCCTGCCACATGCCGGGATTAACACCAAGAACTTCAATATCAATTTCATTCCAGGGTTCATCGCCCAACATATAGGACGGATCATAGTAAAGGAACATGGAACTTACAGAACCAGGAATGGAGACCATCTTCATTCGAGCCTCAAAACGACCATATGTAAACTGATCCTTTCCAGTCAGTTCAGCCCCGTAATAATTATAGCTGTCAAAATCGGCCACTTCGACGGAAGCGTTGTTTGCATAGGTATTTTCAATCGTCAGGCGATAAGGTTCAGAAACCACCGGAGTTTCGCCGGGAGTCACAGGAGTTTCGCCAGGGACCACAGGGGTTTCACCGGGAACCACGGGAGTTTCACCGGGAACTACGGGAGTTTCGCCAGGGACCACAGGGGTTTCGCCAGGATCCACGGGAGTTTCACCGGGGACTACGGGAGTTTCGCCAGGATCCACGGGAGTTTCACCGGGGACTACGGGAGTTTCACCAGGATTTGCGGGATCGTCCACGTTTCCAGAGGGATTCATAACAGCGCCCGAATCTGTCGGACTAGAGCTATCATCGGAACATGCAGTAAATGCGCAGAACATTACGCCTGCAGTGAGGAAGGGGAGAAGGATTTTGGATTTCATGTTGTACCTCGCTGTTTCTTACATGATTTAATATACCCTTCTGTGCCGCTAATAGCCAATAGACTTGAATATCAATAATAAATTTAGTGTATCAACAGAATCAAAATATCTAACTTTTAAAAACAAAAAAAACGCGGAACACGTCCGCGTTTTTTGCTTTGACAAAACCCGTTTGTCAGCCCTTAACAGAGTCAGACATAGAGAACATGGGCATGTACATTGCAATCAAGAGGCCACCCACGGCACCACCCAGGAACACGATGATCAAGGGTTCCATCATGCCCACCACGCCATCCACTGCGGCATCCACTTCTTCGTCGTAGAAGTCTGCAAGTTTCAGGAGCATGCCGCCAAGGTTACCGGTCTTTTCACCCACGCCCGTCATCTGAATCACCATGGGCGGGAACAGGTTGCATTCGGCCATAGGTTCCGCAATGGATTTACCACCAGCAATACCGATGGAAATTCGACCGATGGCACGTTCCACAACTTTATTCGAAACAGTAGAGGCCACAACCTTCAAAGAATCCATCACAGACACACCAGCATTAAGCAAAGTGCCCAAAGTTCTAGCAAAGCTTGCAGTCGTGGACTTGATCTGAAGGTCTCCTAGCTTAGGAATTTTAAGCATCAGACCATCCCAGGCATACTTCGCCTTAGGAACTTTCATCGCCAACTTATAAGCCACAATGAGAATGACCACAAAAATACCCAGGAGCAAACCATTATCGCGCAAGAAGTCAGAAATGTTCATCACCACCTGTGTGGGAGCAGGAAGTTCAGCATCAAGAGCGGCGAACTGAGCGGCGAAGGTGGGCACCACGAAAGTCATAAGTGCAATCACCACCAAGATACCCACGATGATCAACATGACCGGGTACGTCAAGGCTTTCTTCACCTTACGCTTCAGACGTTCGCCGTTTTCAAGAGTTTCGGCCAAACGGGCAAGAATGCCATCCAGAATACCACCAGCTTCACCTGCGGCCACCATGTTGGTATACAAGGTCGTAAAAACCTTAGGGTGCTGCGTCAGCGCATCAGCCAAGGATGAACCACCGTTAATCGACTGAGTCACCTTATGGATCACAGTTTTCAATTCAGGATTTTCGCACTGTTCTTCCAAAATGTTCAAGCACTGAAGCATAGGAAGACCGGCAGAACTCATAGACGAGAACATACGGGTAAAACGAGAAATATCGGCGGGCTTAATGCCAGAACCAATATTGATCTTGATTTCCATGGGCTTCTTTTTCAAGCTCTCGATAATCAAGCGGCGACGCATCAAGAGGGCTTCAGCTTCTGCCTTATCCTTCGCCTCAATGGAGCCTTCAAATTTATTACCGGCGCTGTTGGTCGCCTTATACAGGAATTCTGCCATAACTTACTACACTCCTTCCTTCACAAACAGCTGTTCCAGCTGATCCGGGCTGGGGGAACGAGACAAAGCTTCAAAGCGGTCCACCTTACGATTCTTAACCAAGTCGCAAAGACACATGTTCATGGTATTCATACCGAACTTCTGACCAATTTCAATCATGGATTCAATCTGGTGAACCTTGTCGTCACGAATCAGTGAACGGATACCCGGTGTGACGTTCATGATTTCGTATGCCATTACACGGCCACCGCCAATCTTCGGCACCAAGGTCTGACAAACAACGCCCTGAAGCACAAAGGAAAGCTGAGTTCGAACGGTCTGCTGTTCACCCTTGGGGAAAGCATCCACCACACGGTTAATGGTCTGCACACAGGAGTTGGTATGCAGGGTTGCGAAAGCCAAATGGCCCGTTTCAGCAATGGTCAATGCAGCACGAATAGTTTCAAGGTCACGCATTTCGCCGATAAGCACCACGTCAGGGTCCTGACGGAGAGCCATCTTAAGTGCGCTAGCAAAGCTTACGGTATCACTTCCCACTTCGCGCTGGTTAATCATACAGTTCTGATGCTTGTGCAAAAATTCGATAGGATCTTCCACAGTCAAAATGTGATCGTGACGTTCCTTGTTAATCTTATCGATCATTGCAGCCAGGGTAGTAGACTTACCAGAACCCGTAGCACCGGTCACCAGCACAAGGCCAGAGGGACGCGTCGTAAATTCAGCCAGAATTTTCGGAAGGCCAAGATCCTTAAAGGTCTTGATTTCCAGCGGAATAATACGCAAGGCAATCGCCACGCAACCACGCTGCAAATACGCATTGGCACGGAAACGAGCCAAGTTCGCAATACCAAAGGAAAAGTCGCATTCCTTGTTCTGTTCAAAAGACTTCTTCTGACCTTCGTTCATCAAACTATAGGTCATTCGCATAGTTTCATCCGGTTTCAGCTTGGTTTCACCAATAGCCGTAAGATTACCATGCAGACGAATAAGAGGAGGAGCTCCTGCTGTCAAATGCAAGTCAGAGCCACCACGTTTCACCATTTCAGCGAGAAGATCTTGAATATTGTATGCCATATCCAAGAATATAACATTATGTGCAAGTTTTTTTCACCCTATTTTTATCAAAATTCTTCCAAAAAACACTATTTTAAGGATAGTAGAATGAAAAAGTCTGGTTCCATAATAAAAATGATAATGTTTTCGCTGGCCACCTTATTGGTAGCCTGCGGTCATGATTCATTCCAGACCATGCCTTCAAAAATTTCAGACTTCAAGGGGATCCTCATCGGGCAAAAGGACAGCATCACAAGCTATCGGACGCAAAAAGGAGAGGCAACCCTTATAGTCCTTACGGCATCATGGTGCCCCGCCTGCCAGGCAGAAGTTCCCAGCCTCAAGGAAATTTCCCTAGACTACACCAACAGGGGGCTTAAAATTCTGCTTATCAGCGAAGACGACTCCCCCACTATAGCAGCCCGATACAAAAAGAAGGCGGAACTCCCCTGGACAATGATTCACTGGAATTACGACATCATGAACGCCTTGGGAAATCCAGGCGTCCTTCCAGTCAGCTACCTCGTCAACCAACAAGATAGTATCGTCAAAGTGAACGTGGGCATTTTCGACAAAAACGAAATGCGATATCAACTAGATAAAATTCTGCGCTAGGCAACAGGGCTGGGGAACAAAATCACATCGGCGATTTCTTCCTTACCCATGGCAAGCATAAACAAACGGTCCAAGCCCAACGCGACGCCAGAACAGGCAGGCATGCCTGATTCTAGACCGGCCAAGAAATGTTCGTCGATCGGAGGCAGAGGCTTACCCATGGTCTTGCGGATTTCCAGATCAGCATCAAATCGTCTGCGTTGCTCCACAGCGTCTGTCAGCTCGGTATATCCATTGCAAAGTTCCACCTGATCTACAAACAATTCAAAACGCTTTGCCCAGGTGAGTCCTTCAGAATCCACATAGGTTTGAGCGAGAGCTGCCTGAGAGGGCGGATAATCCAGAATAAATTCAGGTCCGTTACTTGCAAGAGCCGGTTCAATTATAAAGACCATCAGATAATCCCACCAGTCTTCGCGGGACATGGACTGCATTTCGGGAACAGGAATTTCGCGAGTGCGGCAAGCCTCGGCAAAGTCCCCGAGATTTTTGCAGAAAGGGTCAACGCCGGCATAATTTTTAAAGGCATCGATCCAGCGGATGCGACGAGCGTTTATGGGCTTTCCGAGAATTTCACTTACCAAAGCTTCCACTTCGTCCATCAGTTTTTCTTGAGGCCAGCCAACGCGGTACCATTCCACCATACTGAACTCATTGTTATGATGGCTTCCGAATTCATCTTTACGGAAAGATTTTGCAATCTGGAAAATGTCGCCGAACCCGGCAGCCAGCAATCGCTTCATGTGGAATTCGGGGCTAGTCATCATGAAACGCAAAGGCTCACCAGCGGCACCCACCTGAAAATAATCCAGCTGGGGATCCGTTCCACCAGCGTTAGAAAGAGTGGGCGTTTCTACTTCAAGAGAACCTCGAGCAGTAAAGAATTCGCGGACCTTGTTCATCAGGGATTGACGTTTCAGCCAATTCTCTCGAGAACAGGTGGGAGCAAACGAAACGGGAGCCTTACCATCCATCATATTATTCTTCCGTAGAAGCGGCATCACCGCCGGCAACAGGATTCATGACGCAACGGACAGACATGGAGAAAGCCTTGTCCACTGGCATAGAGGAAACTTCCTTATCGGTGCTGAACATAGAACGAGCCACACCGCGGCCATCACCAACGTCAGCATCAGTCCAGAAGTATGCGCCCTCACCCTGAATGACAGAGATGTTATTCTTGTTGACATAACCGCCAAAGAGAACGGTAAAGGCGTAATCGTCAGAGCCATTGCTACGAAGTTTTTCGGCAGCTACATTGGCACCGCCGGCATAAACTTCCAGCATTTTCCATTCGTCATCAGTAGAAAGGTGAGAACCTTCGGGGCAAGCCGCCTGAGCTCCATCATAGGAATAGAGACGTCCGAAGACCTTGCAGTTCTCTTCTTCTCCGTCATAACATTTAGACTTGTCTTCCATGACGTAAGCCAAGTTCTGTACAAACCACTTGGTACCATTAATGTCCTTCACCTTGTAGCTCTGGTTATCACGCGGATCCACAAATGTTTCAAAAACAGGGCAACGGGCTTCAAGTTCCTTGGAAGCTAGGATGGAATCCACCTGAGGTTGCCACATATAGCAGAAGCGGAAAAGCTCGCCACCGGGAAGAGCGGAACTGTCGGCCTTGTGCCTGTCAGCCCACTGGTTCACGTAGGAAACGCTGATTACAGAAGAATCGGGAATCGAAAGACCCTTGGCATTAGCCTGCATCAATTTTGCAAAAGGTTCCGCAGCGGACATGGGGACTTTCCAGAAGCCATCCACGATTCCATTACGGAGAGCCTCGTAAAGGGGAGACGGTTTAGAAATGGTGATCACCGTATCCACATAATGTTCGGGAACAGCATCGCAAACCGGTTTATGCTCCACGCCACGCAGGGTATCTGTCTGAGCCCAGCATTCCTCGATGCAAGCCTCGCGAGCCTTACCTTTCTTCGCGCAAGGAACCCAGAGGGTCGTGTCCACCTGTTCCTTCACAGGCTTCGCGTAAGCCTTAGTTTTCAAGGCGGACTTTGCCACGGAACCAAGAGTTTCAATGGCATTTGCATTTCCTGCCGTAGCATCGGCAATCAATTTGTTGGTCACCTTGAGACATGTTTCCATGTCCTTGCCATTGGAGCAGGCCTTGACACCATAGCCATACACAAACTGGTTGGGGCAACTTTCAAAAGATTCACCAGGCATGGCCTTAAAAATCTTTTCATAAACTTTTACGGCATCGTTGGGGGAAAGTTCACCGCAGTAAATTTCCTCAACTTGACCTTTTTTCACCATCTTCTGCACAGTAGCCACATCGCCTGCATCCACAGCGTCACGAAGTTCCTGTTGGGCAAAAGCAGTCGCTGCAAAAGACAATGCAAGCCCGGTCATAACAAAAATGTTTTTACGTCTATAAACCATACCAATAACCCTTTAATTTTTTTCAGCCCCAAATATACAAAACACGGCTCTATAAGACATCAAAACAATTCTAAACATTTTTCAATTTCTATTTTTGGACATATGATTGATGTAAAGTTTGATGCAGAAAAAATCCGTAGCGAATTTCCCATGCTCGTGGCAGGCGACAAGGAAGCTAAACCCCTGGCATTCCTGGATAGCACCGCCACCACCCAGAAGCCCGCATGCGTTATCGATGTCATGAACGACTTCTACCGAGAACACTACAGCTCCGTAAAGCGCGGCGTCTACCGTTTGAGCGCACGCACTACCGAGGCCTACGAAGCCACCCGCAAGAACATCGCCAAGTTTATAAACGCCAGGAGCGAAAACGAAATCGTCTTTACCCGCGGCACCACCGAAAGCATCAATCTGGTGGCCTGGAGTTACGGACGCAAGTTCTTTAACGAAAGCGATGAAGTTCTCATTAGCGGATTGGAACATCACGCAAACATCGTCAGCTGGCAAATCGTTGCCGAAATGAAGGGTGCAAAAATCAAGGTCATCCCGGTAAAGGACGATGGAGATTTGGATTTGGGTAAGCTACCGGAACTGCTAACCGAAAAAGTAAAGATGGTGGCCGTAACCCATGTAAGCAATGCCGTGGGCACGGTAAATCCCATCAAGGAAATTATTAAGACCGTCCGCAGCAACGCTCCCCAGGCAAAGATTTTGATTGACTGTGCACAGAGTTCTTCCCACCTAAAGATTGACGTGCAGGAATTGGACTGCGACTTCATCGCTTTTAGCGGACACAAGATGTACGGACCCACAGGAATCGGCGTTCTTTACGGTAAGTACGACGTGTTAGATTCTATGCCACCTTGGCACGGCGGTGGAGAAATGATCAAGAACGTCACCTTCGAAAAGACCACTTACGCAGAGGTCCCTGAACGTTTTGAAGCAGGCACTCCCGCCATCGCCGAAGTCCTTGGTTTGGGCAAGGCTGTAGAATGGATTCAGGAAATTGGGCTGGACAATATCCGCGAACATGAAGAAAAGATTGTTGCATACGCTCTTGAGCAATTGGCAACCATCCCGCAGATCAAGGTGCTCGGCAACCCCAAGAATCGCGGAGCTTTAATCAGCGTAACTCTAGACGGAATCGCCGTCAGCGACGCCGCCATGATTCTCGATGAAGAGAACGTCGCCGTGCGCAGTGGCCACCACTGCGCTCAACCTGTCATGGACAGGTTCGGCGTTGACGCAACCCTGCGCCTTTCCTTTGGCGTCTACACCTTGGAACGTGACGTAGACAGGTTCATCGCAGGAATTAAACGAGTCGTAAGACTGTTCGCATAAAGTTCAACGACATTAACGAAGAAATCCCCGGCACTCGTTGTAAGTGTCGGGGATTTTGCAAGACGTTCATCTTAATAGATGAACATCATCTCACGATACTTAGGCAGGGGCCACATTTCGTCGGACACAACCTTTTCGAGAGCATCCACTACCTTACGGGTTTCTGCCATGGCAGCGAGAATATGTTCGTGTTCAGCTTCGAGAGCGGATTCAATCTTGGAGATTGCAGCGGTCAAGTCGCGGTAGCCTTCGCCCAAAGACTTTGCGTAAACGTCCACACCGGGGAAACCCTGGTTGAGAGCCATTTCGTTGGTCTTGAGAGCGCAGGAGTATGCTTCCACCACTCTGGGCAAGATAATATTCTTGGCCATGTCGCGGCAGATTTCACCTTCGATGCGAACGCGCTTGTGGTAATCTTCCACGTTCACTTCGTAGCGGGATTCCATTTCCACGCGGTTCATGACACCATACTTTTCAAAGAGGGCAATGTTGGCTTCGTTCTTCAGAGCTTTCAACGCTTCCAGAGAAGTGCGGATGTTGGGAAGGCCGCGGCGTTCTGCTTCGGCAATCCATTCGTCGGTATAGCCGTTACCGTTGAAGATGACACGCTTGTGTTCCTTCACGATCTTCTGCAGAATCTTCTGGAGACCGGTGTGGAAATTCTTGTCATCCAACTTTTCCAGCTGTTCGGCAATCATGTCGAAAGCTTCAGCAACAATGGTGTTCAGCACAACGTTAGGTTCGGAGCAGGACTGGCTGGAACCCGGAGCGCGGAATTCAAACTTGTTGCCGGTGAAGGCGAATGTACTGGTGCGGTTACGGTCCGTAGCGTCACGAGGCAGCGGCGGCAAACTATCGGAACCAAGCTTCATAGCGCCGGCCTGCTTACTGGACTTGGGTACGCCCTGTTCCAGTTGTTCAATAACATCCATGAGCTGGTCGCCCAAGTACATGGAAACGATGGCCGGAGGAGCTTCGTTAGCACCCAGACGATGGTCATTACCTGCGCCAGCGGTAGTCATACGGAGCAAATCTGCATGAGAATCCACGGCATAAATCACAGCGCAAAGGGTTGTAAGGAACACAGCGTTTTCGTGAGGATTACTGCCTGGGTTCAGCAGATTCGCAGCACCATAGGAAACGCTCCAGTTGTTATGCTTGCCGGAGCCGTTCACGCCAGCGAAAGGCTTTTCGTGAAGGAGGCAAACTAGGCCGTTCTTGTCGGCCACATTGCGAAGCACTTCCATCACTTGCATGTTGTGGTCGCAAGCCAGGTTCACTTCTTCGAACATGGGAGCCAATTCAAACTGTGCGGGAGCCACTTCGTTGTGGCGGGTCTTTGCGGGAATGCCTAGCTTCCACAATTCCATTTCAACTTCGTTCATGAAGTTTAGAATGCGGGCGGGAATCGAACCAAAGTAGTGGTCGTCCATCTGCTGATGCTTTGCAGGAACAGCACCGAACAGAGTGCGGCCAGCCTGATAAAGGTCCGGGCGCTGCAGGTAGAAACGCTTGTCGATAAGGAAGTATTCCTGTTCTGCACCCAGAGTAACGGTGGTCTTCTTCTTGCCAGCCTTGAAGCAGCTCATGAGGCGTTCGGTAGACTTGGAAAGAGCCTGCAGGGAGCGGAGAAGCGGAGTCTTCTTGTCCAGAGCTTCGCCCGTGTAAGAGCAGAATGCAGTAGGAATGCAGAGGGTGGCTCCGTTACCGTGACGCTTGATGAAAGCGGGGCTAGTGGGATCCCATGCAGTATAGCCACGAGCTTCGAAAGTGGAACGGATACCGCCGCTGGGGAAAGAGGAAGCGTCCGGTTCGCCCACGATCAGGTTCTTGCCGCTAAAGACCATGATAGCATCGCAGCCACCGAGGCCATCCGGTTCCAGGAAGGAATCGTGCTTTTCGGCGGTGGAGCCGGTAAGGGGCTGGAACCAGTGAGTAAAATGAGTAGCGCCGCGATCCATGGCCCACTTCTTCATGGCATGGGCAACTTCGCCGGCGATGTTCGGATCAAGGGGAGCACCCTGTTCGATAGTGGCAAGAAGCTTCTTGCAAATATCCTTGGGCAGGTAAACCTTCATGGCGTTGGCGTTAAACACGTCTTCGCCGTAGTAATCCACGTTGACGGTTTCGGCAGGCTTCACCGGAGCGGTCTTTGCCTTGGCGATTTCGTCGATGGTATTCTTTCTATAGGTGCTCATAATGTTTTTCCTTGTGTTCGGTTCCGCGTTGCGAAAACCGTTGTGAAGGCAAAATTAGGAACATCATAGACGCATTTCATCTGTTTTTTTTATAAAAAAGCCTTCTTTTCATTACATTTTTGTAAAAAAGGTTAGATTTTTTACATTTTAGTAAAACATCAAACAAAAATTATGTATATTTACGGCGTCATTTGAGATTTTTTCTCTCCTAGAACATGCTGCACTGAGGGCAGAGTACTCCTAAAAAGTCCCTCGGTGCAGCAATTTTCATAACGGGCCACCCCGAACGGGACCGAAAAGCCAAAAGGACAGCGAGTGGATTTTAACGCGCTAAAGACATCAGCTTTTGTCGAAATAGCGGACGTTCTCAAGACCGTCCGTAAGCGCGATTTGCAACTTGCAGAAGTCCAAAACATCCTTCAAAAGAATTTTAGCGTCGCAGAAAACCTCCACAACGAGGAATGCAATAAAATCCGTGACGTCATAGAAGGTAGATCCGGTGAACTCATTGGAAACACCAGCGAAATGCGCGAAGTTTCCAAGCAGGTCAAGCAAATCGCCCCCACCATCGCCGTCGTCCTCATCCGCGGAAACGCGGGCACCGGCAAGGAATACGTGGCGCGAGCCATCCATCAGACCTCCGACCGAAAGGACGGCCCCTTCGTCACCCTGAATTGCGATTCCCTGAACGATTCCATCGCCAACAACTTCGAAACGGAACTTTTCGGCTACGAACGAGGAGCCTTCACAGGCGCCACCAACCGTCATTTGGGAAAGGCAGAACTTGCCGCCCGCGGCACCCTATTCCTGGACGAAGTCGGCAACCTCTCCCCCACCGCCCAAAAGAAATTACTCCAGTTCATCCAAGGGCAAAGCTTCAGCCGCCTCGGCAGCAACATCGTCCAGCACACCGACGTCCGCATCATGGCCAGTACCGGGAAAAATTTGGAAGCCATGATGCAGCAAGGGCTGTTCCGGGAAGACCTCTATTACCGTTTAAACATCTTTCAGATTAACCTGCCCGACTTAACCCAAAGAAAAACGGACATTCTTCTTTTGGCGGACCATTTCATCGCCAAGATGAACTTGAAATACGGTAAGAAAATCCTTCGTCTGAGCTCCCCCGCCATCGACATGCTCCTGAGCTACCACTGGCCGGGCAACGTCCGCGAACTGGAAAACTGCATTGAACACGCCTGCCTCGTCACCACTGACGTGGCAATCAACGCCTACGACTTGCCACCAACACTACAAACAGACGTCACTAGCGGTTCAGCCCTTTTACCCGAAGGAACCGCCTCGCTAGAAACGCTTTTGGATTCCTACGAAAAAGAAATCATAACCGAGGCCCTCCGACGCAACAAGGGCAACATGAGCGCCGCCGGCAGAGATCTAGACATCAGCCCCCGCGTAATGCACTACAAGATAAACCGTCTTGGAATCGAAATAGACAAAGGCTAGACCTAGCGATAGAACGTTTTTATAACTTTACACTATTACAGCAATTATCTAAATTAGCGGCGTAAACATAGTTTTTGTGCCCTGAAAAGCCTTAGAGAGAACTCCGGTGAAAATCCGGGACGGTCCCGCCGCTGTATGGGAGTACGAAACCGGCATAATTTCAAAACCAGTGGAAGGTAGCCAATCCCTCTGCGAAGGAGCCGGAAGTAGGACGATCCCCGAGTCAGAAGAACTGCAAAAACGGAAAACTTGTAGAGGATCGATGCGAGAGACATCCAACCCAACAACCGCAATAGATGCGGTTCGTTTTTGCGTTATGCAGAAAACACGCCAAACGCTTTTTGCGTTTACGTTTTTTGCGTTTGCCTTGGGTGTAATCACTAGCATCACAAACGCAGCCGAAATACAGGATTTAGGGGTCTCCGAAATTGTCGAACCTCCCCCAACACCCGCCGATGTAGCCCCCAGTTACGAAGAAATCAAGCCCGACTCCTGGGAAGGCCGCGGACTTTCCGCAGCGGAAGTCCTTTCTGCACTCCCCGGCATTCAAAGTTACAAGCAAGGCGGTATGGGCAGCTTCCAGACCGTAAGTATCCGTGGCGTGGCGGCAAGAAACGTTTTGATTTGCATTGATGGAGTTCCCGTCAACGACGCAGGTGGCGGAGCAGCCGATTTAGGCGTCATCGACTTAAACAACATCGAAAAAATCGAAGTCTACAAGGACCGCGTTCCCGCAAAGTTCGGCGGAGCAGGTCTCGGCGGAGCAATCAATTTCGTTACAAAATCAGCCATCCGCAAAAACGGAAGCAAAGGCACCACAGGGCGCATTCTCGCAACCATCGGTTCCCACAATTCTTTCGAAGGTTCTGCACAAGTTTCCGCAAGTCCCAAGGACAGCATTCAATTTTCCGCGACACTTTCCGCACGGCACAGCGACAACGATTACGAATTCCTGAATCGAAACGGAACCGCCTACAACACGGATGACGATTTTACCGACAAACGGGAGAACGCCGAGTTCACGGAATACTCCGGAAACCTGCAATACCGCATACTTCACAAGGGTGACTTCTTTTCTACGATTTCGGCCAGCGTCACCCATACCGAGTCAGGCAACCCGGGACACGAAAGTTCACAGACCAAGGTGGCCGAGTTCGTAGGCGACAACGCACAGGTTTCCTACCGTTTAGAGGCACCCATTTTGTGGCAGAGTCTCTTGCTAGAAGCTGGCGTTTCTGGGAAATTTGAAAAAAATGTTTCTGCATCCTATTACCCCCTGGATTACATCGGCTACAGTTACCCCGATTTTATCCACTACGGTTTAGCAGGATACCGACTGATTCCTGAACTCACCGGCACGCTGATTCTCGACCGTTTCGAGAGTTCCGTACGGCTCGGCGCTTCCGCTGAAAAATGGGAAGCTCGCGGAACTATCAAGGATTTTGGAATTGCACGTTATACAGGTTCCATCGCCGCCAACGGAGAATTCGCCCTTACGAAATGGCTAAGCCTCTTTGCAGAGGGAAACATTCTCAAGACCAATGACGAAATTGATGGCGGAAAGTTCCTTATGCCTACAGGCACGGCAATTATCAGCGATGCGGAAGATCGAGACCTTAGTTTCGCAGGAATGGTCCAGGCAAAATTCGGCAAGAAGGACGGTTGGTTTGGCGGAAACATCAGCATCGGTCGTTATTATAGACAACCTCAACTGATGGAACTTTACGGTGTGTACCAGGGAGTGCTTTCCAATCCCAAGTTGAAAGACGAAACCGCTGTTCGTTTTGAAGTAGGCGGATTTGTACAAAGTCCTTCCAAAAAAAGCACCCTACGCGCCACTTACTTTGACACTCAATTGGAAAATGGAATTTTCTGGACCGTCAGCACAAACACAATGAAGGCTTTCAATGTAGATGACGCCAGTATTCAAGGCATCGAGCTGGAATTAAACAGCAGGCCCGCCAACTTCTTCGAGACCACAATCCGCGGCACAATCCAGGATCCAAGGGACGAAAGCAAGGTAAGAATGTACAACAGCAAGATTTTGCCAAGCGAACCCGTACACAGCTACTATGTTGAAGGAAAGTTCTATTTGCCGCTGCACTTCGACTTGGCTCTTGACGTAAACTATAGAACTCGGATTTACACGGACAGGTTAAACAAAATAAGGCAGCCCCCCGTCGCCAGGTATAACGCAGCACTGGGCTTCGCCCCCTGGGAAACCACCCGTTTGATTTTAGGCATTACAAATATTTCAGACGAAACCTACACAAACATTTTTGCCCCGAACCCCACTCCGGGTAGGGAATGGCATTTCACTCTTTTACAAAAATTCTAACCTCCAAAACATTTCCCGTTCAAACCGGGAATGTCAACCCCCAAAAAAGGAAACGACATGAATCGCAAGATACTCACCCTCCTTACAGCAGCAAGCTTCGCCCTATTCTTCGGCGCCTGCGGCGACGACAACAGCGCATCCAGCAACGGTCCGGAAATTTCCTGCCTTGACAACGAGGACTGCCTAGACGAAGACCTTTCCAGTGCCGACGACGAGCCCTCCTCTTCTAGCAGCAAGAAGGGCGACGCAAAGTCTTCCAGCAGCGTAAAGGATAGCAAGGACGAAAATAAGTCCAGTTCCTCCGTCAAGAAAGATAATGATGAAGGCAAGTCCAGTTCTTCTGAAACAAAGGACGACAAATCTTCCGATAGCAAGAGTGAATCCTCCAACAGCAAGGGCGATTCTTCTTCAAGCGAAACTCAGGAATCCAGTTCTTCCGAAGCTTCCGAATCTTCCTCCAGCGAAGAAGTAAAGCCTGTTGAATACGCAAACACCACCCCGAACCTGGCCGACCTTGAAGTTTCCGGCGACACTCTGTTCGCTGTGTTCCAGCGCCAGAACTCCGACTACAGCATTACTCACAATGGTCTGCTTGCCATGTATAAGTTGAGCGACGGCACCCTTTTGGACACCATCCAGCTTGCCACCAAAAATCCTTCCGCTGTGAAGGTTGCAGGTGGCAATGTCTATGTGGCAACCGCAGGTGCTTATGGTGCAGGCTACAGCCTCCCCGCCGACAACAACCGCGGCATCGAAAAGGTTGACCTTTCCAAGAAGACCTCCAGCCTCTTCATTGCAGGAACAAAGTTGGGCGGTGGCGTCAACGATTTCGTTGTAGATGCCAAGAACAGCAAGGGCTATACCTTGATTTATAATGCCTACGGAGTCACCCCGAAAATTGTGGAAATCAACCTTTCTGCAGGTTCTGTCATCAAGACCATCGGCGAAAGCGAGCTGAAGGATCCTGAAGGCAGTCTGGAATTTGACGCCACCAAGGGTATCCTCTACATCGGCGAACGTTTCCTGGACTGGGACACCTTCGAAATGCACAACAACGTCTATGCCTACGACGGAACCACTCTGGAATACATTTCCGATCTCGATCCCGAACTTGAAGAATATCGTCAGCCCTACAGCATCAAGGCAATCAACGGCGTTCCCTATGTATTCGTTTCTGACTACAACACCGGAGCACTTTATGTTGATTACGCAGACTCCGAATCCGAAGGTACCGACTTCTACCAGGATTCCAGGCTGGCCGCAGTAAACGGCGAGCTCTTCCTGATGGAACGTGGCGATGCAGCTACCATCGCAAAGATCAACACCGCAGACGGTTCCGCTACATGGCAGTCCATCGCCTCCGGCAAGAACCCCTACGACATGGTCGCCGCAAGTGCCTCCACCGCATGGGTCGCCTACTACGGCTCTCCCGTTTTGGAACTGATCAGCACCTCCAACGGTTCTTCCGTGAAGCTGATCGACACCAAGGAATTCTGCGCCGTCAAGGTTGCAGACTAATTGCATAGACCCAGGTAAAACTGGTTAGGAGACAAGGAGGCCCTTCGAAAAAATCGAAGGGTTTCTTTTTATTCAGAACGAACCGCCCTACATTATTCTCAAAAATATACTTTGCAAGTTAAATATCATCTTTTCGTAGCAAAAACAATGATGTTTGACCAATTTTTCGGATCCATTTAAGAATTTCGACTTTGACGATTTCCACCAAAAAGGTACATTTGGCCCAAATAACATTAAACTAACCACTTGGCGGTTTGAACCCGCTAAAGAAATATCATTATGAGTCTAAAAATCGTTGTACTTGCTAAGCAAGTTCCTGACACACGAAACGTGGGTCCCGACGCCATGACGGAACAGGGTACCATCAATCGTGCTGCCTTGCCTGCAGTCTTCAATCCTGAAGACCTGAATGCATTGGAACAGGCCCTCCGTCTGAAGGACCAGTTCCCCGGCTCCACCATTTCCGTTGTGACCATGGGTCTTCCCAAGTCTGCAGAAGTCGTTCGCGAATCTCTCTATCGCGGCGCTGACGAAGGCTTCGTCGTTACCGACCGTACCCTCGGCGGTGCAGACACCCTGGCTACCAGCTACACCCTGGCTCAGGCCATCAAGAAGGTTGGCAACTACGACATCATCCTCTGCGGCCGTCAGGCAATCGATGGCGACACCGCACAGGTCGGTCCCCAGATCGCCCAGAAGTTGGGCCTTACCCAGGTGACCTACGCCGAAGAAATTCTTTCTCTCGACGAAAGCGCTCGCAAGGTCGTTATCCGCCGTCTTATCGACGGTGGCGTTGAAACCGTGGAAGCACCGCTCCCGCTGGTCGTGACCGTCAACGGTTCCGCAGCTCCCTGCCGCCCCCGCAACGCAAAGCGCGTCATGAAGTACAAGAACGCAACCGCAGTTGCCGAACGTGCTCCCGAAGCCGCAGAAAAGTATGCAGCCCTTATCGCTGAAAAGCCCTACCTGAACATTGCCCAGTGGGGTGCAGCCGACATCGAGGCAGATCCTGCTCAGATCGGTAAGGCCGGTTCTCCGACCAACGTGAAGGCTGTGAAGAACATTGTGTTCAAGGCCAAGGAAAGCCGCACCCTCACCGCTAGCGATGAAGATG
Organism: Fibrobacter sp. UWH9; assembly: GCF_900129715.1. Classification (NCBI taxonomy): domain Bacteria; kingdom Pseudomonadati; phylum Fibrobacterota; class Fibrobacteria; order Fibrobacterales; family Fibrobacteraceae; genus Fibrobacter; species Fibrobacter sp. UWH9. Next base: position 8,548 of record NZ_FQWP01000031.1, on the reverse strand, counting down.
TGGAAGGCCTGATCAAGGAACTCTTAGAAGGAAAGATTATCGGTTAACCTATGAATAACGTATTTGTATATTGCGAAATTGAAGGGACTACCGTTAAGGACGTTTCCCTCGAATTGCTCTCCAAGGGCCGTAAGCTGGCCGACACCCTGGGTGTCCAGTTGGAATGCATTTGCGCCGCCTCCGGTATCGACGGCATCGAAAAGCAGGTTTTCCCCTACGGCGTTGACAAGGTTCATGTGTTCGACGCTGAAGGCCTGTTCCCCTACACCACCAATCCCCATGCATCTCTCGTGATCAACCTGTTCAAGGAAGAACAGCCCCAGATCTGCCTCATGGGTGCAACCGTGATTGGTCGTGACCTTGGCCCCCGCATTTCTGCCGCCACCCACAGTGGTCTGACCGCAGACTGTACCGAACTCGAAATCGACAGCTTCGAAATGAGCATCGGCGGTGTCAAGAAGTTCTACGAAAATCAGCTTTGCCAGATTCGCCCGGCTTTCGGCGGTAACATCGTTGCTACCATCGTGAACCCGGAACACCGCCCGCAGATGGCTACCGTCCGTGAAGGCGTGATGAAGAAGGAAATCAAGGACCCGAACTACAAGGGCGAAGTCGTAAAGCACGACGTAGCCAAGTACGTTCCCGAAGCTGAATACGTGGTGAAGGTTCTGGAACGCCACGTTGAAGCCGCCAAGAACAACCTGAAGAGCGCTCCCATCGTGGTCGCCGGTGGTTACGGCATGGGCTCCAAGGAAAACTTCGACATGCTGTTCGAACTGGCCAAGGAACTCCACGGCGAAGTTGGTGCAAGCCGCGCTGCAATCGACGCAGGCTTCGTTGCCGACCATGACCGTCAGATCGGTCAGACCGGCCTCACCGTCCGCCCCAAGGTTTACATTGCTTGCGGTATTTCCGGCCAGATCCAGCACATCGCTGGTATGCAGGATTCCGGCATTATCATTTCCGTGAACAATGACCCGGATGCTCCGATCAATGCAATTGCTGACTACGTCATCAACGGCAACGTTGAAGAAGTGGTTCCCAAGTTAATCAAGTACTACAAGGCTAACAACAAGTAGGTGAAGCTCTATGGCAAATTTTTATACTGACCATCCAGAGATTAAGTTCAATATTGAAAGCAGCCCCTTGATGAACCGCATTGTGGAACTCAGGGAAAATGGCTTTGCTAATGAAGAAAAGTCCGATTACGCTCCGGCCGACTACGCCGACGCAATCGACAACTACAACAAGGTTTGCGAACTGGCTGGCGACATCGTTTCTAACGTGATCGCACCCAACGCAGAAGCAGTTGATGCAGAAGGTCCTCATTGCGAAAACGGCCGCGTCCGCTACGCAAGCAAGACTTACGAAAACCTGGAAGCTACCGTAAAGGCAGGCCTTTGCGGCGTTACCATGCCCCGTCGTTTCGGTGGCCTGAACTTCCCCGTAACTGCTTACACCGCCATTAACGAAATGATCGCTGCCGGCGACGCAGGTTTCGAAAACATCTGGTCCCTTCAGGACTGTATCGAAACTTTGTACGAATTCGGCGATGAAGACCAGCGTTCTCGTTTCGTCCCGCGTATCTGCGCTGGCGAAACCATGTCCATGGACTTGACCGAACCCGATGCCGGTTCCGACCTGCAGCGTGTTATGCTGAAGGCAACCTACAGCGAAGCAGACAAGTGCTGGTACCTGAACGGCGTGAAGCGCTTCATCACCAACGGCGACTCCGACATTCACCTGGTTCTTGCCCGCTCTGAAGAAGGCACCAAGGATGGCCGCGGTCTTTCCATGTTCATCTACGACAAGCGCGACGGTGGCGTCGATGTTCGTCGTATCGAAAACAAGATGGGTATCCACGGTTCTCCGACCTGCGAACTGGTTTACAAGAATGCTAAGGCAGAACTCTGCGGCCGCCGCAAGTTCGGTCTTATCAAGTACGTGATGGCCCTCATGAACGGTGCACGTCTCGGTATCGCTGCACAGGCAGTGGGTATCAGCCAGGCTTCCTACGACGAAGCACTCGCCTACGCCAAGGACCGTAAGCAGTTCAACCAGGCTATCATCAACTTCCCCGGCGTCTACGAAATGCTTTCCAACATGAAGGCTCGCCTGGACGCTGGCCGCGCCCTCCTTTACCAGACAGCTCGCTACGTCGACATCTACAAGTCTCTTGAAGATATCGAACGCACCCGCAAGCTCACTGACGAAGAAAAGGCTGAACTGAAGCTGTACAACAAGTTGGCATCCGCCGGCACTCCGCTCACCAAGGGCATGAATGCCGAATACTCCAACATCAACAGCTACGACAGCATCCAGGTTCACGGCGGTTCCGGCTACATGCTGGAATACGCTTGCCAGCGCCTCTACCGCGACGCTCGTATTACCTCCATCTACGAAGGTACTACCCAGCTCCAGGTCGTTGCAGCTCTTCCGCACATCACCACCGGCACCTACACTTCCATGCTCGACGAACTGGAAGCAGCCGCTGTTGCACCGGAATTCGAAAGCCTCAAGGCCCGCGCAAAGGCTATGGACGACAAGTTCAAGGCAGCCATCGACTACGTCAAGGCCGCTGAAAACAACGAGTTCCTGGACCTCTGCAGCCGCCGCCTGTACGAAATGGCCGGTAACTGCGTCATGGCTCAGCTCCTTATCCGCGACGCTTCTGCAAACGCAGAACTGTTCGGCAAGAGCGCCAAGGTCTACCTGAACCTCGCTGAAGCAGAAGTGATGAAGCACTCCAACTTCATCATGGGCATGACTGCAGAACAGATCGCTGACTATAAAGCCTAAAGCTTATAGGTTAAAGGTTATAGAGATATAACCGCGGCTACGCCGTCTGCTGGTACCGCGCGGACTAGCGCCGCGCAGTGCATCGCGAAGGTCCTGCACGGGATGTCATTCCTGCGAAAGCGGGAATCTAGCATTTAAAAAAGACCTCGACTCACAGGAGTCGGGGTCTTTTTTATCGCATCTTTAAAAAAACTTCTAATACCAATCTGTAAAGGAGAGGCCCGGGATATTTTCAAAATGTTTAGTGTTATGAGTTACTAAGGTTAAATTGTTCACCATTGCTGTTGCGGCAATCAGCAAATCCATATCATCAACATTTTTACCAGTTTTCTGTAGCGTAGCTTTTAGTCGCCCAAAACAAGACATTATCTTCGAATTAACATCCAGCATCGGAAAAATGGACTTGATAGCCTCAACCGTCTTCATATTCTTTTCACGATTAGACGATTTTTCCGCACCAAAAACAAGTTCGCCATAAGAAACAACAGAAATCAGCATCGTTGAATCCTGATTGCGAATAAAATTTTCATTCACATTTCCAACATTCTTAAGTCGGTAAATCAAAATATTGGTATCAATCAAAAAGGACATTACTCTCTCCGAAACGAACAGACTGGTTGGCGTTTCTCATATCGGCAATGATTTCTTCAGCACTGCGAGGATCGTCCATAGAGAGCTTTAGAAAACGTTGTGCAGCATTTTCTTCAACATTCTTTTTCTTTGACTTTAAAGAGGATACAATAAACATAAGAAGATCAAGTTGATCTTCATACGAGAGTTCACTGATTTCTTCTGCGAGAGCATTACTCATACAATCCTCCTTGCGATTCGTTCAAAGACAAATATACACAAATCGAAAGCAAAGGACAAGTCAGCCACCTTTTCTACCAATCTCGAGAATACAGGCAAGCAGAGCGTTGCGGGGCGGGGCCGGAGCTGCAGCGAGGGGGAAACCTCCCCCCACCATCATAAGCTCACCAAGGGCATGAATGCCGAATACTCCAACATCAACAGCTACGACAGCATCCAGGTTCACGGCGGTTCCGGCTACATGCTGGAATACGCTTGCCAGCGCCTCTACCGCGACGCTCGTATTACCTCCATCTACGAAGGTACTACCCAGCTCCAGGTTGTTGCTGCCCTTCCGCACATCACCACCGGCACCTACACTTCCATGCTCGACGAACTGGAAGCAGCCGCTGTTGCACCGGAATTCGAAAGCCTCAAGGCCCGCGCAAAGGCTATGGACGACAAGTTCAAGGCAGCCATCGACTACGTCAAGGCCGCAGAAAACAACGAGTTCCTGGACCTCTGCAGCCGCCGCCTGTACGAAATGGCCGGTAACTGCGTCATGGCTCAGCTCCTTATCCGCGACGCTTCTGCAAACGCAGAACTGTTCGGCAAGAGCGCCAAGGTTTACCTGAACCTTGCTGAAGCCGAAGTGATGAAGCACTCCAACTTCATCATGGGCATGACTGCAGAACAGATCGCTGATTACAAGGCTTAATTGATAACTAAGGCGAGTGAAGCGACTAAATTTATTTAGTCATTTCCGAGCCGGTTATCAAAGCAACGAAGTTGCTTATCGCCGACAGGCTCCGCACAGTTAATGGATGTCATCCCGGCCTTGAGCCGGGATCTCCCTTAAAACTTAAAAGACCTCGACTCACAGGAGTCGGGGTCTTTTTTATCGTCATTAAATAATGTATATTCTTTTTGAATATTCATGGAGATTCTTATGGATACCACACTAAACCCGACACAGCTGCATCTTTTGAAGATGTTTTCCTTCGCCAAGGATTCCAAGTCCCTGGAAGAGATTCGCGTTGCCTTGACGGATGTTTTCGCCAAGCGTGTAGAAAATGATATGGACGCACTGTGGGAATCCGGCGAGTGGGACGACAAGAAAAACGAATCCATTTTGAACGAACATCTTCGAACCCCCTACAAGAATGTATGAGAATCGTTCTTGATACAAACTGTCTTTTAGCATCCCTTTCCAAAAGGGGTGCCTATTTCAATGTTTGGCGGGGACTGCAAGAAGGTAAATACACTCTTTGCGTGTCAAATGAAGTCCTAGAAGAATATGAGGAAATCATTGCACAAAGAACAAATTCGACAATTGCCTCCAACGTAATCCAGACTCTACTGAACGCTCCATCTGTAGAACTTATTGATACTTTTTTCAGATTCAACCTAATCAAAGACGATCCAGACGACAACAAGTTCGTCGATTGCGCAATTGCCGGAAACGCCACATTCATTGTTTCCAACGACACTCATTTCAACATTCTCCGAGAAATAGATTTTCCGAAGTTAATTTTGAAGAGCCTGCAAGAGTTCTCCGCAATGCTTCAAAATCCTGAATTATAATTCCGACCTTTTCTACCAATCTCGCGAATACCTGGCGGAATGCTATAAAGCCGGCGAGATACTGGCTGCATAACGGAAGTAAAAGACCTCGACTCATAGGAGTCGGGGTCTTTTTTCGTTCAATTTTTACGCATTTAGTTTTTGCCTATGTTTAGGGAACGTTTCACATTATCCAGGTGTTCCTGAACAACTGCAAGTTCCTTTTGTACATCCATAGTATTGTTTTCATTTTTCGCTTCATATGATTCGCTGACAAAATTCACAACAATGCCAACAACAATATTGAGCATAATAAGCGCCGATATCACAATGAAACTAATCAAGTAAATCCATGCATAAGGATGGACAACCATCAACCCACGTAAGAGATCTCCCCAACCTTCAAAAGTTGTGGTAATTATCAAGGTCAACATTGCAGTTCCTATATCAGCAAACGGTTGGATATCATCATAGATAACATCCGCATAAAGATTCACTCCTATTACAGAGTATATGTACAAGGTTACCAGCATTAACAATCCTGCATATCCTAGACTCGGAATGCTCTTGAATATTGCGTTTACGATAACCTGCATTGTTTTTACCGAGCTAACCAATCTCATTGCCCGAAATTGTTTCAGCAAACGAACAACACGAAGACTTGAGACACACCCCGTAACAGGAATAAACGATATTGCGACAACTAAAACATCAAACCAGTTCCACACAGATACGAAAAAACGACTTCGTCCAGCTATGATTCTTATAATGATTTCTAAGGCAAAGACTCCCAAGCAAAAGGAATCTATGATATCAAGAATTTTTCCACAAGAATCCATTACCGTAGGAATCGTTTCTAAACCTAGGACAATGGCGTTAACCGTAATGAAGAACATTACGATTAACTGGAACCATTTGCTTTCAACTATATGATTCATACGGAAGATTCTGTTGCAAGATTTTCAGATTTTAATTCTTTGACTCGAGGTCCAGCAAAGCTTATTTCCGCTTCCGCACGAACTCGATCTTTGTGAACAAAAATTTCCTTGGGATCAACTAGAGCAATTGTATCACCTTGCGCCCCGTCAGCCTTAGGAAATGCAATACCTTCAAAACGATACTTGTTGTCGATAATTTTTCCAATGATCCAAAGAATCGGCTGACCAGATTTAGGCCCGTTAAAATGAACTTTTGCAAGAAGACCACTATTGAAATCGCTCAAATTGATAATTGATGTATCATATTTATCAGCAAGAAGACCAAGAACAATAGAATATACCATAAGTTCTTCGGATTCAATATCATTCTTATAACGAGCTGCCTCTGCTTCCGCTTCTGCTTTATACTTGGCCTTTTCCTTTTCCACAATATTCATCATGGCGGCCTGAAAATAATTCTCGTAGCTATCAAGTTTATTTTGATTGACGACATTAACGCCAGGCTCAACTTTACGGATGATATGTTTCTTCTCATCTTCGGAAAGATATTTACGTTCTTCCATAATTGCCGCTTCAATTTTCGCCATAAGATTTTGTTCTTCAGCTTTTTTCTTACCCTCTTCGTAGGCAGAGCGAATCTTCGCTAAATCAGCGCCAGGCTTCTTAAAAAGATCCAGAAGATACTTTTTATCCTCATCCGAAATCTTTTCAAAATCTATCGTTTTAAACGGAGATTTCTCCATGACATGACTAGCAGCATCTGCGATAAAGAAGGACCATTTACGTCCGTTTGTCAAAATTCCAACTTCGACAAGCATGTTCTGCACATAGGAAGCCAGTTCATCAATATGCTTTTGATTTTCAACATCTTCCGAAAGACGTTTCGCCTCAATAATGCACTTGTAATTCGCTGTTTGAATAAGATAATCACAACGACTATGATTTACCTTAGCTCCAATTTGAGGCAACTCTACTTCAACCTTATAGCAATCAACACCAGCACCATATTCATACCCCCACACTCGTTCCACCATGTTTCGGATGATGTAATTTTTTACAGCCTCCTCATTATTAAGTTCGTTCGTTAGGGTGAGAGACTTATACTTCTCAACAAGAGCGTTAAGATTTTTCATTTTTACTCCTTCTGATATTATTCTGTTATAAATTCATTCCAAGTCTGTTCACTTGTAATAAAGATCGGGGCACCTTTCTTTTTAAGACCTACGGCCTTTTCAATTTTACGTCCCGATGATTCATGGATCCAATCTCGACTGACCATTGTTCCAATCACTACATAATCCGTAGAATTGGTAACACTACCTTGTGGGATAGCTCCAAGGCTAGCGGCCTTTGACTCAACTTGCTTACGACTTCCGGAAATAAACTTTCCCGTAAAACAAATATTTTTACCATTTAAGCTTCCCGATATGGGATCATTAAATAGAGACGTTGCACCACCAATAGCATCACCGTCTTCTGTAAAGTGGGTTCCAACAATGTCAGAGACAAGGGTATTCAATTCCTTAAGTTCCGCATCATCCACAACCTGATCCCTTAGAATCATATTGATTCTATCATACACAATATTGAATGGGAACGTTTTTTGAAGTTTCAAAGGTGCATTAAACACATACTGTTTAAGTCTTTCAAATTCAGCTTTGTTTATTATACCATCAGCTGAAATTCCTTTCAAAAAGCCCACAAACTGATTTACCTCAACATCACTTTCAAAGACGTTTTCCGAAAATTCGAGACAATCATCTAGAAGACATTTTAAATCTTCACGTTCCTCACTTGTAATCACACCATCTTCCAAAGCAGCCTTTACGGCATCATAAATATCAAGGATATCTCCTTTCATTTCGCTTTGCTGTTCAAGCCAGACCTGAAGGAATAATATTTCTGTGTCATTTAATTGTTGGTCCGCCGTAATTCCATTCAATACGCCGTAAAGAGTTGCTGCAGCTTTATTTCTGTTGCGCACTCTATTAAAATTGCCATTCAACGGCTGACCATCAACGTCAAGTTCTGTATTCTTTTCAATGCCTTCCATAAATCATTTCCCATATGGTTTTAGGGTAAGATTCTTTTGCAAAAAGACTAAAGAACTTCAACTTGCACATTTTACCAAACAAAAAAAGCGTGGGTGCGTAAGTGCAATCTCACCTGAGGCTCGGCAAAGCCTACCACGAAATAAACACAAACGACCCACGCCCATTTCTGGACGTGAGCGTCTGCTACTCATTCTATCGTGATGTGAAATTTTGCCGATTTCAGGTGATGAACAAGAGCAAAGCTCTATATGTCAAAAATGCATCAAATCCTTATAAAAACCTCTTATGCTTATACATTCACAATATAATTGGCGAATTTAAGTCGCCAAGTAAATTTGTTTAACTTGCCTAGAAATATACTCTAATGGGGTGAGAAATCCAAGTCGTTTTCTCGGCCGATTGTTC
>NZ_FQWP01000046.1:0-3036 GCF_900129715.1 Fibrobacter sp. UWH9 | reverse complement strand
TTCGAATGGTACCTCAAAAATCATCTGGGCTCCACCATGCTGGTGTACGGCACCCAGGGTTCCTCAAACACAGACATTGCAGACCTCGGTGAAGTGAAGAAAGCCTATGACTACCGCTCCTTCGGCGAACAGATCGATCTGATCGCTGATGCAGGCGACAAGGTGACGGAGAACTTCACCGGTAAAGAGAAGGATGACGAAACCGAGCTGAACTACTTCGGCGCACGATACCTGGATCCAATGCTTGGAATGTGGATTTCTGTGGATCCCAAGAGACAATTTGCAAGTCCGTATCTGTATGTTGGGAATGGGATGAATCCCTTAAATGCAACTGATCCAGATGGGAATATCATTAAAATGTATTCGCGCAACAGTGAATCGTATAACATCGCCGCAAATGATGCCTTAAAAGAAATTGAAAATTCGGGTCCTGAAGGAAAAGCCTTCATTGCTAAGTTAAGGAGTAGTGATCAAGAAATAATAATCAAACAATCTTCAAAGAGAAATCATACTGAGGCGCACGGCAGAAATGCTGTAGTTTTGTGGGATATGAATGCGGTTATGGGGGGTGAAAATGCCGAAGGTTCCAGACGTAGATCAACTTCCGTTGGTTTGGCGCATGAATTGGGACATTCAGAAGATATCATTGATGGTAAGTTTACTAAGGATGAACGGTATAACAAAGACGGAATTCCCATAAAAGAAGAAAACGCTATTAAGAGGGAAAATCAAATAAGGGAGGACTTAGGTGAGCCGCTACGTGAGTTTTATTAAAAAGAAGAATGTTGTAATTATTTCCGTTCTATGTTTGTTGTGTATTCTTTTATATTCCTTTAAGTTAAGCAAATTCTCTATATGTGTTGACTTGAAAGAATGTTCTATTAATGCCTCTGCATTAGCTTATGAACATTACTTAGACTCTTTAGGCATGTTCATTGTTGAAGGAGGCGAAGGCAATGACCTAGATTACTTGTTTTATGATGGTTTTCATGTTTATTGTCCGTTGTCAGATGCTTCGAACCATTTAAAAGATACTGGTAGAGTGTGGGATGGAAAATATATGGTAGATGATTTTGCTTTTTTTAAAGCAGATTTGACTGATGATATACAACTATTTAGAATAAGAAAATTTTTTAATTTATTCTATCTTGTTGAAAAAGACCATTTGCTACCAGATATTACATTATGGTTCTTTACAAATTATGGTTGTAAACAATCGTTTGTCAATTAATGGACTATGTCGTAGTACTACAGAGACTTAAACAAATCGGATGCTTTCTGGTAAACAGCGACTATTTGCAACATCGTCTACGATTCCGATGGTAATCTCATCGAGGACAAATTCCTGCAAGGTGAGTGCAGCGAAAATACACTTGTGTATTTTCATTGCCGAACCGCAGTGAAATGCGCTCTGCGCAAGTCCAAATTCCTGAAAATTTCCTATGATTGGAGAGGAATGCCGGTGGAGTTCAGGATGGAAACTAGATCAGGAAACGTGCTTGAAAATACGCGTAGTTGCAGCAGGGACAGTGTCAGGGTGCTGATGGCATACGACGGTTCCGGCAGGCGCGTTTCCAAGACGAGGTTCCGCAAGGCCTGCATTTCCGACGAGGCCGACGGCGTGTATGCCGCCGACTGGGAACGGGAACTCGTCACCCACTACACCGGCATCGGCACCGAAGTGCGTGAAAACTATCGTGACGGCAGCCTCCAGGACGCCCGCGTGGTCGTAAATATGCCTCAGGGCCTGGGCCGCTACGGCGTGGAAGATGCCGAAAAGCCGTCTTCCGGCAACGCCACCTTCGAATGGTACCTCAAAAATCATCTGGGCTCCACCATGCTGGTGTACGGTACAGGTGACGGCGCTGGCAGTGTGAAGGCCGCCTACGACTACCGCGCCTTCGGTGAGCAGGTGATGCTCTCGGAACCCACTGAAAAAGTTACTGAAAATTTCACCGGAAAAGAACGCGATGACGAGACCGAGCTGAACTACTTCGGCGCAAGATATCTGGATCCAATGCTCGTAATGTGGATGTCTGTTGACCCCAAGAGACAATTCGCAAGCCCGTATCTGTATGCGGGGAATGGGATGAATCCGATTGGTGCGATTGACCCGGATGGAAATGAAACGATTATTAATCTTAGTGGTGATAATGTTGTTTTAAACATGACCTATAATGCTGAGGGGAACAATCTTGTTAAATTCAATAATGCAAATGGGACCTCTTTTACTGCAAATGAACCTGAACATCCTATTGATCAAAGTAAATAGGTGGTTTGTATGAAATATTATGCAGAATTTTTTGTAAGATATGTGTTATTACCTGCTTTTCTGGGATCCTTTATTTCTTGTCAAAAAAACGCTGAGAAAGAAGAAGATGTATTTTGTCGAATTGAAAATGTTGAACGTTTTTATGACGGGATGACGTTTAATATCAACATGTCCCTAGATAAAGACTGTTATGATGTTGACTTACTCAACGCTGGAATGAGAATTTTTACCCCAGCTTGGATAGAAACTATTGATGACACTTTGTTACTAAAGGAATTTTCGCCATGGGCAAATATGGTTTCGGATTCATGCTTAAAAGCCGGGTGTCCACAAAAAACGCCTCTTTCTTTTGGTCGGATGAAACGTACGAATTTAAGAAAATCTAATTATAAATGGTTTGTCGGCTGGGTCGATTCTTCTTTGACCAAAGAGGAGTATTTATTTCCAAAAGGAACTAAAAAGGAGCCGTTGTACAATTTCTCGCGGAAATGCTTAAAAGTTGTAATTCCATGTTTTAGGAAGGAAGATCCGCCAAATATTCAGTATAATATTTCTGGACGAGAACGAATGGGTGTTACTTGTTCTTATTGTGAAGAATGATCAATCAAAAAATGATTATGTCGTGATTTAACAAGATGGTAAATTTTAAAATCAAGGCCGCGCCTCCAATGGTGCGGCCTTTTAAAATTACAAGAATGTCCTAGGGTTACAGTGCCTTGATTACAGCAGTTCCTGAACCCAATTGGGCAATATCTCGGCGTACT
>NZ_FQWP01000029.1:0-30806 GCF_900129715.1 Fibrobacter sp. UWH9 | reverse complement strand
ATGGATTTGTATAATTTTGACATGGGCTTTTTCTTCTGTTTTTTTTGGCGATTAAATTTTAGAAAATAGCCCATTTTTTGTTTAATTTAGGCGAATGTCAACAAAAAAGGGTGGCGAAGCCACCCACACATGTTGATGAAGAGCCAAAAAATTCAAACGATAAAAAAATTCAGTGCAATGATTTGTACAGAATATTCTACTACGACTGCCCTCCTGTCGAGAAGAATGTTTTCCATCCACTTTTACAAAGAACCATCAACTTCAAGAAACAGCCAACATTCGCCTGGATGAATAGTTTTCTTGACGCTTTAAAAACAAAACGGAAATTTGCACTACGACTAGGTTTTCTTGCGGCTGACGAAGCGTCTTATTCATTAAAAAATGAATGTATCAAAAAACTATTTAATGGAAACATAACATTATCTGACGTAGTTGAAAAAGACTTTCAACTAGTTATGCAGCAAAAAGGTGTTGATATGAAAATAGGCATAGACATCGCGTCTTTAGCTTATAAGCACCTTGTTGATCAGATAATCTTGATTTCAGGAGATAGCGATTTTACACCTGCTGCAAAACTTGCGAGACAAGAAGGAATAGACTTTATCCTTGACCCTATGGGGCATACAATCAATTCATCGTTATTGGAGCATATTGACGGCTTAAGGTCCCACTACCAAACTTTAAATTTCAAGGGGCAAAAAAATGCTTAGCATGGGAAAGAGGGGCGCTTTTCTCGAAATGTCAATAAGTATCAAACTCAAAGACATTCACCATACCACATCAAAAATATAGTACTACAACATAGCTTGCGGAAAAACACAAATCAAGAGTCAATCTTATTTATGGAAAGAATGTCCCGCATTTCCTCTGGGGTATAAGGAGGATCTTTCCTATGCAACATTGCATGACAATTTGGACATACCGGAATCAAATCCTCCACCGGTTTCACAACATAATTTGGTCCCATTTTTGATACTGGAATTAGGTGATGAACATGAATGAATTTTTGTCCAATTATTCCATAAACAGTCTTAAAGTCAAAGCCACATACACAACAGGCATAACCTTTTTTTGCGAGACATAACTCACGATTTATAGGATTACGCTCGTACCTATTCGCGACAACTTGAAAGCAATTACCTTCTTCTTTTCCACTATGTTCAAAATCGGCATCTACAATGTTTAAAAGGGAGAAAAACAAAGTATAAGCCTGCTTTGTCCATTCACACACAACAAATGACTCGTCGTATTCGTCGTTCAAATCTATTACGGGAACTCGGGTGAACCTACAATACAACTGCTTCCAAGGATCCTTCCAAAGGGAATCGTCAATCTGGCTGCATAAAGAACCATTTATCTTGAGGTCAAATTTCACCTGCTTGCACCTAAGAGCCTCATAATAAGCAAGAAATAATTTCTTCTTATCATTAGGTGCGTATGACATTTCACGAAGTAATTGTGCGGCATACTTCTGCGGTTCAATTTCAACAATCACTCGAATATTATTCTTTATTCTAGTACGAACTTCAAAAAATGCCTGATCTTCATTTTTAGGGTAAGACAAATACACATCATCCCCATCTTGCGTTTCAACAGAAACGCAGAAGGGCATTGAAAAAACATCTTCCAAATATTCCTGAAGATCTTTACACTGCATAATTAATTTTCATCCAATGCAGGATCTGGCAAATCAGCTACAAGTTTGCGAAGAATACGCGAAACCATATAACGCATTTCCTCGTAATTTTCAATTGTCGCTTGATTACAGGTCGAATTTTCAGCTTCTGCAAGCGCCCAAAGCAAATCATCCAAGCCTTCTACAACGACACCCTTAGAAAGAATCGGGCCGTATACCTTTTTATAGAAATCGTGACCTTCATTAATTCTTACAGCATTTTTTCCATCAATCAAAGCCGGCTCCCACAGCGCGTTTCCGTCAATGGTTTCTACAGGAACCACACGACATTGCTTCGGAGATTCTGCATTTCCAATGGTAATCTTCTTAGTAAAAGAACCATTGGAATTTTCAACCAAAGCCTCATTTGGTTTTCCCGTTGGCGTCAATCTCGATTCTTGAACTTCAGCTCCTTTTGCCTCGATAGTCGAATTTGAGGAATCATGAGCGCTTTTACCTGGTTTATGAATGTCGCTAGTTTGTCCTTCTCTGTACCTTTTTTGAGCTTCACGACGAGGCGCATTCAGGAATCTATTTAGATAATCAGATAATTCTGATATCAACAGAATTCTTGATTTTTTTATATCAACATTTAGAAGTTCATCTAATTCCTGCCCAAAGGAAAATTCCACACGCAATAGAGAATAATGCGGTTCTTTCGTAAAGAATCCCAGCCAATCACCAAAATGAATAAGTCTATTTTCACGATAAACATAGAATCCCTGGAAATCATTATTTCCTCTAGCTTTATCAGCAGCTTCCTTGGAACTAAATTCCGATTTTCTAGGAATTACATACGCCGCGACATCAAAGGAGAAATTTCCCTCATCACCAATTTCAACAGGAACAGTTTCTCGCTGTAATAAGGAAGTTTTTTGTTCCTTAACACAGAACGGATCCCATGCTTCAATTTTTTCGCCATTCACTCTTATTTCTACATTTTCTGCACGATTATCATTTTCATCAAGAAAACGTTGAAACACCATCGCTATATGGAATTTTAACTCATCAATCTTTTTATCAAGAGCTTTTTTTGCCGCAGAATTACTTTTGTAATCCTTCAACAATCTGTCGATTTTATCCCATACAACCAAAGTACCACTGCAATTATTCGCAGTTTCATCAAACAAATCTAATTCATCTGCAGATGCTTCAACAATCCGAAGTTTCCATGATCCAACGCGGCTAATATAATCCAAATCCCACTGAACCTTGATTATCTCCGAATCAGCAGCATTTCTAGACAATACGGACAACTGCTTACAAAATGCTGTGGATGCCGTTTTTAAACCCAGGCCGAATTTTCCAAGACTCTTCTTTTCCGACCGTTCCTTAGAGCCATATTTCATTGCATTTTGCAAGCCATTATAATCCATGCCAATGCCATTATCTGCAATATATACAGCAACCTCTAACTTCGGATTCATTACAATATTGATATCAACACGCGTCGCCTTAGCCGCAATTGAATTATCAACAATATCCGCAATTGCGGTGTTGAAATTATAACCGGTATCCCTTAAACCATTTACAATACGCGCTGGATCTGGTTGTAATTCAATTTCCTGTACTTGATTGTTGTTCATTCTTCATGTTCCTTCTTAAAAATTTGGGACTAAGTTCAATGCGTCAATTACATCTTGATAATCATTATCAAAGCCTTCTGTGCCAACAACAGCATTTTCGGCAATTAGTCGTTTCCGATTAATGCGATCCTGAATAATTTGCTCAACTGTGTTTTGATAATAGAGTCGATAAACAAACACCGTTTTTTCCTGTCCTCTTCTGTAAGCTCTCGCAGAAGCCTGATCTTCCAAAGATGGGTTCCACTCAAGATTGTAATGAATTACATGGTTTGCGCCTGTTATGTTCAATCCAGTTCCCGCAGCTCTGGGATTTAGGAACAATATGGCACTGCCATCATATCGGTTGAAATCATCCACAATTTTCTGTCTTAACGAAATTTCGGTCTCGCCATTAATAGACCAGTTTTTTACGCCTACATTTTTTTTCAAATAACCTGTAAAAACATCAAACATCTTTTTATAGGAGGTGAAAACAATGGCTTTTTCCCCTTTTTCAATAATTTCTTCAACGAGTTCACAGAAACGTTGAAATTTTACCGAATCGTCAAATGGATTTCCACTTTCATCATCAATTAGATGTGGATGCGTACAAAACATTCTTAATTTCTGGAGAATCCCAAATCCTGGATTTCCCGATTCAGACTCGCACTTCGCCTCTGACAAAAGCATTGAATAAGTTTTCGCCTCCTTTTCAGACATTTGGAGAGGTTGTTCAATATCTATTCGCGGTGGTAGTTCATCAGCAACTTCTTTCACACGTCTTCTGACCATCATCGCGGATAAAATCGGTTCTAGTTTTTTACCACCTTCAACATCATCAGAAATACATTCCCTAAAAGACTCAACATCCCCAAGCACCCCTGGATAGACAAAATCTAGAATCGACCAAATATCCGTTATATGATTTTCAAAGGGGGTTCCTGTCACTGCAATACATTTTTCTGAGTTTATTCTGCAACAAGTTTTTTTACGAATACTATCAGGATTCTTTATGTTTTGAGCCTCGTCCAAAACGGCCAAATACCATCTTGCCATATTCAACATTGGTAAGTCATTGATTACCGTGGAATACGATGTCACAACGACATCATAAGGTTCCAAACATTTGTAGTTGCTTATTCTATTTGAACCATGATGAACATAAACATTTAGAGTAGGGGCAAATTTATTACATTCACGCTTCCAATTCGCGAGTAACGAAATTGGAGCTACAATCAAAAAAGGTCCCTTATTTTTTTGTTGAAAAAACAACATTGTCGCAATTATCTGCATCGTTTTGCCAAGGCCCATTTCATCGCCAAGGACGCAACCAGAAAGGCCTTCAAGCGTATTGCAAATCCAATTAAATCCTACATGCTGATATTCAAACAATGTCGCTCGCAAAGGAATTTCACTTGGATTAATATCCAAACCATTCTTTTGACTATTCGAGTCAAACTCAACAAAGTCATCAAAAAGTTGTACCTGATGAGTAAACTCATATTGCTTTATTTTGACATATTGGGACCTTGATATTGTCCCTTGTTCATAAACAGCAGCTTTTGCTAAACAACCCTCCAAATCGTCAAGATTCTTGTTGACATGATACCATGTATTACAAAGAATAACATGATCAACAAGCTTACCATTTACAATCGGCAAGATTTTCTTTTTGCCTCTTTTCTCTGCTTCAATAGAAAGAACGAGACTATTTTCACTTGATTGCAAAGATGCGGTCAAATTGCATCCCAAAGAGGAAAATCTAATTTGAGAAAGCGGTGGATTACCTTCTTTCACAAGCGAAAATACTTCCTGAGCGGATGGGTAAAACTTGTTTCCATCCTTAAAGGAAATCAATATATCATCCTCTATTTTCCATTCCGTCATCGCAATCAACCATTTCTTTTAAAGCGAGCAAGACTTGCAGCGCTGATTGATATTTTGGGCGCAGATGTAGGTTGTACGAGGTACTCAATCGACACATCGTTCAAGTTCAAAGATGAAGTAATTTTTTCTGCCTTTTGGTAAGATGCTGATTCTTCAGCATCTGGAGTATAAGTATTCAGTTTCGCCCCTATAGTGAAACTACCTACATTTTCAACTATTTTTCTTAATGGAAAATTTGTTGAATAAGCAAATACAATGTCTGCAACATACCCATGACTAACGTTTACTACGTTAAGTGAATTTAAAATTGGCGAAATATAAAAGTCATTCCGATCTACAGTTTTACTCCCTGCCCACCAAGAATAATTGCTTACAAAATTCCATAAGTATCCCGCAGCTTCTGTAGAACCTGCGTCATCCCCATAGATTTCGTTAAACATCTCTTTTGCACTTTGTATAAATAGACGCTTTGTAGCAAAATCATTTGAAACCTTTAGATTTTTCGCAAGGTGCTCTGGGTTTTGGCAAATTCTTGTGCAAATTTTTAAATAGAGTTCCTTGTATGTTAACAACTCCGTACAGAAATCAACCATGTAAGAAGCTATTACAAACCACTGATTTGCAATGAAAATTTTTTGATTAGCTTTTGTCGTAATGACGGATGTATGCCTAAAGAATTCTATCTCACAATTTTTTTCTTTTAGATAATTGGAATATGAATTCTTAAAGACATCATTTAATTCGAATTCCTGTTGTTTAAATTCATTTTGAAATCGATGCTTCGCGTATAGCAATACTGCATTCAAATCCTTAATAATTTGTGAGACATAGGGCATCGTTTTCTCTCCTATCCTTCCAACAGTTGTTTCTTAATTTCCTTAGCCAGCGTTCTAATTACAGGAACAGCCACGCTATTTCCAAATTGATGAAAAGCTTCCTTATCGGAAACGACAATTTTCATTTCCGGGAAATTCTTTTGATTATTCTGGTTATAGCCTGCATTAGGATTTTCCCATCCATTGCCGAGAATTTTATACCCTTGTAAACGACCTGCTTCAACAGGTGTTAGCTTTCTTGGATTTTTTCCTTGTGGGGATTGATCAATTAAAATTTCGCTGCCATCTTTCCAGTAACGCGCTGAAATAGTGCTGCAATAGACACTATCTCCAGTAAACAACGAATAACCAAAACCTTTTCCGTTTGCTTTATTACGCTTTTTTCGTTCCTGGTGACCAATCCACATTTTGTCACTTATTGTATTCTTTTCAGGAATTTTATCGGCAGGTTCAAAAATATCGCTTACCTTGGTTGCAATACATTTTTCTAATTCATCTTTTTTGAACAAAGGTTTCAAGTCTTTATCAAGACCCAATGGAAAATTGAAGTCATCTGCAGAGCATTGTTCTTTATCCCAACAAACAAAGAATAATCGTTCTCTATTTTGAGGAACTCCAAAAAATTTTGCATTCAAAACAGCAGTACGAACTTCATACTTCAAATCCTCTTTCAATACACGTAGCAAGGTTTCAAGAGTTTTTCCATGATCGTGATTTTTCAGTCCCTTCACATTTTCCATGAAAAGAACTTTTGGCTTTTTACCAATTTGAATTTTGTGATTGACAATGGCTGCAATATTGAAAAATAGTGTTCCGCGAGTGTCTTCAAACCCTTTTCGTTTTCCTGCAATAGAAAATGCTTGACAAGGAAATCCCCCACAAAGAACATCAAAGTCAGGAATATCGTCCATCACAACGTCATTAATGTCTGCATTGAAAAATTTGTATTTGCCATCAGAATCTTTTTTGAAAAGCGAAGGTTCTATATTCTTATAATTAGCCTCATATGTAATACGAGCATTTTTATCCCATTCGCTAGCAAATACACATTTACCACCAACACTATGCATGGCTGTATGGAAGCCACCGATACCAGCAAACAAGTCAATAAATTTGAATCCCTGCTTTGCAGATTTCTTTTTAGACTTATCATTCTGGCTGGCCATCTACTACTCGCTCCAATCAAAAAGGGTTGAACCTGAGTTCAGCCCTTTGTTCGGAGCGATGTTCCTAGCCCGTTTTTGTGGCGGCAGTTACCAGCATTTGATACGGCACCTGCACAAAACAAAAAGGCGAGGAGCATTGCTGCTTCTCGCCGAAAGTTGCGACATTCTACAATTCAAAAACAAAACTCGCGGACGACACCGACGGCGCATTAAAGGCGCCAAGCCAGATTTCGCCATACGCCAAAAACGCCTTGGCGCGCATGCACAAAAGCGAAGGTCGAGACCGCTGGGTACACGACCCCCAGGGTACAATGCGCCCATGGCACTCATGGGCATCCGAGATTTGTCCTGTTCCTTGTGCGAAAAGAGTGTCGAAGTTCCTAGCCGAGAACGAGAGCAAAACTCACATTGCGAGAGTCATAGAAAAACTTGTCTACAAGGTTTATTCATGTCCGAGCATCAAGAGTTTCTACAAAACTCACCGAGCGCCCTCATCCAGCTCGGACCAACGAAAAAAGGCGCCAGACCGAACGCATTTATCAGCTAGAGGCCTTCGACAACCTGACACAAATAAATACGACGATCCGCGCCCAATTGCACAATCTAGCGTACATTCATCCAGAATGCACACAACGCAAAACATGGCCGTCCGGTAAACCGGGCGGCAAGCACGTCGTTTCGTCTTACTCACCGTGTCTTGAAATGTCGAAGTTTCTAGCTGTGAATAAGAGAACTCTTATGGAGATGAATATAGAATAAAATCACTTTTATGGTCAACCAAGGCCATATTTATTTGACCCGTTTTGACCGTACGGGGGGAACTCCCAGGTTTCAAAGTCCTTCCGAGGCTATCCACTTCAAATAGAATTCCACCAGGTAGAGCGGCACGTTGACCATCTGCTCCTGCTCGCGGTAATCCGACATGGAAAATCGGATGCCCTTTAGCTGCGCGTTTGTTTTCAGCACCGTCGAAAGGGATTTCGCCTTGAGGTTTTCTTCGGCCTTGACTTCGGTGGGGTAAACGGCTCCATGCTGAAAGACAAAATCAATTTCCGAAGTTGAATTTTCGTTCGTGTAGTAATACAGGGGCTGTCTCATGGTCGCGATGTATTGCTGGGCGACATATTGCTCGGTAAAAGCCCCCTTGTATTCCGTTATCATCTTGGACTCGGCCAGAATTTCCTTGGCGGGAATGTCCGACATGGCGCCGAGAAGCCCGAGATCGTTTACAAAGAGCTTGAAGCAGCCCATGTCTTCGTAAAACTTGACGGGCATTTCGACCTTGTTGATTCGGCAAACCTTATGGACGAGCCCCGCGTTGATGAGCCACTGGACTGCGTTTTCGTACTCCTTCGCCCTGCCGCCCTTGCGGAGCGCACCCCATATAAATTTCTTGTTCTCTTTAGCCAGTTGGCTTGGGATCGAGTTCCATACGGCGGAAACTTTTGCAAGTTCGTTGGAGGGAATGTGCTTGGAGAAATCATCCCGATAATCGTCGAGAATCCGTTTCTGGATTTCACGGACTTCAAGGATGTTCTTGCGATCCACATAAGCGAGTACCGCCTCGGGCATTCCCCCCACATAATAATACTGTCTTAAAAGTTCTATCAGTTTGGTCTTCAGGACGGCATATTCGTCGAACCTGAACGCGTTTAGGTGCATCAGCAGATTTTTTTCGCCAAGGGCATCTAGAAATTCGCTAAATGATAGCGGGCTCAGCTTGAGCCTATCCACTTTTCCTACAGGGAACCCTGAGCCGGAATGGACCTGAAGCCCGAGCAGGGAACCTGCGACAACGACATGGTATTCGGGCGCATTCTCGCAAAAATACTTTAATGCAGTCAGTCCCTCTGGCTGCTGCTGGATTTCGTCAAAGATGATAAGCGTTTTGCCTGGTTCCACGACCAGTGAAGTAATGGCGGAAACAGCTCGCAAAATCCTGTCGATGTTGAAGTCCGCGAACAGGAACCTAGAGGAATCGTCCGTATCGCAGTTTATGTAGGCGACATTCTCGAATTCGTTCTTTCCGAATTCCTTGAGCAGCCATGTTTTGCCGACCTGCCTTGCCCCCTCCAAAATGAGGGGTTTACGGTGCGCGCCGTTTTTCCATTTCAGTAGATCTTCATAAAGAAAACGCTTCATACTCTATATATACATTTTTCTTGATGAATTTTGAGCGCTATTTACATTTTTCTAGGCGTAATTTAAACACTGCGTACATTTTTCTAGGCGAAACAACAATTTCTTACAAAAAAACATAGAAAAAGGCGCGGAATCGCAGGCATTTGTCAGCTAGAGGCCTTCGACAGCCCGACACAAACAAACACGAACGACCCGCGCCCCATATTCTGGTCACCCAGCAAATGCACATTCAAGAAATTGAAGATGCATTACGCCAAGCGATGGCGCCAAGGTTAACCTGGCGGCAGACGCGTTCGTTTCGTCTTACTCACCGTGTCTTGAAATGTCGAAGTTTCTAGCTGTGAATAAGAGAAATGCTAATGACTTGAATATAGAACAAAATTCACATTCAAGTCAATAGATTCGTGTTTGTTTTACGGACTTTAAAGTAACTCAACTACACTCTCTCGCCTTTCAGCAAGTCGCTTTTTTCCATGAAGTCCAGCAGCTGGTGCCTGGTCGGCAATTTGGGCTTATAGACAGAGGCGAAATCGCTCTTGGCGACACTGGTGGCAAACTCCACCATTTTGGGCCCGCGGCTTGTAGTGAGCAGGATTCCCACGGGAGGGTTGTCGCCAGGCTGCATGACCTTGTCCCGGTAATGCCTGACACAGGTTCCCAGCTGATCTAAATCGGTCTTCCGGAATTTGCCATCCTTAAGGTTCACCAGCACATGGCAATGGAGCATACGGTTATAGAATACCCAGTCCACACTCAGGTCGGTGCCGTTCACGGGAAGCTGCCTTGCCCTGGCCTCCAGGCAAAAGCCCAGACCAAGTGAAAGAAAGAAATTCACCATGCGGTCCTGAGACTCGTAAGGCGCCACACTGTAGGACGCCCGCCTTTCGGCAGCGAAACTGCCCATGAGAAATTCCGCAGACGACTGCGCCCCCTCGGACACCATAAGGGAGCGCTGCACCGACGCAACCTGAAGTTCCACCAGCCTTTGCTGCAACCCCTTGCGCTCGGCAATCTGGGCAGAAAGCTCCGGCAGCTCCGCCTCCTTGACATAGCGGTTCCTGACCTTATCGCCCTCGCGCCACTGCAGGTAATAACGGTCCTTGCCCTGGATGACCTTCTTGGTGATGGAACCCTTGGGCAAGAGTGCAATCCGACTTTCTATACTTTCCATTTCATTCATATACTACAATATAAACTACGTAAACTACATTGTCAAGATGTGTAGTTTATACTGATGCATAATCACAACAAACAGAAAAAGCCCCGCTTACCTGCGGGGCATCCCATTTTTTATAAAATGTGCGGGATTTAAATACGCAAATTTTTATTACCTAACCGTAACCTTGGCGCTGTAGGAAAGTTTCTTACCGCGGATTATGACAAAGTAATTTCCTGTAGGAAGATTGCGATTTACAACCATATGTCCCATGGCATCCATGATTACCACCTGGGCAGATTCCTGGACGCCCGACACAGAGACGGTCTTTCCGACGACACTTACCTGCGGCACCTTGAAGTTCACCTTGGATGAAACGATTCCCTCTTTATCGTCCTTTTCCTGGTTAGCGTTCTCGTTGTCTGCGTCCCCAAATCCATTTTCGTACAAAGTCGCAACGGCTTCAGCCCACAGACGGTGCATGCTCTGCGCACCCTTTTCGGCGGGATGCACGCCATCGCTGGCAGAGAGTTCTTCGGGGTGCTTGGAGAAGTAATCGTAAAAATCCGGGCCCTTAGGCAGGTTGTTTGTTTCGGTCAGCTCGTCGATGGCATCGAGGTAACCCTGGTACACTTGCCACTCGGCGATGTCGGGATTGGTGGCGATCATGCGGGCGATAATGGGCGTTACCCCGTGAGCTTTCGCCGTGTCAATGATTTCCTGCATGTTCTTCTTGAACTTCGCCAGGTTCCAGCCAGTTTTATCGCCCCAGGCGTCGTTGGTTCCCATTTCGATGGCCCAGAACTTGACATTGCCGGCATACTCGCCATAATACTTGAGGCCTTCGACCACGCCCGTGGTGTTCACGCAACCGATGCCGCCGCGGAGCATTGCAGGGTAGTAATCGGGATAGCGGGCGTGAATCAACTGAGAAAAGTTGGAGTCCACTTCTGTCTGCTTCAGGCCCATCTGGCTGATGCTGGTGCCCATAAAGAACCAGGTGTCGTTTCCGCCATCGCTCAAGTCGTAGGCGCCAATTTCTTCCAGGTTCTTGACGGCTTCGTCGGCCACGATCTTGAACCAGGACTTGCCTGCAAAATCTACCGCGATGCCGCGGCTCATGGCGCCACTTTCGCCAACCTGGGCCACAACTTCCCAGTCACCGTCAACACCGTCGGTGGAATTTCCGGAGGTCAGAATCTTGAAGTTCTGCAGGCTGGATCCTTCCGTAGGAAAGTGCTGGCAGCTCGCCGCATGAACATATTCGTCGCCTACCCAGGCTTCATCGCCGCGAGTCTCCCAGGTAATAAAAATTCTGGACGGTCCCTCCCCCACATTCAGGGCCAGTTCCTTCGCCGAGGCCACCTGATTAAAATCCAGATGACCATCAGTATAGACATCAGGTTTCCAGTTGGAATTGAGGGCGCCATCTACATAAAGATTCTTGCCGATGCTCAAATTGACATTGGCCTTAATGGCAGATGCACTTACCGAAAGACCCAAAACACACGCCGCAACGGCGCCAACACCAAACATTTTCATAAACACTCCATAAGCGGCCCAAACCCATTCTGCACCGCGACCTAAAAATAATCCCCATAATGGGGGTTCGCAAAATAATAAACCGCATACCTTATAGATCCGTTGGAACAGACGCAACAAGGAACATCACCAACGCAAAAAGGGCCTCCCGGGGGAGACCCTTTAAACGCTAAGGAATCGAATCGATTACTTCTTGCAGGCGCCCTTGGCTGCCATTTCGTCGGGGCATTCGCAGCCCTTATCGGTGCATTCCAAAGTTTCCAGCGGATCGCCAGCCTTGTAGGTAGACCAGTCGGTGTGCCATGCGTAGTTGTTGGACTTTTCCTTATTGATGGTAGTCATGTAATGGTCGATCAGGTACTGCGGGCATTCCACTTCTTCCCAGTTGTAGGTGGGATTGTCGGCAGCCATGAACCAGTCAGCAAACCAGTGGCAACCGCGGAGCAGGTTGGGAAGGCCAGCATTACCGAAGGCGGCATCGCACATTTCCTTCACGCAGGTCTGGTAAGATTCGAGAGTGTTGTCGTAGCCAAGCTTGCTCTGGCATTCAGTGAGGAAGCCGCCGAAGCCTGCGCCCCAGTTCACGTCTGCACCGTTCACCTGGACAGAGAGTGCGTCAAAGGCGCCCACGCCACCACCCGGAACCATCAAGTCGAACTGGCCCACTTCCACATCGTGACCAATGTTGGAAGTCATGACCACCATGTGCTTGCCCTTAAGAGCCTTGTGGGTAGCCTTGGCAGCATTGTTGGCGCTAGCATCCTTGAAGGAGCCGTTGTACTGCAAGTGGAAGCACTTACCGCAAGAAGTTGCGGAGCCGGGACCTGCCACGTATGCATAGGAAAGAGTATCGTTAACAGCGATGGGAGCCATGTCGGTGCAAGTGAACACACCCTTATCCTTGGCTTCGCCACAGGCGCTGTTGGTTCCTTCGTAACCCATCCAGTACTGCTGAACGGCGTGGCCCAAAGTAAAGGTGGGAACTTCCACGTCGTGGATGTTGCAGTTACGGGCGGTAGTCATACCGGCTTCGTAGCTTGCCTGGGTGGTGGTATCGGTCTTGCCTTCTTCACCATTGCTGATCCAGGAGCAGTGAGGCTTACAGGCGTCCCAGTAACGGGAGTTCCAACCGGTCTGGCCGTTGCTCAAGATGTCCTTGGTGTATTCTGCCGGAGGAGCGCCATAAGATTCAATAGAGGGGAAGCCATTTTCCAGGGAGGGCTTTACAGTTTCGCTGCTGGAAATTTCTTCCTGAGTTCCACCGGGGCCGACAATGGGGGTAGATTCGGAGCTGGTGATTTCCTGAGTACCACCAGGGCCAACAATGGGAGTTGATTCAGAACTGGTAATTTCCTGGGTGCCACCGGGGCCAACAATGGGAGTTGATTCAGAGGAGTTGGGATCAGACGGGTCCGGCGTAGAGGTTGCTTCGCACTTGTTTACCAAGTCAGCATAGCCGGCTTCCATGACCACATTGCCTTCGTTATCGTAGATGTTGATACCATCGTAGGTACCATAGGCATAGCCGTTAGCCAAGGTCACCTTGCCGACACCGTCAATTCCACGGGGATAAACCAGGAGCTTGACAGAACCCAGGTCTACTACAGAAACCTGTTCCGTAGCGACGATACCGGAGCAAAGATCGTTAACGGGACCTGTACCCGGTCCATCGGAACTGCTGTCACTGCCACAAGCCACAAAGGCGCCAGCAACCGTCAAGGCACCAGCAGCCACTAAACTTTTATAAAAGGGATGTTTCATAATACCTCTCTCATATGTGCCAAACCCAAACACGACACAATTTTACACTCGGGGGTAAAAATATATTCACAAAGCACATTTTCAAACAGTTGAAACCTTTTTGAAAGCTGAAAATGTTCCCGAAATGTACTCAAAATGAATTCAAATCCAATATTGGTGTAATTCAAAAAGGCAGTGATTCAAAAAAGGCAGTGGATTTCGCGGATTTCTCCGTTTTCCACCGCCTTTTATTTACTTTATCTAAAATAAATAATCCCAAACGCACTTCAATTAGGGTAAAATCCGTCCAAATGGACGTTTTTTCAAAACAAAAACAGTCCGATTTCGCCCAAAAACCACCGAGATTCCATACAACGTAATAAAAAGGCAGTGGATTTCACGGATTTCTCCGTTTTCCACTGCCTTTTTCTTGTAACTCACCCTTCATTAAGGGCAAGAAGCATTTTAGTCCTTGAACTTGACCTGCTTGGAGCCGGCAACAACTTCGCCGACCTGCACCCACTTTTCGCCCTTGGCTTCGAGATGAGCAACAACTTCAGCCTTGTCAGCCGGATCGATGAAGATCAACATACCCATGCCCATGTTGAAGGTAGAGTACATTTCGTCCTTCTCCACAGAGCCTTCCTTCTGGATGAGCTTGAAGATCGGGGACGGATCCCAGGAGGTACGGTCAATGATGACGTCCACATTGTCCGGGAGGATACGGGGAATGTTACCCTGGTAGCCGGAACCAGTGATGTGAGCGAGACCCTGGATGATCTTCTTGTTGCAGAGATCGATGAGGCTGGGGTAGTAGCTGCGGTGCGGCATGGTGAGAGCTTCGCCGATGGTCATGTTGGTGCCTTCCAGCGGAGTGTCGACCTTGTAGCCGGCAACGTCGAAGAGAACCTTACGGGCCAGAGAGTAGCCGTTGGTATGAAGACCGGTGGACGGGAGACCGAGGATGATGGTACCCGGCTTGATCTTCTTGCCGTCGATGATGTTTTCGCGTTCTACGACACCCACGATGGTACCGGAGATATCGTAGTCACCCGGACCGTAGAAGCCCGGCATTTCTGCAGTTTCGCCACCGATGAGCACGAGACCGTTTTCGCGGCAAGCCTTAGCCATACCTGCGACCAGCTGGTCCATGACACCCGGTTCGAGACGACCGGTAGCAACGTAGTCGAGGAAGAACAGCGGACGTGCGCCCTGGACGAGAATATCGTCGCAGCAGTGGTTCACGATATCCTGACCGGGCAGAGTATGAGTGCCCATTTCGATATCAACCTTGAGCTTGGTACCCACACCGTCAACGGAGCTGACGAGAACGGGGTCCTTCATGCCAAGGTGGTTGAGGGTGAAGAGGCCACCGAAGTTGCCAACGTCACCGAGAACGCCTTCGTTAAAGGTGGTACGGACGGACTTCTTGACTCCGACCATTGCTTCGTCTGCACGGGCCAGAGATACACCAGCGTCTGCGTAATTCATCTTTTTATCCTTCGCCCCATGCCGGGGCGTGTTTTGGGGTCAACTTACTGACCACCGTTTTGTTTTTCATCAATATTTCTGAGAGCATCCAGGATGAGGCTAGTTGTATCAGTCATCTGGTTGATGTTTACAACTTCCGGCATCAAGTGGGTATCCAACTTGTACAAGGTTTCGTCGCCCCATGAAAGCATTTTTTCAAAGGCGTCTGGGCCTGCCAGTTTACCGCACTTGGCACAGCAAATTCGACCATCTCTAAAGGCAATAAAGCCCTTTTCGCCATTGCACTCGAAAATCACGGTGCCAGTGACGCGGCTCTTTTCCATGGTCTGGGCAAAGTCGATAAAGGGAAGAACCTTACCGGAAGCCAACAAGGAAAGACGTTCAAATTCATCGAATGCCTTGTTCTTGGCGCGGAGTCGGTCTGCCACCACCTTGTACAAGTACACCATGATGCTGGGGTTCTTGTCCAGGAACTTCACAAACTCTTCGCGGGGAATGTGGAGCACGGTGCAGCCATCTTCGGCGGCGATCACCGTATTGCTGGTAGGTTCGTTACAAATGATGGACATTTCACCGAAGCATGCACCTGCTTCCAGGGAAGCCAGCATATTGTAATGACCGTCAGCAAGAATCTGACCGCAAATCATGGCGCGACCACTCTGCAACACGCAGAACGAATCACCGATAACGCCACCGTTAATAATAATCTCGCCCGTATCGTATTCACGAATCTGGGCATTCAAAAGCAAATAGTCAGCACAATCGCGAGGTACCTGCTGCAAAAACGGGGTACCCAGCTCATAATTGGCCGAAATCCAGTCACCTATACCTGTATGAGGTTTCATCATATTGTAAATATTAGAAAATATTGCGGTACCATTCAAATGCCGGATTCCCGGAAACGGGCTTTTTGGCGGTCGTGGAAATCAGGCTGGAGAGATTCTCCACCAATTCGTCGGGCCTTGCCACCGCACCTTCAAAGAAATCGTTTCCGCCACCGGGGCCCTTGCGCCCATCATTCTGCAAGACCTTCTTCTCCTTGAAAGCCTTGATGTAGGCGGCGCGGGGCTCCGCAGCCAGGATTTCTTCGGGAGTGCCGAACATACCGGGGTTAATCCAAATATCGACGGAGTCTGCCAGGGCCATCACATCTTCAATGGTGAGCTTCAGTTCGCGGGTAGTGTCGGACGCCCACAAGTAGCAGCCGCCTGCTTTTCTGATCAGGTCGGCAGTATAGCTACGTCCACCGGGGGCGTACCACACGCCGCCATAGCTCATGCCCGCAAGAACCCGGGGGCCCCTTGCCACAACCTTAAAACCACGCTTTTCATTTTGCCCGGAACGCACTACCTTCTGTTCTACACAGGGGTCGGCGCTTCCTGCCGGATCTCCATAAACAAGGGAATCAGAGAAAGACTCCGAATCTTTTTTTTCGTCGGGCATTTCTACGTTAAACAGGGAACTATAAAGCTTGATCCACGCCGCCTTGGCCTCAAGGGAATTCTCCTGCCATTCGGAGGTAAGCATTACGGGTATGCCCAGCTTTTCCATACGGTCGTAATCGTCCTGGGAACCGCCTGTGACAAAGGTCATGACCAGGTCCGGCTTTAAGGCGATGAGCTTCTCGTAATCCACATTCATGCCGTCGGGGCTTACTTCTGCGACCTGCCCTGCGGCGGCCTTTGCGTACAAAGTAGAATCCGCAATGTACTTCCCGGCACCTACCGCTATAATGCGGTCTTCCACACCGAGGCGAAGCATGTAGCCAATCTGGGCCGACGAAAGTACCGCCACCCTCTGGAGAGGCGTCCGCAGCACCATGGCGCTAGACAGTTCCCCGGGCAAGGCGCCCCCCGCGGTAAAGGCGGCAGAATCCCGAAGCACAAAGATTTTCTCCAAGGTGTCGGCCCCCACGATGGAGCGGATAGCGGCCACCTGTTCCCCGCAGGCAGAATCCACCCACAGAAGGTTGGTCCGGGCGCGGTCATCCCCCACCACAACCTGCCAATTTTTCTGAATGGAACTGCCGCAGTCCTGCTGAACGGCTTCAACGTTCTTCTCTTTTTTAGCAGGTTCGGACCCGCAGCCCACCATTATCAAGGCGATTAAAATCCCCAATGCCCCGACTTTTCCACCAAAAGTCAACATCTTTAATCCTCAAATTCATCGTAAATCGTTGATTTTTAACGCTTTAACAAATTTTCCACTGCAAAAATCCTCAACATAATGTATCTTATATGTTCGGAATTTATAAATGGGATCTTTTATGAAGACAAAGATAACCTCTTTTTTGACTGCAGCTGTCCTTAGCGTACTCGCTCTGGCAAACTCTTCCTTCGCTGAAGCCGAACCCGGTTTCTACGACAAGGACCATATCCGCGGATTCGTATCCTTCGGCACCGATTTCCGCATCATGCACGATGACTTCCAGAGCTACGTGAACCACCTGGCCTTCGTAAAGGGCGGTCATACCGTGTCCACCGATGAAGGCGACGTCTTCTACAGCGGTGGCAAGATGAAGTACAATACCTTTGACGACTACTACCTGGGTCTCCACGCCATCTTCGGCGCCCAGTACAAACAGTTCCAAACCTGGATCGACATGAACTTCATGCCCACCCAGATTTCTGAACGTCCCAGCAATACCTACAAGGCATACGCCGAAGACGGAAGCTACATGAAGTTCCCCCTGTACGACGTCAAGTGGTACAGCTACGGCGCCGACTGGATGTTCGGCTGGAAGCTCTTCGGCGAAAACACCTTCATCAACTTGATCCCCGCCGTCGGTTTCGGTTTCAACCTGATCAACATCCACTTCGCCTCTAACTTCGAAGTCACTGACTTGAACGGTGGCGAAACCTACAACTTCCGTAACCGCTACTACAGCGCCATGGCCACCACAGTCAACAGCGAACTGGAAGGCCGCCTGGAATTCGACCACCTGGCATTGGGCGTCTATGTCGGTTACCGCTTCGTACGCTACAATGAACTCAGCGTCGAAGGCAAGGAACTGGTCAACACCGAATATATCGGCGACGACACCGACAACAACGGCGACACCTTCTTCCTGGGTCTGCGCCTCACATGGATCTTCCACAGCGACTGGCAGACAAAGCAGGAAAACAAGCTTTAATACTCTCCGGAGTTTCGCATTTCGCCCAGAGGTCATTTGGCCCCTGGGCTTTTTTCATGCCCGCCAATCCGTCATCTGCAAAACGGCCCACAGCCAGCCCGTCATCCGTCACGCAGGTCAAATCGCCACCGCCGACTGCAACATCCGGGGCGGTCCCAACCCGGGGGCGAAAGAAGAATCCCGTAGGCGGAATATCGTTTGCAGGATCGTGGTCCAGAATCCGCTCCATGGCAACGTAGTGCGCACAGCGTAACCTGAGCCCCGTATCGGTCCTCCAGTGCACATAGCGGCTGTTCTTGGGGTAGCTAAAACTCCAGCCCAGCAGAAGCACAGGCACCCCCATTTTCTTGAGCCTATCTACAAGGGGAACATATTGCCCCTGGGTGCTGAGCAGTACCACCGCATCCATATCGCAGTATGCGGCAAACATCTCGGCGTCCTTGATCAGCCCCAGGTTCGGCCCCATGTGGCCATCGTCTACAGGAAGGTCGCTGTAATGGACCTGATACCCCGCATTCATAAGTTCGAACTCGAACTTGAACACACCCTTGACCCCCCTGGCGTAAATGTGGGGGTTCCTCTGGGGGTGATAATAATGGGACTCCAGGGCGACAACCCGATTGGCCCTGTTGAAGTAGCGCTGGATCTGCAACTGCACCCAGAACTTGAGCCCCCGCAAATCCAGACTTGCGTGGTAGCGGTGGTGGACCCTGTAGTACTCGTTCACCTTTTTCAGGGTGTAGCCATCGAGAAAGAAGCCCACCCGCAAACAATTCCCAGTCATAATGCCTCCTGACGGTTAATGGTTCTTTCCTATTAACACGCAGGAAAATCCGGGAGTTTTCGTTAAAAATTGTTAACAAAATAAAAAATGCCGAAATTTATTCAAAATCAGCATTTTTTACATCAAAATTTTTTAAATCAGGTCGCGTTTATTTAAGTCATCCATCAAGGATCCGGGCATCCATTTTTCAAGGGCCCTGTACTTGGGATTATCCAACTTGGCACGCCATTCCGCCGCCTTCTCTTTTCGGCCGGCATCGTTATGAATGCGGATCAGGTTCAGCACGGAACACCAGTATCGAATGGAGGCGCCAGTACGTTCCAGATAGGCGGCAGCACTCTCTTCGTAAATCCGGGCGGCTTCATCATAACGCTTCAGGCGGTAAAGCATGTCGGCCTTGATCTGGAGCATCACGGGATTTCCCGGTGCGCGGGCCAGGCCACGTTCGGCAAGCTTCAGGCCGGTGGCGTAATCTTCCTTGTCGTAGTGCATCCAGACCAGGGGCGTAAGGAACAGGGGCCAGAAGCGGCCCGACACCTTGGAGGCGCTATCCAAAACGGAAAGGTATTCGGCACGGTTGTCGGACTTGAAGGGAACCCAACTGAAACTCTTGTCGATATAGTAGGCGTAAATGGCAAAGAACGCGCGGGCCTCCAGTTCCTTGGAATCCTCGAAGGCCTTGGCGGCGGAGCGGGTGGTCATGGCGCCTTTTACAGAATGACCGGTCTCCCCCTGCACATAGCCGATCTCGAAACGGCGCAAGGCGTCCCACAGTCCCGAGGCTTCACACTTCTCGAGGCTACGGCCGGCATGATGGAGGGATGCGGTATCCCCCTTGTCGTCATAAATACTAATACGGACAACCCCTTCCAGAATACAGCCCAGGCCCTTGTTCTCGGCGCGCAGTTCCTTGGCATACTTCAGGGCGTCATTATAGCGCAGGGCCATGGTGGCCTCGGTGGCCTTTTCCCACAAAGCGGCCTGCCTTGCATCCAGGGCAAGAGTCAAATCGTGTTCGTCGGCCGCAAAGGCGACAACAGAAGCCAGGGCAAGACAGAATATCAAAAGGAATCTGGAAAACATCAGGGTAAATCTAGAAAATTGCACCACCGGTGTTTATGGGGGATGTTGATAAGTTGTGATTTGCGACAGATTACAAACACTTTATCAACAGAAAAAGAAGACCCCGATTTTCGCTATTTCACCCCCATTTTCGAAAACATTGTCGCAGGTTCTTATTCCAGACAGGAATATTCGTCTCGACGGAACCGCATACGGTCAAAAACAGGGTTAAAATGCCGTAATTTAATGAAAATCAACAAGTTAGACTTTTAAAAACCGGCATTTTCATATATAAAATCGGGCAAAAAACACAAACGGTTAAACTTACTTATTATTTACGAATAAAAAAATCTGTTGTCAAAGCTCTAAAAAAAATCTATAAATAGTACAAACATTCAACAACTTTTCAACAATTCACAAACTAATCAACATGTAGAAACATTTTTTTCGTTCCAGGCGATATACTTGGTGGAGGTCCCATGAAGATATTCCGCAAAACATCGGCACTGTCCTTCTACTTGCTCAAGTCCGGCTTCCAGGCATTCAAGGCAAGGATCAAGGAAGAGCTGGACGCCACCGGCACCGTGAACCTGGACGACATCATCGATGACGAAGAGCTGCGCGCCTTCTACCGCCGTGGGGAATCCCCCGCATTCGTAGCCGCAGCCCTCTGCCCCGCAGGCATCGACGACTAGAAAGTTTATTTCTCTCCTCCTAGAAACAAGAGCCCCGCAGTTTTAAACCGCGGGGACTCTTTTTTTAAATGCAATCAGCTAGATGTCGTCGCGACCCATATCGTCGGAACCGTCCGGCGGCAGCCGCAATTACTTTCTGGCGGGGCAGCCTTCGACAGTTTCGAACTTGCCCTTGTTCACCGTAACGATCTTGGTGTTGGTGTTGGCGCCA
This sequence comes from Fibrobacter sp. UWH9, assembly GCF_900129715.1. Taxonomy (NCBI): domain Bacteria; kingdom Pseudomonadati; phylum Fibrobacterota; class Fibrobacteria; order Fibrobacterales; family Fibrobacteraceae; genus Fibrobacter; species Fibrobacter sp. UWH9. Next base: position 9,721 of record NZ_FQWP01000029.1, on the reverse strand, counting down.
CGCTTGAACTTGATGTCTCCATACACGCCCTTGAAGACGGCGGTGTTGTTGATGGAGTTGGTCAGGCTGTTGGGCTTCTTTGCGATGGTGCTGAACACGATGTTTGCAGCGTCGTAGCTGAGGCCGCTGACCTTGTCTTCGCCCGGTTCATCGCCCCAGCGTTCCTTGAAGTCAGACACGAACTTCTTGAGGTCGGAGTTGTCGCCGCCCATGTCCAGGGCCGGCACGCTGAAGTAGGAGCTGTCCACCAGACGCTTGCCCTGGATCAGCAGTTCGCGACCATACCAGCCGGAAGCGCCCAGCAGGCGACCGGAAATCTTGTTGAATGCCACCTGACCTGCCATGAGGCCTGCATCGCCGGGGTTGGTTGCGGGGATAAAGATACCCGGGATATCGAAAGTGGAGTCAGCCATGTAAGCCTTGCGTTCCTTGGCGTTGATGGCATCCAGGTCGGAAGCGCCACGGGCCAGGTTGCGGCGGCGGTTCAGCTGCTTGAAGCGGACATCGCGGAGCAGGTCAAATTCAGTCTTGTAGTCGGGGCGGCCTTCTTCGTAGTTGCGGAAGGCGACCACGTTACCACCGCGGCGTTCAACAGCCTGGGTAAAGCTCTGGCTCATGGAAGCACCATAATCACCCAGGGGGCTAAGAACGGCGAATTCCTTGATGTTCAGGCAGTTGGTAGCGAAGTCTGCAATCTTGTGGGCCAGGTTATCCATGGTGATGTTCACCTGGAAGATATTGGGACCCATCTTGGCGATGCCGTCATCCGTTGCAGTGGGAGTCAGCATGGGGATGTTCTGGAAGTTGCTGCCCAGCCAGGCGCCGACGGTTGCAGCCGGAGCGCTCATGATGGGGCCGATCACGGCGATCACGCTATCCTGGTTGATAGCCTGCTGGGTACGGAGGAGAGCCTGAGAGGCATCGGCGCGGGTATCGGCGGTACGGATATTCACCTTACCAGCCAGGCCAGCCTGTTCGTGGGCGAGAATCACACCCTGAATGGCAGCGGCACCGAATTCGGCGAAGTCACCGGACAAGGGAGCCAGCACCAGGACGGTGGGCATGCCGGCACCGTAGCCTTCCAGGGACTCGATGCCACGCTGGGCGGTGCTCAGAAGCTTTTCGGAAATATCGGAAGAAGCGGCCACCTTCTTGTACCAGTAGCGGGCGGCGCGGTAACGCTTGACGTTCTGGCATTCACGGCCAATCTGCAGCTGCATCCAGCCGATAACATCCTTATCCACCGGATACTTTTCCAGGAGAGCCTGGAGCTGGTCAGCGTTCAAAAGGGAAGCGGCCAGAGTCTGTACTACCACGTCCTTGGTACGGGCACGGGCGGCAGGATTCTTGGAGTAGGCCAGGATGCGGAGCATGGCTTCGACACCTTCGTAAACGTTGCCCTTTTCTACCATGACAATGGCGTGGGCCAGTTCCATGCGTTCACGATAGACCGTGTTCACATAGTATTCCAGGAATCGGGAAGAAACCTTTTCGGCCTCGTCGCGGTTATGTTCGCGCAGGTAGCATTCGGTGAGCATGACGGTTGCCTTTTCACCGGAAGACTTGCGGAAGCTGGACTTGTAAAGCTTCTGGAGGGGGGCGATAGCCTCGGCGCACTGGCCGTTCTGAATCAGGGACTTTGCCTGGGAAATTTCATCCTGGGCGAACAGGGAGGTTGCGAGGGATGCAACCAGAACAAGGGGAAGAAGACGTTTCATACTAGGATTCTTCGACGGACTGAACCACGTCGTGCTCTTTCTTGATTTGTTTCTGGAGGGATTCGGGCAGCTTGGCCCAATCCATAATATCCACGCGGAAAGGCAAGCCGCTGTCGACAAAAGCCTTTTCAATGGTGGTCATGGTTTCAAAGGAAAGGGGTTTTTCGGAAATCACCACCAGTTCCAGTTCCGTATCGGGAGTAAGGTCTACTCCTGTCACACGGGCGCCATGGGCCCAGACTTCCATACCTTCAAAATGGAGGGCAAGGATACGCTGGACCGTTTCCAAATGATTAGATTCGATGCATAAAGCCATGGGGGGAAATATAGTTAATCCCGTCAGCGGTACAGGAAATGGAGTACCCAGAGCTCCGTATCTGACCCTACGCGAACGGGAGGGCCCCAGGAATCGATACCGGAACTGACCAGCCAATGGACCCCATCCAGCATGCCAAAACCGTATGCCAGGCGCCAAACCAGGCCAATAATCAGGTTTCCGGGGAAGAACTGCCCATCGTGAGTATGGCCGGAAAGGGCGAAATCAGGCAAAATTCCCGAATATTCGGGTTCAATACCCTTTGGCTGGTGGTCCAGCAGGATCCAAGGGCTAACTTTACGGTAAGCGCCAGAGGAGTCAGACTTGAACTGCTGCGGCACCAAATCCGCCAGAGGTTTACGTTCGGTACCGCGGGTACGGGCCACCTGGAAATCAGTACGGCCGGTAAAGCAGACTTCGGGGACGCTAACCTTCCTAAAACAGGCGGTAGAATCGTCCATAGTGACCCAGCCGTTGCTTCGGAGCCATGCCAGCGTATTGGAACCGTTACGTTCCTGCATGGCCTCGTGATTACCGTTGATGGCTATGGCGGCCACCTTGGCGGACTTGGCCACCTTCGCCATGAGGGGGCCATAACCCCATTCGTCCATGGTAGCGGTATTTACATCGGACAGGTCACCGCCAAAAAGGACGAAGTCCGGCCCGATGGAATCCACCTGGGCAGCCAGGCGTTCAAGCTTTGCGGTACGGAACAGCGGAGCAAAATGTATATCGCTGAAATAGACCGCGGTAAACGGCTTTTTGGAACCGCAGGAATCGCAGTCCGTTTTCAGGGAGACATCCTGGGTACGCACCTGGTAATCGGCATTATGGGGCACGCCCAGCCCGATAAGGATGAGGGCCAGCAGGATGCTGGCGATAAGAACGCCTCTCGTACTTTTACAAACAAAGTTAGCGCTTGATTTTTGATAACCCGACCCGGTCATTTTATGGCTGAGCCAGAAAAAACGGCCCATCAGGAAGACGTCCAGCAAAATGAACATCCAAAGGGCCTGACACATCCAAATGGTAAAGAATGTCAGGAGGATGGCGCCTACAACGCCGTCCCGCAAGGTCATGCTCAAAAAGATGCCAAGCAAAAAACCGAGAGCCAGCAGTTTCCCCCCTTTGCCGGGAAGGGTCCTGCTGATGTTCAGGTACAATACAACGATGGCAGTGAGCAAAAGTCCGAAGAAAAATATCATAGGGTAAAATTACATAAATTTGGCGTCGTGTTAATCGCTCTCGCCATAGGATTCGTAATGCTGATGACCTACGGAAAAATCCGCAGGTTCAGCTGGCGCGCCCTCTGGAAAATGGCACTGTCGGGAATGACCGCCGTAAGGAACATCGCCATCGTCATGCTGCTGGTGGGGGCACTCACTGCGTTGTGGCGGGCCTGTGGAACGGTAGCCTTCATTGTCAATGCCGCCTCGGGAGCGCTTACGCCAGAACTTTTCCTGCCGGCGGTTTTCGTCTTGTGCGCCGCCGTCTCGGTGCTTACGGGAACATCCATCGGAACGGCCGCCACCATGGGCGTCATCTGCATGGGCGTAGGGGCCGCTATCGGAGTCGACGAAGCCATTTGCGGCGGGACCATTCTTGCCGGCGCCTATTTCGGTGACCGTTGCTCGCCAGTCTCTACAAGCGCCATGCTGGTGGCAGAAATTACAGGGACGAACCTCCATGAAAATATACGGGGCATGATCAAGTCCGGTTGGAAAGCCGCCTTGGCCGCCCTGGCAATTTATGGAATCCTGGGCTACGTCACAGGCACAGTTCCCTCTGACGTAAATCCATCTGACGCAAGTCTCGCGGTCGGAGCAGACAACATAACGAAACTTCTGCAGCAGCATTATGACCTGGGCATTGTCACCCTCTTGCCAGCCGTCGCGATTCTCGTCCTTGCGGCCCTGCGGTTCAATGTAAAGATGACCATGGCCGTAAGCATCGCCATGTCCTTCGCAATTTGCATCTGGCAGCAGCAAATGACCGCGGCCGAGACTGTCAAGACAGCCTTCCTGGGATTTGACGCCCCTGCAGAAATTTCCATGATGAATGGCGGTGGCGTTTTCGGAATGGTCAAGATGATTGTAGTCGTCGCCATTTCCCTGACTTACGCGGGACTCTTCAAGGGCATGGGAATTCTAGATAAGATGAACCGATTCGCAAGCCGTATCGCAAACCGACTTCCTCCTTGCGGTTTCGCCTCCCTTACGGCGGTTGCCTCAAGCGCCCTTTCCTGCAACCAGACTCTGGCCATCGTGCTGACCAACGAAATTTCAGGCAATGTCATTCCCGACAAAAAGGAGCGGGCCATGGCCATCGAGAATACGGCCGTCGTGATTGCACCCCTTGTTCCCTGGACGGTAGCAAGCCTGATTCCCCTGGGGACCATAGGCGCCCCTACCGCAAGCATCCTTTTTGCCTGCTACCTGTATCTGCTCCCGATTTCAAACATCGTTTCAGAAATGCGGAGCCGCAAAAAATTCGGGGCGGTAATTTAAATGAATCTGCGCGGGAACTATTTTAATTGAATCTGCGCGGCCTACTTCCAGGCGCCGGCCAACGCCTTCGCCATAATTTCGTCTAGCAATCCGCGGCAACCTTCGTTTACGTCGCGCCAGGTCGCCTCGAAATCACCGGTATACCAGGGGTCGGCCACATCGCCCGGGCGACTGGTCCAATCCATCAGCAGCGAAACTTTGCGGTCTTCATTAGCGGCGCCGTCAATACCACGGGCCGTTTCCTTCTCGTAGCTTTCGGCATTAATGTTCCAGCGCAAATTGCGGAGGTTATTGCGGTCCATCAGCACCACATAATCGTAGCGGTCATAATCCCGCTGATTGAACTGTCGCGCGGCATGTCCGCTGCAATCAATCCCGCGGGCATTTAACAACCGACGGGCAGGCGGATAAACCGGATTCCCGATTTCTTCGGTGCTTGTAGCGGCACTTGCAATCTGAAAATCTTTCTCAGTCAGACCTGTAGCGCGAGCGTCAGCTCGTGCGTCATTGGCTGTATTTCCAAAAAAATCCCTGACCATCTTCTTCATGACGAATTCCGCCATGGGACTACGGCATATGTTACCGTGGCACACAAAAATAATGCTAGGCATCAATTCCTCAGTATTTACACCTGCTTTCCAAGAACTTCCATCAGTTCCGGAACAGAGATGGGCTTGGACACATGACCATTCATGCCAGCGTCAAAGGCCTTCTGGCGGTCTTCATCAAAAGCATTGGCAGTCACGGCCACCACAGGAATCAAGGCCTTTGCAGAGTCCGTCATCTTGCGGATAGTCCGGGTTGCCTCATAGCCATCCATATTGGGCATCTGGATATCCATCAAGACGGCGTTATAGGTTCCTGCGGGATTCTGCCTAATCTTTTCGACGGCGGCAAGACCGTCTTCAGCCAGATCCACCTCGAATCCCAATTCCTCCAGGATGGACATTGCGATTTCCTGGTTCAGCGGATTGTCTTCTACCAGCAAGATTTTCTTGCCCTTAAAGTCAAAGGCGTTCGACTTAAAAAGTTCTTCGGTAGGATCAATTCCAAGTTCCTTCGCAGACGCATTCTTTATCACCAGGTCGCTAAACTTGAACATCACATTCACCGTGATTTTCGTTCCAACGTTCGGTGTGCTGTCAACGACAATCGTACCGCCCATCATGTCAATGATGTTCTTGGAAATGGCCATCCCCAGGCCCGTTCCCTGAATGCCGCTAACAGTTGATGTTCTTTCGCGACTAAAGGTTTCAAAGATATGATTCCTAAAGTCGGCACTCATACCGATACCCGTATCCGCAACGATAAACTGGTAGTTTGCAAAACCTTCGGGAGCGCCTCCACGTTCCACAACCGACACGACCACGCGGCCACCTGGGCGGGTAAACTTGATCGAGTTCCCCACGATATTCAGAATCACCTGTTTCAGCTTCAGGTCATCGGCAAGAACGACCTCGTTGGTAAGGGCGTCATAGAAGCTGATGCTTACACCCTTTGACTGGGCGGTATTCTGCACCATGTCCTGAATTTCGCGGATCATGGAAGGCAAGTGGACTCGGTCTTCGGAAAGTTTGACCTTGCCGCTTTCGATTCGGCTCATGTCAAGCACATTGTTGATCAGCGAAAGCAGATGACTACTAGAGATGGAAATCTTGTTCAGGTAACTTCTAACCGCATCCGTATCCCGCACATGGATCTTCGCCAGGTTAGTAAAGCCAATGATGGCGTTCATGGGCGTACGGATGTCGTGGCTCATGTTGTTCAGGAAGATGGTCTTGGACTGATTGGAGCGTTCCGCCACCGCCAAGGCATTGGACAGCAATTCACGATGTTCCCTTTCCTTTGCCATCAAGTCGTCAACGGTCTTGCATCCAAGAATGATCACATTCTTCTTCAAATTCGAGAAGTAAACCTTGGTAAAGGAGGATTGGGTATAGTGCTTCTTGTTACCCCATTCTGCGCGGTAGGTGCAAATATATTCCGACTGTTCCTTCAGATTTTCAAGAACCACATCCAGAGACGAAGCCCTTAAGACTTCTGAACGATCCTCTTCGCAAACATACTTGTTGGCAAACAATTTCCAGGCCGCGTCATAGCTTTCCTGGTAAATCCAGTCCTTTTCCTTCAGGACCTTTCCGTCTTTCTTAATGGTTAGCGAGAATCCTCTTTCGATGTCCACCAAAATCGCATAGGGATAATCAAGGCTCAAAGCCTCACTGATCTCGACCTGAATCTGGGTCGCATGGTGAGCCTTCTTCATTCCGGAAACATAGAGCGCCAAAATCGTTATGATGACAAAGGTGATCATCGCCATCAGCAGCACGAAGAAAATCAGATTGTCACGTATAAAGTCCGACATGCTGTAATGGCTACGGTATTCCATGTACTTATAGGCCGCATTATTCATGACATTCATATCCATGAGGCTAAAGCCACGGTTCAGCAAGCTGAGCAAGGCGAAATTACCCTTGCGGACACCTACAGAATAGAAAGAACCCTTGCCTATGGGCATAAACTTGAGCTGCGAGAACTCGGCATCGCGCATCAGGGGATTGGCCTTGAAGGTAATCAACAGGGCACTGGAAGCCTTACCATCTTGCACAGCCCTCATACACTCTTCGGCATTGTCCAGCATCAGCCATTCGCTTCCGGGGAACATTTCCCGCATGAACAGGGTCTGCTGCGGCTTGGCGATCATCGCAATCTTCTTGAAAATGGACTTGTTGTAATCGCCCTTGAACACGACGGACATGGGAACGCTCACCAGCTCCGACGAAATCATCACATTGGACTGTTCCGCATACCACCTGTTACTGGGCAGGGGGAAAACCACATCGACACTGCCACTCTGCAATTCCGTAATAGCCTGGCGGAAATTGACGCAGGGGACATAGCGAACCATCAGCTTGCCATCAAGATTCAACTTCTTGAGCCAGGAATCCATGATGTCCTTGAGAACGCCATTCACACGACCATCGGCGCCTCGCGTACAATAGGGCAAGTGGTCCGGAGCGTAAGCCACCTTTAAAACATTGTGCTTTTCGAGCCATTCCTGTTCGCGGCTAGAAAGTTCCGCACTGACTGACTTGCTCCTGTAATACTTGTTTCGGAGGCTTTCTATGAAGGCGCCATCATCGGAATTGATATGTTCAAGAGCGGTGTTCAGTTCGCGCAGCAGGCGATTCGCCCCCTTTCGCACACAGATATAGGATTTCGGGGAAGCGACGAGCACCAGGGGCTTTACATTCATCCCGCGGTCCAAAAACTTGTCGTTCCCGGCAAAGCCATCCACCTCGCCCCTTTCCAGAGCCCTAGGCAATTCGTTCAGGTCGTTGAAATAGACATACTCCAGCTGGGCCCCCTTTTCAGCAGCCCACTTCTTGAGTCCTGTGGTCAAGTTGCTGTTACGCAGGCAGCCGATCCGCTTGCCGTTAAAAGAACTGATGTCCTCTTCAGACATGGAATTGTCGCCACGTTTCGTAAAGATGAAATGGTAATCCACGTCCATGTAATAGTCAGGATATTCCATCTGACCTTTACGTTCATCCATCTTGGCCAGGCCGGCCATGATGTCCACTTCCCCTTTCAGGAACATGTCGAAAATGGCACCCCAATCCCCATAAATGTACTTGTACTGCCAACCGGTATAGTCGGAAACCTGCTGCAGATATTCGTAGCCATAGCCCGACTTGATAGAACTGTCGGCCATACCTTCCTGGAAATGCTTGCTGGAATAGTAACCAACAGTCACAACCTTAGCCTGATTTGTGGAAGAGGCATCAAATTCCTCTGCAAAAGTGCTGGAAACGCCCAAAACAAGGCCCAGCAGCGCAATTACACAGGTCAAAACAAAACTTCGATATTTACAGGAGCGGACAGTCACACACCAACCTTACACTAATTTTCTGTAAGTAATATATAATAAGTTTTCGTGTAAAAGCTAAGTCCGACCCTAAAGCTCGATGGTTTCTTCATCGCTTTTGATGAATGTCATAAGCCGTTCCAGGGTAAGGGCCGCACCCATACGGTCATCGGGGGAAGTGCCGCGGTGTGAGTCGTCACGGAGGGAGCATTCCCAGACCACCGCCACGCGGATCCCCATCAGGGATAGCTGATGGCGGGTCTTGATATCACGGGCCATATTGTTGTCGAACTTTTCATTCCAGAAATCGGAATTGGACTTAGGGCGACTGGTAAGCTTGCAGCCATGCTGATGCCAGAAACAGCCGTTCACGAAAATGGCCACCCCGTATTTCTGCACGAAGATATCCGGCGTACCGGGCAAGTCGCGACGGTGCAGGCGATAGCGGAACCCCGACTGAAAAAGTGCACGACGCACCTTCACCTCGGGCTTGGTATCCTCGGAATGGACCGCCCCCATCATCTGGGAACGGGTCATGGGCTTCCTGGACTTGCGCCGCCCCTTTCGTTTGCGGTTCTCTTTGACAGCCCCAACCACTTTCAAACCCGCTGGTACTTGAAGTAATAGAACAGCGACCAGGCCGCCCAAAGGCAGCACAGCACCATCCCTGCATAACCCATGGTATAGACCACGTCGGCAATCTTGTCGTGTTTCAGCAGCAGCCCTGTTTCAGACAAAATAAAATTCCAGTCATGGAATCCATAAGGAGCCTCGGCTCCGGTACCGCCGCTAATCAGCATCAGGCGCATATGCAGGGCGTCATCGATATAAGGCGCCACATCGATAAAATTCTCGAAGGCCCACCAGAGACCCACCGAAGCCCCCATCAAGTCGCGGGGCTTGATCCACAACGCAAAGCAAAACACCAGGGGCATGATAATCTGAAAAAGGCTGCCCCCAAGGGAAGTCACCACAGGCTTTCCGAAAATGCCGAATACGATATGCCCCGTTTCATGGACAGGCAAATTCAGGCAATGCAAATATTGGGCGATGGGAGCATCGTACCCCTGCCGGAACAACTGCGCCGAAAAAAAGATCATGGCCACCAGCAGGACCACCCGCAATCCGAAAAACTGCTGACGTCCCAGAGGTCTCGGGTAAAAAAAGAAGGCTCTTCATCAACATGTGTGGGTGGCTTCGCCACCCTTTTTTGTTGACATTCGCCTAAATTAAACAAAAAATGGGCTATTTTCTAAAATTTAATCGCCAAAAAAAACAGAAGAAAAAAGCCCATGTCAAAATTATACAAATCCAT